>JARLIH010000273.1 GCA_031291845.1 Isosphaeraceae bacterium | reverse complement strand
GCGCAGGTTCTTGGCCTTGCCGACGTAGACGACACGCCCCTGGGAATCCTTCATCAGGTAGACGCCGGACGTCGTCGGGAACTGGCGAACTTTTTCGGCGGGACCGGTGGCAGCGTTGGTCGGTACGTCGGACATGCGTCCCTCGCGGGGTCCCTCCCCGGCAGATCCTCGTTTGGATGGGGGCCTTGGACGGCCGGACGTTAGCCGGCTTTTCCGAGGGCCGTTGCGATGAATTGTTCGATGTCGCGGGCCATCGCGTCAAGCCGTCGCGCCGTCTCCGCCTTCGCTTCCGCCAGGTGCGCGGGGCTGCGCGCCTCGGTCCGAACGAACAAATAGAACTTGATCTTGGGTTCGGTCCCAGAGGGTCGCACGGCGAAGCGCGTCCCCGGCGCGGCGGTCTGGAAGATCAGCAGGTCGCCCGAAGGGGAGGGGAGGGGCCGCACGTCGCCTGCGGCGGTGACAGGGCGAACCTCATGTGCCCCGTAGTCGAAAACCTCCGAGACCGCGAGGCCCGCGACCGTCGTGGGAGGACGGGAACGGAACGCGGTCATCAGGGTCTGGATCTGGGCCACCCCCTCCCGGCCTTCGAGCGTCTTGTTGATCAGGCGCTCGTCGTGGTGGCCGACGTCGATGTAGAGGTCGTCCAGGTACTCCAGCACCGTCTGCTTGCGGTCCTTGACCGTCGCGGCCAGCTCGGCGAACAGCAGCGCGGCGACGGCGGCGTCCTTGTCGCGGACGTGCGTTCCCTTGAGGTATCCGTGCGATTCTTCGAAGCCGAACAGGAACCCCGCCGGCCCCGCCTGGTCGATGCGCTCGGCGATCCACTTGAACCCGACCAGCAGATCGTCCTCGACCCGAATTCCCTCGCGCTGAGCCAGGGCCCGCGCCATTTCCGTCGAGACGAGCGTCGTGACCAGGTAATGATCCGACCGCAGCAGACCCCGGGCCTCGCTCTCCTTCATCACGAAAGCGGCGAGCAGGACGCCGATCTGGTTGCCCGTCAAGGTCGTCCATTCCCCGCTTGGATCGCCCGTGATCGGGACGGCGACGCCAATGCGGTCTGCGTCAGGGTCGCTGGCAAGCACGAGCTCGGCCCAGGTGGCCTTCGCTTCGGCGACGGCGGCGTCGAGCGTCTTGGGAATCTCGGGGTTCGAGACGTGACCGGGAACGTTCGGAAAATCTCCGCTGGGCGTGCGCTGGGAGGCGAGGATATTGACGCGCGAGAAGCCCGCCGCCAGCAGTGCCGCGGCGACGGACGTTTCGCCCACGCCGTGCATCGGCGTATACACGATGGAGAGGTCGCGCGCCTCGCTGACCGACTCACCGACGACCGCGGCAATGTAAGCGCTGTCAACCTCGGACCCGGCGAGCACGATCGAGCCGTCGTCCAGGCCCTCCTGGAGCGGCTTTTGGGGGATCTCGCGGTCGGATGCGGCCATGACGCAGGCGATGATCCCTTGGTCGTCGGGCGGAATGACCTGGCCGCCGCTCGCCCCGTAGCACTTGAAGCCGTTGTCCGAGGGCGGGTTGTGCGACGCGGTGATCATGATCCCGGCATCACAATGCAGGTGGCGCACGGCGAACGAGAGCAGGGGGGTCGATCGCGGCTCGGGGAACAGGTAGACCTTGAAGCCGGCGGCGGCCAACACGCCGGCGCAAAGGGCCGCGAACTCGGGTGAGTTGTGCCGCGTGTCGCGGGCGATCACGCAGGATCGCGGCGCGCTCTCCCCCTTCCGTGCGGTGATGTAGTCGGCCAGGCCCCGGGCGCTCTCACCGATGGTCCGCTCGTTGAGGACGTTGGTGCCGACCGGGTACATCTTCCCCCGGCGACCCCCGGTGCCGAACTCGAGGATGGTGTAAAAGGCGTCGTCAAGCTCGCGCCAGCGCCCCGCTTCGAGATCACGGATGAGGCGCTCGCGATACCGCGCGAAAGGGGGCTCGCCGAGCCACCGCCGGATGTTGGCCGCGGCGGCGCTGGAGAGCTCGCCGGCCGTTTCCGCTCGGGATACCAGCTTCGTTGCGTCATCGGCAGCGGACATTCGAGCGCTCTCCACGGGTTGATTTCGGCCGATCGTGTCGGAGCGTTCCGAGCACCCACTCCAACCGTTGCAAGCCGGGATGATGGCGTTCCCGGCCCAGCCGGCAGTCTCAGGCTATCCCGATCGTTCCGACCTCGCAAGGGGCCCTGGCCCGCGCCGGTGGATCGGACGGACGCTACAGCGCGAACCACCCCTGCGTCCGCTCCGGCACGCTCGACTCACCCAACCGTCTCGGCAGACGTAACCCGAAACTTCAACAAAGTTTCGGGGAGACCGACGTGTGTCGATCCGTTGTAAAAACGACCCCTTTGTAAGTTCGCCTTGCCGAGCGGGGGAGTGATTGTAGCGGTCGGTCGGATCAAGGAAAGAGGGTACTGTCGAGCCCGCGCGCGGGGCGAACGATTTAAGCTCTTTCAAATCCGCCGCCTCGGGAAAAAAACACGTGAGCTCGAACATTCTGGCACCGTCTGGCACGCCTCTTGCTTTTTCACTGCTCGCCTCGCCGACGCAATGTCAAGCCCACCTTGAAAAAGAAATTCAAGTCGGATCGGCGAAGCCCCGACATTGCCTTCTTCACGGTCGGAGAAGGTCGATCCGAGAACTACCGCCCTTCCGGGCGCTTGCATATAGGCACGGAGGTCCTCATGACTCGGCGCAACCACCGGCGAACCCTGCGACTGGAGAGCCTTGAGAATCGTGAGGTCCTCAGCGGCCCGACGGCCGACCAAGCCTACATGCTCGAACTGGTCAACCTCGCCCGAACCAACCCGGCCGCCGCGGCTGAGAAGTTCACGTCGAACCTCGACGCCAACGTCACGGCGACGATCGCCTACTACAACGTGGACCTGAATGCCGTGCGGAACACGATCGCTTCCTCACCGGTTCAGCCCCCACTCGCCTGGAACGACCAGATCGGTCAGGCGGCCCAGGGACAGAGCCAATACCAGGCCAGCACCGGCGTCCAGTCGCACACCGGCGCCAACGGCGAAAACCTCAATCAGCGCCTCAGCGACGCCGGCTACGGGCCCACGAGCTCCTCGGGCGAAGACATCTACGCCTACTCGACGTCGCCCGTGGAAGCGATGCAGGCCTTCCTCATCGACTGGGGCGTCGCCTCCGACGGCCACCGCTTGAACATCCAACAGCCGAGCGTCAGCCCGGCCGACGCGTACAAAGACGCCGGCGTCGGCATCGTGACCACCAACGGCAGCAATATCGGGCCCCAGATCATCACCGTCGACTTCGCGTCGAAACCCAACGAGCAGGCCCAACTGATCGGCCTCGCCTACAACGACCTCAACAACGATAACTTCTACGAGCCCGGCGAGGGGCAGGCCGGCGTGACCGTCCAGGCCACGAATCTCGCGACCGGGGCCCAGGCCTCGACCCAAACGCAGGATGCCGGCTACTACGACCTGGCACTCGCCCCCGGGGACTACGAGGTCACCGCTACCCGGAACGGCCAGGTGATCTCGAACCAGAACGTGACTATCAACAATGTCAACGTCGAGGTCGATTACAACCTGACCCAACTGGCCGAATCCGGCACGCCCCCAGCACCCGCCGCACAAGTCATGGCCGCAGCCGTCAGCACGCCGAGCACCCCGGCCCCCGTCACCCCACCGAGCAATCCCGCCCCCGTGACCCCGGCGAGTAACTCGACCCCGACTCCGACTCAGACCCCGGCGCCGCAGAACACGGTCGTGATCCCGCAGCAGAATACGGTGACGATTCCGCAGTCCTCCAGCACGCCGGCCGTGTCGAGCATCTTCAGCAAGATATTCGGCTCGGGCACGCAGTTCTCGCTGACGAGCTGGGGCGCTGGTTCCTGAAGCCGGCCCATCCTCAGTGCCATTCGTGAAGTCTCGTTTCTCCTCGCCCCGCCCGCGGTTCCGCCCCGCGGGCGGGGTTTTTTGATGTGACCGCCGCAAGCGATTTTAGCAGGCCAGATACTTCCTGTTCTGCGGCTATCGCCGCGGCGCATCCGACAGGTCGAACAGCCGTGCTCCGTCGGGGAGCGGGTTGGGAACCTGGAATCGGGAGTCCGGGATCGGCCGGTTGATCTTGAGGTCGATAACCCGGGAGATCGACGGGACGGATTGGTCTCCCCAGCGCTTCAGGGAAGTCCATTCGACGGGAAACCAACACCCGCCACCGTCCTTGCCAAACTCGGTCACAACCAGGTCGTGCATCCCGTCGACCCGCCGGGGGAGCCAGTCGTGTTCGGGATCGAGCTCGTAGCGGATCGGCGAGTCCGCGCGGAAGAGGGTTAGTACCAAGCGCTCGCCTCCGTTCGGATCGCGCAGCCGTTCCAGCATGACTCCGTCATCGAGGTACGAATACAGCGGCTTGCTCACGGCGGTCGCGGTGGGATCGCCGATGGGGAGGAACATCCAGGTCAGGTCGTTCATCTCCCCAACGTAGCGAGTGCGGGTGTTGGACTGGTGGTCGACGTTCACATCGGCGAGCTGGCCGGGCGTCTTCCTGCTATAGCTGAGGTAGGCCGATCGCTTTCCGTCCTCGCGCCGCTCCATCGAGGGGGCAACGAGGCCTTCGGGCGAGATCATGGCGAAGAGGTAGGCCCGGCGGTCGCCGAGGCCGAGGACGAATTCCTCGACATGACCGTTCCGGGTTCGGTCGGGACCGCCTTGGGCGTCCTGAGCGAACTCCTCGAAACGCACGGACAGGGTCTGGACGCCATCCCACCACGCCTTCAAGCGGTCGCGGACGGCCCTGCGCTCCTCCGCGTTCAGCGGTCCCGACTCCCTCGGCGCGGGAGCGGCGACCTTTGGTCGCTGGGCGTCCTTGGGTGGTTCAGCAGCGGCCCGGTGTGCTGCCGCCCACACCAGCGCGCCGCCGGCCAGGACGGACAGCAGCACCGAGCCGAGCACGGCTGTTTTCAGTTTTTCCCAGATCATGGCCTTCACCACCCTCTCGGTAAGGGCAACAACTGACGCCGAGACCGTCCCGGCGGCAGGCGCCGCGAATTCGGCCGCCGCCCGCACCCAAGCGACCGGCACGGACTCGGGCGGTACGGCCAAGGCCGAGAGGGCGATTCCCCGGCGGGTCAGGCGCGACTCGAGTCGCTCACGCGCCCGCATGAGCCGAACCTTGACCGTGCCGATGGGCCAGCCGAGCCGGCCGGCGGCCTGCTCGCAGGTCAATCCCTCGAAGTAGCAGAGGATGATCACGGCCCGGTAGGGTTCCGGGAGGCGGTCGAGCTCTTCGTGCAGGTCGGGCCAGCGCTCCACAATGGCGCCGGCCTCGCATCGTTCCGACCGTTCCGCCCGACGACGCTCAACCGCGCGGCGGCGTGCCGCTTCGACGCGTGCCCGAGCCGCGACGCGCCGCGCAACGCCATGGAGCCAGCTACCGACCGAATCGCGGCGGCGAATGGACCCGGCCCGGCGGACGAGAACGAGGAAGGTCGCCTGAAAGGCATCCTGCGCGTCGTGGTCATCGCCGAGCGTCGCCCGGCAGACCCGCAGGACCATCGCGGCATGCCGCTCGACCAAGGCGGCGAACGCGGCCTCCGCCGCGTGGTCCCGCCGGGCGGTAAATCGGTCCAGCAACTGGGCGTCGCTCAAGTTGCCGACCGCGCCCAGCGTCCAGAGCGAACCCAGATCGCCCTGAGTCGACCCCGTCGGTGCACCCGTCATGATCGTTCGCCCCTCGCGCAGCACGGTCCTTGCTCGCCCTCACAACGAGCGCCAATCATTTTCGCCGGGTAGTGCCGCGGGAGCGACCGGACGGTTACAGCTTTTCCAGGGAAGACGATCTTTTGGGCCCCGAATCGAACATAACGCCCATTATCGGACGTTCGAAATCGCCCGGCAGGGCCCGGATCGCCAACGATCCCGGCCCTGCCGCGTCGTCGGCCTGCCCAATTCCCTTCAAAGAAGCGTGCGCCAGGTCGAGTCGAGGAAATCGTCGTCGGTAGAATCGGCAGCGGGTGCATCGGGCGCGACCAAGCCGAGGACGGACAGGGACGCCGCGGCGTCGTGCGGCTCGTTGGTCGAATGGCAAAGACTCATCTTATGCAGGTCGCGGTCGGTGCCCGAGACGTCGACAGCGGCGAACGCGGGCCGGGCGACTGCGAACGCACCGCGCACCTTTGCCCAGAGAAGACTTCCAGCGCCACCCACCAGGTCGGCGATCGGGTGATCGACGGCGGCCGGAACGGCGCTGTCGTGCGTGGTCAGGCTGAGGTGGTCGAGCTCGCGGACGAGGTCGGTCGACTTCATGCTCTCCGCCGTCAAGCTCAAGCGGCTCATGGCCTGGAGGGCTTTCGACCGCTCCTCGGCCAGGATCGGCGGGCTCGTGCGCATGCAGCGGCGATCGTGCGAACGGGCGTTCAGTCGTTCCAGGCCCAGGATTTTCGCGACGCCGCGGCCGCTCGCCTTGAAGTCCTCGATGAACTCGAGCAGCGTCGTCGTCGTCGTGTGGTCGACCAACGTCACGAGGTCGGTGACGTGAAAATAGACGGCCGAGGCACTGGCCGGGATCTGCTCCAGTGCCCGGCTCAAGTGCAAGGCATTGAAACAAACGAGTGGACGGGCGAAATACAGGTGATATCCTTCCGGTGTCGACACACTCTGGACCACGGGGTTCCGAAAGAGCTCGACCGCCTGCTTACCGTAGCGCAGGACCCTGAAGGCGAGACCCTCGCGGCCCTCGGGCCGCTCCACCCGGGACGCCATCCATATCTCCAGGGCCAACTTCACGAGCATCCCGACGGCGATACCCCAGAGGAGATCGGTCGTCAGCGTGGCCAGCACCGTCGCCGTGAATACGAAGAGCTGCTCGCCGCCGATATGGGCGATGTGCTTCCAGACCTTGGGCGCGCAGAGCTTGTACCCCGTGTAAATGACGATCGCGCCTAGTGCGCTCAGCGGCATCATGTTGATGACGTTACGGCCGACCGCGATGTAGAAGATCAGAAACATCGCGTTGTAGAAGTTCGCCCACTGCGTCCGCCCCCCGCCCACGATGCACGCCGTGCTTTTGACGCCGCCGGGGATGATCGTCAGCCCGCCGGCCATGCTCGAGCACATGTTCGAGACCCCCATCGCGAAGAGCGTACGGTTCGGGTTCGACTTGCGCCGGAAGGGGTCGATCTTATCGACCGCGGCGATCGTGGCGAGCGACTCGACGCCGTCGATCAGGGTGAGCGTGAGCACGGTGGTGAAGATGGCTCCCCAGAGCGTGTGGTCGGCGAGCACGCCCAGAAAGTTTGGCAGGACGAGGCCGTGCTCGAAGGGCTTGTCCGGGAGTTGAACCAGGTACTGGGCGTCCAACCCCATGAACCGGGCGGCGACGAGCGCGAACACGGCCGCGATCACCTGCGGCGGGACGACCTTCAGCCACCGTGTCTTGAGCGCGGCGAGCAGGAAGATGAGCGCGAGCGTGGCGGTCCCGAGTAAAAAGATCTTGGGTTCCATCCGCAGGAGCTGAGAGGGGATTTCGGCCAAGATGGCCCAGAACTCATGCGCCTCGAACTTCCGTCCGACGAGGAGGGGGAATTCTTTGGCGATGATCAGCAGGCCAATCGAGGCCAGCATCCCCTCGACCACGGAGGAGGGGAACAAGGAGCTGAAGCGGGCCGCTTTCAACTTGGCGAGCACGATCTGCACCAGTCCCGTCAGGCAGATCGCCACGAGCAGCAGCGGGTAACCGGTCACGAGGTTCCCGCGGCCGAGGACGATCATCGCCGCCAGCAGCGCCGGCGCCAGGCCGGCGGCCGGTCCGCTGATCGTCACGTAGGAGCCGCCCAGGAACGGCAACACCAAGCCGGCGATGATCGCCGAGATGAGCCCGCAGATCGGCGGCGCACCGGAGGCGACCGCGATACCCAGCGAGAACGGCACCGAGATCATCGACACGACCAGTCCGGCAAGCAAGTCGTGTCGCCAGTGCTTCAAGCCGGCCAGGCCGTTGCGCGGCTTCTCGGTCGCCACGAACACGTCGTTTTCCATCGGATTGCCTCTCTTTTCGAGTCTTCAGAGACGCCGCGGGAGCGCGAGGGACCGGCAGCGCTTGCCGATCCCACCCACGGTGATGAGGAAGGCCGGACGATACGGCGTCCGACGCGAAGGTGTCCCAAAGGGGCCGCACGAGAGGAGCTTCGTCCTACCTCGTTCGATCGAGGTGGGCCGTTAGGCTTTCAAAGGGGGAGGCCGGCCGAGGGAGGACTGCGCGGGGATCCGCGTCGATCCCGTTCGTGGAGCGGGTGGGGAGAGAGGTCCGAATCATGGGTGTGGAAATCGTTGTTGTCGTCAGGTGCCGCGATGCTGGCGCGGGCCGACGGTTGCTCGGCGAGATACCATTCTTCCTCGCTCTCCTCCTGCTCAGCAGCCTCCTCGGGGAGGAAACCCGAGGCCTCTCGGCCCTCGAGCGGTTGAGGCGCGAACGCGGCCTCGTCCGCCCGAGGGCCGGCAAGACCCGGGGTGGGGAGCCACTGGGCAGGCAGGAGAGTGAGGAAGAGCAGTAACGACGTCGTCATGGAAATGTTCCAGCACTTGGAACCGATTGAGCGTGGCGTCAGAGTCCGCTGCCGTGGTGAGCGCTCCACGTCATGCTTGCGTCGCTCAAGCCGTCGTGACTGCCGTTCCGTGCGTCCTCGTCGCGGGTCAGCGACAAGAAATCGAGCGCGTCCCGCCCCTCCCCAAACGTGGGTTCCGGACGGGTCAGGCTCAGTAATTCCAGGTCGCCCGGATCGCCGGTGTGCGGAGTCGCGGACGACTCATTCGGGAAGGTTGCGGCACCTTGATGATCGATGGCCCTGGTTTGACCGAGTCGCGCTTCTTCGACTGCGACGAGGATTCGGGTCAATCGGGCGAGCGGATTGGGGAGCGTCAAATAGAGATGCATGACTACCTCGCGTTCTCGGGGGAGAGACGAGCCCGCTTCGACGGCCGCCTCCATACGGCGACCGCCCCCCTGTCCCAGGCACACCAGCCACCCATCCAGACAGGTTGCTTGTGTTGAAACCTAAAGACAAGCTAAGTAAGGAGTGTATGCACAAGGCGCGCCAGAGCCCAAAAGTGGACCGTCATTTCGCGCGCAACCCTCTGATCGGAAACGGTTTAAAACTTCAGGGCGAGCATCGCTCGCCAGCACGCCTCGCCCCCGTGAGGGCCGGGCTGCAAGAAGTTGCAGAGAGCGGCAACGAAGCGCGATGGGAAGTCTGCAGAATGTTGCAGACCGGCAGGTTCTTGCACGGACGAAGGTTGGCCGCGGCGCCGCTTTGCAAGCTATTGAAGACTATATCTGTTCATCTTATAGTGCAACGTCCGGACGCTCACGCCGAGCAGTTGGGCGGTCCGCTCGCGGTGATGGTCGGAGCGTTCGAGGGCGGCGAGGATCGTGGCTTTTTCGGTTTCAGCGACGGCGGCCTCGAGGGTCGGGACCTCTTGGTCGGGCGTCTGAGCGAGGTTGCCGGGGCTGCTGGAGGCAGTCGCGCTGGGCCTTCGCCCCTGCATTTCGCTGGGAAGGTCTTCGAGATGGATGATCGGTCCATCCACCGTGACGACCAGGCGCTCCATGCAGTTCTTCAGTTGGCGCACGTTGCCTGGCCACGAATAGTCGCACAAGGCGCGCATGGTGGCGCTGGCCACTTGCTTCGGTTCCCGTCCGTGGCGCTGCTGGGCCCACCGGATGAAGTGCTGGGCGAGAAGCGGGACGTCGTCGCGGCGTTCGCGGAGGGGGGGAACTCGGAGGGGGATGACGTTCAGGCGGTAGTACAGGTCTTCGCGCATCTTGCCGCTGGCGACCAGCCCTTCCATGTCCTGGTGGGTCGCGACGACCAGTCGGACGTCCAGGGGAACCATGACTGCGCCCCCTAGCCGCCGCACTTCGCGCTGTTCGAGGACGCGCAGGAGATCGACCTGGGTCTTGGTCATCATTTCTCCCACCTCGTCGAGCAGCAAGGTGCCGCCGCGCGCCATCTCGAACCAGCCGGCCTTCTGGCGCTGGGCGCCGGTGAAGGCACCCTTTTCGTAGCCGAACAGCTCGCTCTCGATCAGCCCCTCGGGCAAGGCGCCGAAGTTCGCGGCGACGAACGGTCCCTCGCGGCGGTGGCTCAAATTGTGGATTGCGCGCGCCACGAGCTCTTTTCCCGTGCCGCTCTCCCCCTGCACCAGGACCGTAACGTCCGCGTCGGCGACCTGGCGGATGCGCACGAACACGTCGCGGATGGCCGCCGATTGCCCGATCATCTCGGGGATCTCGCCCGCGACGGCCAAACGGTCGCGCAGCCGGCGGTTCTCTTCGCGCAGGCGGTGGTGCTCGAAGGCATTGCGGACTTGGAGACGCAGTGTTCCGAGGTCGATCGGCTTGGTCAGGTAATCGTGCGCGCCGAGGCGCATCGCTTCGACGGCCGTCTCCACCGTGCCGTGCGCCGTGATGACGATGATGAGCGTCTCGGGTCGCTCGTCCTTGATGCGCCGGATGAGCTCGATCCCTGAGAGACTACCGGGCATTTTGAGGTCGGTCAGGACCAAGAGGTGGTGAGCACTCTGGAAGAGGGTCCACGCTTCGTCGGCGTCCTTCGCCGTGGCGATCGTGAAGCTGTCGCTGGCGAGCGCCTGCGCCAGCCCGGTCCGGATGTTCGGCTCGTCGTCGACGATCAGGATGCGGAAGACCTCGGTTGTCATGATCCGTCAGCGCTCCCGTGAGGCATCTTGAGCGGCAACGTGATCCGGAACGAGGTGCCGCCGGACCCGGTTCGAAAATCGAGGCGCCCTCGGTGCTGTCGAATCAGCTTCTCGGCGAGCGACAGCCCGATTCCGGTGCCGTTCCCCTTGGTGGAGAAGTAGGGGCGAAAGATATGGTCCTGGATCTCGGGCGGAATTCCCGGCCCGGAGTCGCGGACCACGAGCCGCAGCGCACCGTCTTCAACCGCCGCGCTCAGGCTCAGGTCGCCCCCGGCGGGCATGGCCTCGAGCGCATTGAGAATGAGGTTGAGCAGGGCCTGCTGGATCTTCTCCGAGTCGATGGCCAGCCTTGGCAGCGGTTCCGACGGCTGCACGAGCTCGAGCCGTACCCCTTGCCGGGTTGCCTGGGGGTCGATCAGGCGGGCGAGGTTCGCGAGCACTTCCTGGGCGTCGACCTCTTTCAGGTTCAAGTGTTGGAGGTTCGCGAAGTTGCGAAAGCTGTCGAGCGTCACGTTCAGACGCCGGACCTCCGCCTTCAACACGTCGATCACCCTGACCGCCGGCCCGGCGTCGCCCGCGCAGCGGAGTTGCTCCTCGAGCAACTGGACGTGAATGCTGAGCGCGGTGATCGGGTTCTTGATCTCGTGGTGCAGGCCGGACGCCAAGGTACTCAGGCTGGCGAATTGTTCCATCCGCCACATCTGTTCCTTCATCAGCATGCGCTCGGTCACGTCGCGAAGGTGGATCACCGCGCCGAGCGTCGCCCCGCGCTTGTCTCGCAGCTCGAGCGCGCTGGCCACCAGGCGCCGCACGCGCCCCGCACGGTCGAGGGTCAGCTCGCGGTCGCTCACGGGCGCCTTCTTCTCCGTGACGCAGGCACTCATCGCTTCGAGCGGGACGTCGGCCGAGGAAATGTGGGCGATCGCGCGGCCGATGCAGTCGGAATCGATCCCCAGCAAGCGGACCGCGGCGGAGTTGATGCTCGTGATGGTCCCCTGCTGGTCCGTCGTGATCACGCCGTCGTCCAGGCTCGCCAGGATGTTGTGTGCGAGCAATTTCACGTGATCGAGCGTGCGGCGCACGGCGAGCTGTCGCTGCTGGAGCCAGAGCGTGCAGAGCGTGCAAAGTAAGATCACGGCGGACGCGATCGTCCGTGCGATGATCCGGCCGCCGATGTCTTGCCGGAGCGCCCGGATCTCGTCGCGCGGTATCGCTCCCGGCCGGGCGAGCCAATTGCCGAGCATGCGGTACTCGTCAAAGACCTGGTACACGGCCGCGACGCTCAGCGCGTACGCGACAAGGAGCGCGATCAATACGAGCGCTGATGTGACCGGAATTCGCGCCTGGCGTTCCGTCGACCCGACGGTAAACATGCCCTCGGAATCCTTCGCGACCCTCGCGGTCGGTTAGGACGATGAGGCGGGGACTGGGCCTACCAACAACCTTTCAGTATACCACGAGACGCCCGCATTTGTAGGGCCGGCCATCGTTCGGCCGGCCCTATAGATTGTTGGGCGGACTCCTCTCTGATCTTGCCGCACGCGATCAGAACCGTAAAGTGAAACGAAGTTCTTCAATGATTGAGCAGCCTCGGGCGAAATCCAACGGACGGCGATCGATGAGAGTGCTGTGGCTAGGACTGCTGGTCTTTGGCGCCAACCCGCTGGCGATCGCTCGCGCCGACGACGTCGCTGTCGCGATTCCTCGCGAGTCGTCGGGCGACGTCGATCTGGCCGAAATCGTCGTTCGGCTCGCCCGCGCTACCGAAACGAACGTGGAGAGGCCTGGCGCCTCCCTCCCCCTCAGGGTGGACGGCGTCGCGGGCACGCTCACGAAGAAGATGCTCGCCGCCAACCTCGGCTCCGACGTGGCGATCGGCGTCGGTCCGCAGGCGCTGACGATCACGATTCCGCGCACGCGGCTCGACGCGGCCCACCGCGATGACTGGCGAGAACGCCTTTCCCGACTCGCCCTGAGCATCGACGAGGCCGCCAGGCGCAGGTTGAAGTACGGTATGCGGGGACTGAAATCGTACCGGCCGAACGACCCGGCCCGGCCGACGATCTGCCTGGTCCATGGCGTTAACTCCTCATCGGCGGGGTTCGTCCACATGGTCCCTCCGCTGGAGGCCGCCGGGTTCGGGATCGTCGTCTACGACTATCCGTACAACCGCTCGCTCGAAGAGTCGGGCGCCGCATTCCGGCGCGACTGGAAGGCCTTCCGGCGCGACGCCCGCGAAACGCATCCCTGGGCGATCGTCGCGCACTCGATGGGAGCGTTGGTCGCCCGTTCTTACGTCGAGGACCCACGTGAGTTCGACCATGACGTCTCGCACCTCATCCTGATTGCGCCTGTCAACCAGGGGTCGAACCTCGCGCAGGCGCAGACGCTGATGCAGCTTCTCAAAGGCGTCCGTGCCACCAACGGCCAGACGCCGTCCGGCGGACTGGCCCATCTCGCGGACGGACTTGGCGAAGCCGCCGAGGACATGCGGCCGCGCAGCGCCTTCCTGGCTGCGCTCAACTCCCGGCCGAGAACGCCCGGGGTCGATTACCACATCCTGGCGGGGGACGTGGGTGTCCTGACTCTGGTCATGCGCAAGCAGATCGAAGACCAGGTGGACATGGCCCGGCGCGACCGCGGACTACTCGGAAACCTGACGCGAGCCGCGACCGGCGACCTGGCCGCACGGCTCGACGAGCTGACGACCGGTGCCGGCGATGGCTGCGTATCGGTGGCGAACACGCGGCTCGACGGCGTGAAGGACCATCTGACAATCCACGCCAACCACGCCGAGCTCATTCGCGCCCCCCTGCTCTTCGCTGACCCTGGACCGGTAGCATGTATGCCCTACCTTCTACGGTGGCTCGGGACGGCGCCGGCGGAAGCCGCCAAGTCGCGTTGAGGGCTTGGGATCGGTCCGCTCTTGCGTTATCCTGTGGCCTCGGCGGCGCGTCCCGCGCCCGCCTTCAAGGCACAGGGGCCGATCCGCCAGGGGCGGTCCCGTCAGCGACGGAGCCGCGCATGTCGACGACCGCCGATTTCGAGCCGTCCGTAGGGGAGTCCAAGGAGCGCCATCCGCGCGGGCTCTACATCCTGTTCGCGACCGAGATGTGGGAGCGGTTCGGCTTCTATACCGTCGCCGCGATTATGACGTTGTTTCTCCAGGACCAGGCCCAAGGGTTCGGCTGGACCAAGGCGCAGGCCACCCTGCTCTGGTCGAACTACCTGATGTTCGTCTATCTGACCCCGTTTCTCGGCGGCTTGATCGCCGACCGGGTACTTGGGTACCGGCCTTCGATCGTGATCGGCGGAGTCGTGTTCGTCGCCGGCTATTTCCTCTTGTCGCTCGGCTCCCCCACGTCATTCTACGCAGCGCTCGCGCTCATCTTCGTGGGCAACGGGTTCTTCAAACCGAACATCTCCACGATGGTCGGCAACATCTATCCCGCCGGGAGCCCGCTGAGAGATGCAGCGTATAATATTTTCTACATGGGAATTAACGTTGGTGCGTTCATGGCGCCGATCGCGGCGGAAGTGCTGCGCCAACGGATCGGCTTCCGCGCAGCGTTCTTCGCGGCGGGGGTCGGAATGGGTTTCGGGACGCTGATCTTCGTGCTGTTCTACCGTTTCCTGGCGGACGGCGAGCGGCGAAAAGCCCCTGCCGCGCCCCAGGAGATCGAGCTGACGGAGGACCTGCCGCCGGTCGCGGACCACACGTCCTCCCTGGACAAGGTGCCCGAGTGGAAACGGATCACCGCGCTGTTGGTGATCTACGCGATCGTCATCGTGTTCTGGATGGTGTTTCACCAGAACGGCAGCACCATGACTTACTGGGCCAACGACAACACGGACTGGCGGGCCTCAAAGGTGACGCCGGTCTTGATCCGGGTCTTCACGCTCGGCCTGATTGACGGGTCCGACGTCTCAGGCGTGATCTCCAACGCCATCAATCCCTTCTGGATCATCGTCCTGTCGATTCCCTTGGTCCGCTTCTGGAAGTGGATGAACGCCCGCGGGCTGGAACCGTCGACACCCGCGAAGATGGCGCTCGGCATGATCCTGACCTGCGTGGCGTTCCTCATCCTGTACGTAGGCGGGTTGGCGGGAGGGGACACGGGGCGCGTTTCTCCCTGGTGGATCATCAGCGCTTATGGGGTCCTGTCGCTGGGCGAGCTGATGTTGAGCCCGATGGGGCTCTCGCTCGTCTCGAAGGTGGCTCCGACCCGGATGCGCGGGCTGATGATGGGCGGATGGTTCGTGGCCACGGCCATCGGCAACAAGTTGACCATGATCGGCATTTTCTGGACAAAATGGAAGCATTCGACGTTCTGGCTGGTCCTGGCGATGGCGGCCCTGTTCATGGCCTTCGTGCTGCTCGCACTCTTGAAACCGCTGAAGCGGGCCATGCCCGGGGTCTGAGCGGCTTTTCTTTCTTGGGGATCCACGATGCGTCTGCTGTCGAGCCTCGCTCTGCTCGTGCTCTTACTGCTCCCCTCGCCGTCGCCTGCCGCCGGACGAGCGATGACCGTGGACGACCTGCTCGCCGTCAAAGGGGTGTCCGACCCGCAGGTTTCGCCGGACGGCAAGTGGGTCGTTTACGTCGTTTCGGAATTGGACCGGGAGAGCGGAAAGTCCAACAGCGACCTCTGGCTCGTGGCGGTCGCCGGCGGAGAATCGAAGCGGTTGACGACGGCCGCGGGGGCCGACAACCACCCGCGCTGGGGCCCTGATGGGAAGACGATCGCGTTCATCTCTTCGCGCGGGGGCTCGTCGCAGGTGTGGCTGCTGCCGCTCGACGGGGGCGAAGCACGCCAGTTGACGAAACTGCCAATCGACGTCGCGGGGCCGATCTGGTCTCCGAAGGGGGACAGGATTGCGTTCGCCGCCGAGGTCTATCCCGGCAAGACCCCGGAAGAGACCGCCGCGAAGGACAAGGAAAAGGCCGAGTCCAAGAGCAAGGCGCGGATCTACGACCGCCTGATGATTCGCCACTGGGACCGCTGGGACGAGGGTAAGCGGAGTCATCTGTTCGTCTGCGACGCCAAGACCGGCGAGGCCAAGGACCTGACCCCGAAACTGGAGGGCAACACCCCCCCTGCCCCGTTCGGCGGATCGAACGAGTACGCGTTCTCGCCCGACGGCAAAGAGCTCGCCTTCACGGCCGAACCGCTCAAGGACGAGGCGTGGTCGACGAACTCCGATATCTGGACCGTGCCCGTCGAAGGGGGCGAGCTGAGAAACATGACGGTCGCCAACCTTGGCGCGGACGCCCAGCCGGCATATTCGCCCGGGGGCCGGCTCTTGTCCTACGTGAGTCAACGGCGGCCGGGCTTTGAAGCGGACCAGTGGGTCCTGAAATTCGGTGACCGGATCAGCGGGCGCGTTCAGGATGTCACCTCGTCACACCTCGATCGTTCTGTGCTGTCGTACGTCTGGTCGCAATCGGGAGAAGGGAAGAAAGATCGGCCGGGGAAGGTCCTGGCCGTCATCGATAGTGAGGGGACCGAGCCGGTCGTCGCGATGAGCTACGACATCGACGACGAGGGCCTGGTCGTCATCCCCGCCCAGCCCGACACGCTGCTGCGGGGGGGCGTCAACACCGCGGTGCAGCCGTCGCTCCGCGGCGGTCCGCTGGTTTACCTCCACGCCGACAGTTCCCATCCGGCCGAAGTCTATACGGCCGGGGCGGCCGGCTCGGACCCGGTGGCGCTCACGCACCACAATGACCGGCTCGTGGCCGAGCTCGACTTGCCGAAGACCGAGAGCTTCACGTTCCCAGGCGCCGACGGCGACAAGGTGCAGGGGTGGCTCCTCCGCCCGCCCGGGTTTGACCCCAAGCAGAAATACCCGGTCGTCTTTCTGATTCACGGCGGGCCCCAAGGGGCCTGGCACGACGAATGGCATGGGCGCTGGAATTATCAAATGTTTGGGGCACCCGGCTACGCCGTCGTCGCGATCAACCCGCGGGGCTCGACGGGCTTCGGCCAGGGATTTACCGACCAGATCAGCCAGGATTGGACCGGAAAGGTCTACGAAGACTTGAAGAAAGGGCTCGACTACGCGCTGCAGGCGTATCCGTTCCTGGACGGCGACCGGGTCGCGGCGGCGGGGGGCTCGTACGGCGGCTTCATGGTGAACTGGATGGCGGGGCATACCGACCGCTTCAAGTGCCTCATCAGTCACGCGGGCGTGTTCGACCTGACGAGCAAGTACGGCACGACCGAGGAGCTGTGGTTCCCCGAGTGGGAGTTCGGCGGGACGCCTTGGGACAAGCCCGAGCACTACCGCGAGCGATCCCCCAGCGCCTTCGTCCAAAATTTCAAGACGCCCACGCTCGTGATCCACGGCGCACTCGACTTCCGGGTGCCCGACGCCCAGGGACTCGGCATGTTCACCGCACTCCAGCGCCGGGGCGTCCCCAGCCGCTATGTCTTTTTCCCCGACGAAGGACACTGGATACTCAAGCCGGCCAACCGCGTCCTCTGGTGGCGGGAAGTCCACGAGTGGCTTGCGAAGTATTTGAAAAACAAGTGACCGCGCCGCGAGGTGCGCGTGGCATGGTCAAGAGGCAACTCGTGCAGCGAGCGACGCAAATGCTCCTCGCCGAGCCGGAAAGTTGTCGACCGCGTTTCAGCGCCGGATTGGCCCTCCCTGGGGACGAGCAGCCGTTAGCATGTTCGCGCCATTGACCAATCAGAAAGTGCCCGCCGAGACCGAGAGAATCGGCGGTCGAGCGAAGGAGAGGGTCTCATTCCCAAGACATTCCGCCTGCACTTCGGCACAATGCTCCGTCGACGCTGCCCCCAATGCGGCGTCGGGCGGGTCTTTCGCTCGCTCTGGTCCATGAACGAAGTTTGTCCCGAGTGCGGCCTGGTCTTCGGACGGGGCCAGCACGGTTACTTTACGGGGGCGATGTACTTCAGCTACGCGCTCGCGATTCCCTTGATCGGTCTGTTGACGCTGATCGAGTGGCTCTTCTTTCCGGGATGGACCCTCTTTCAGCTCGTACTGTCGGCGACCGCGATCTGTGTCCCCCTCATTCCCTGGGTCTGGCAGTACTCGCGAGTGCTCTGGATCCACTTCGATCAGTATATCGACCCCGAGGGTTCCTCTTAGGGATTGTCTGTGATGTCAAGCAACGAAGCCGTCACCCTGAGGCCGATCACCGCGATTGCCTCGGACCTGGAGATCGCGCCCGAGCATCTGGAGCCGTACGGGAGGGACAAGGCGAAAGTACGCCTGGAAGCGCTCAGCGCAGCGGGCCGGCCGCCCGGGAAGCTGATCCTCGTCTCGGCGATCACGCCGACTCCGGCCGGCGAGGGGAAAACGACGGTCTCGATCGGCCTGGCCCAAGGACTGCGGGTGATCGGCAAGCGGTCGGCCCTCGCGCTGCGGCAACCCTCGATGGGGCCGGTATTCGGGCGCAAGGGAGGAGCGACCGGCGGCGGCGCCAGCCGCGTCGAGCCTTCGAACGCGATCAACTTGCAGTTCACCGGCGATTTCCACGCGATCACCGCTGCGCACAACTTGCTCGCGGCGGCGATCGACAATCGGCTGCACTTCGAGGACACGCGGCTCGACCCCCGGCACGTGCTCTGGAAGCGGGCGCTCGACATGAACGACCGCGCGCTGAGGCACATCGTCCTGGGACTCGGCGGCTCCGGGCAGGGCGTGCCGCGCGAGTCGGGGTTCGACATCACGGCCGCCAGTGAGGTCATGGCGATCCTCTGCCTGGCCGATTCGCCGGCTGACCTGCGTGCCCGTCTCGACCGTATTCTGGTCGGTTACGACAGCGAGGGTAAGCCGGTCCTCGCGGGCGAGATCGGGGTCACGGGCTCGCTGGCCGCGATTCTTAGCGAAGCGCTCCTGCCAAACCTCGTCCAGACGCGCGAAGGCACGCCGGCGTTCATTCACGGCGGTCCGTTCGCGAACATCGCCCACGGTTGCAACTCGGTGCTCGCCACGCGAATGGCGCTCGCTCACGCCGATTACACCGTCACGGAAGCCGGGTTCGCGTTCGACCTCGGAGGCGAAAAGTTCTTCGACCTGAAGTGCCGCTCGGCCGGCCTGAACCCTTCGGCCGTGGTCATCGTCGCCACGATCCGTGCACTCAAGATGCACGGTGGCGCGGGGCTCGACTCCCTGACCGAGCCCGATCCCGGCGCCGTCGAGCGGGGCCTCGAGAACCTGGCGGCTCACCTCGACAGTGCCGCGCACTTCGGAAAACCCACCGTCGTGGCGATCAACCAGTTCGCCTCCGACACGCACGACGAACTGGAGGTCGTCCACGGCTACTGCAAGGGCCGAGGCATTCCGAGCGCGACCGCCAACGTCTTTGGCGCCGGGGGAGCCGGGGCGGCGGCGTTGGCCGAGAAGGTCGTTGCGGAGATCGGCGGGCCAGAAACTCCCTACCAGCCCCTCTACGCGCTCGACTGGCCGGTCGAGCAGAAGATCGAAACAATTGCCCGCGTGATGTATGGGGCCGACGGCGTGAATATCCTGCCGACGGCCGCCGCCAAGTTCCGGAAAGCGCGTCGCCTCGGCTACGGCTCGCTCCCGGTGTGCATGGCCAAGACGCAGGACTCGCTTTCCGACAACCCGAAGCTGCGCGGGCGGCCGAAGGGCTGGACGCTCACCGTTCGCGACGTCGAGATCGCCGCCGGGGCGGGATTCCTGGTGGCCCTGACCGGCGACATCGTGCGGATGCCCGGGCTGCCGGAACGCCCGGCGGCCGAGCGGATCGACGTCGACGCCGAAGGACGGATCGTCGGGCTGAAATGAAAGCGGGTGCGCGGTCAGAACAACGAATGCAAAGCGCCGACGATCGCATTAGCGGAGGAAATAGTTGTCGGACCGCGCGTTTAAACCCTTGATCAACGTTTCGGCCTCGTGGATCGACACTCTGAGCGAGCGCGAGTCCTTGGTCTGAGCGGGGCTGAGCGTGCGGGCGCTCCGCTCGACGGCCCGCGCCCGCTCGATGACCGCTTCGGCAACCCGTCGCGCTTCGTGGTACAGGCGCCGTTCTTCGAGGAGCTGGTACAGGAAGTAGCTCGGCACCTCCGCCGATACCCACTCGGCCGAACACTCGCACCGCCTGGTGCGCGCCAGGACGAGCGGGTCGTCGGGCCCCTGTTCGACCTCGAGTCCTTCGAAAACTTCTCGCAACGGGTGTACCCCATGGCGCACGCCCGCAACGCTTCGATGGACGCGAATCTTGCCGCAGCAGGGACACCACAACTTCGGCGCATCGCCCGGCGTATCGCTCACGGTCCTGGCCTCCCGAACACGTTAAGTCCAAACTGCTTCAATCGTAGCTCGCATCGGCCGAAGGCAAGCGAGGGATTGCGTTTTCACCACGCGCCGGCCGATAGTCGCGCGCGGGGTCGTATGCTACCCTGGGGACGAGCGATCGACCGAGGAGAGTGGCCAGATGGATTGGGAGCAGTTGCGCAGGAACGAGTTCCCCATCGCGGAGCGGTTCGCTTACTTCGACCACGCCGCCGTCTCCCCCCTGCCCCGCCGCGCAGGGGACATGCTCCGGACCTGGGCCGACGAGCAAGAGCGCTTCGGCGTTGTCCACTGGCCGAACTGGGGCCGAAAGCTCGAGTCGATTCGCCGCGACGCGGCCCGGCTCATCAATGCCGATATCGACGAAATTGCCTTCATTAACAACACTACCCACGGCATCGGTCTCGTGGCGGAGGGCTTTCCGTGGCAGCCCGGGGACACCGTGGTTTCTGCCGAGGAAGAGTACCCTTCCAACTTGTATCCCTGGCTCAACCTGGAGAGCCGCGGCGTAGTCCTGCGCACCGTGCCGAGCCGGGAGGGCCGCATCTGGTTACGCGACCTGGCCGCGGCGATCGACCGCACGACCCGCCTGGTGACAATCAGCCATGTGGAATTCGCCTCCGGTTTTCGGAACGACCTCGATGACTTGGCCGATCTTTGCCACGCACGGGGCGTGGCGCTGTTCGTCGACGCGATCCAGGGTCTCGGGCCGCACGTGATCGACGTCCAGCGAACGCCGATCGACTTCTTGGCCGCCGACGGTCACAAGTGGCTCCTCGGACCCGAGGGGGCCGGCATCCTGTTCGTCCGCCGCCCCTGGATCGAGCGGTTGCGACCAATCGGCGTCGGGTGGCACAGCGTTGTGGGGTCGTTCAACGCATCGGGGATCGATTTCCGACTCAAGCCGAACGCCCAGCGCTGGGAAGGGGGGTCGCCGAACATGCCCGGCCTCCAGGCCTTTGGTGCCAGCCTGTCGCTGCTGCTGGAAATCGGCCCCGAGACGGTGTCGCGCCGGATCCTGGAGCAGGCGGAGCGCGTACGTGCGGCGGCGGAGGCGGCCGGCTGGCAGGTGTACGGATCGGATCGCCCTGAGGACCGCTCGGGGATCGTCGCGCTCGAACGCGCGGGCGTCGACCCTCATCAGGTGGTCCAATCGCTCCGCACGCGTGGCGTCGTCGTGGCTTGCCGGCGCGGACGTTTGCGGGTTAGCCCGCACGTGTACAATAACGGTGACGACCTGGAGCGTCTGGCGGACGGTCTCCGCGACGTCTGACTGTCACGATCGCGTTTGCATTCCACGAGTGAGGCCGCTCATGAGCCACCGCCCTTCCGACCCCGCGCGCACGGCGGTCTTCACCGGCACGTTCGATCCCTTGACCTTGGGCCACCTCGACGTGATCCGCCGGGGCCGGGTGCTGTTCGAGCACGTGGTCGTCGGCATCGGCGTCAATCCGAACAAGACCGCGCTCTTCAGCATCGACGAACGCGTCGAGCTGGCGCGCCAGGTCGTCGCCGATTTTTCGAATGTGTCCGTCGAGTCGTTTGAAGAACTGACCGTCCAGTTCGTGCGCCGAATCGGCGCGCGGGTCATTTTGCGCGGCCTGCGGACGCTCTCCGACATGGAGTACGAATTCGGCATGACGCTGACGAACCACCGTCTCGACCCGTTCATCGAGACGGTCTTCCTCATGGCGGACGGGGAGTACTCGCACGTCTCGAGCTCGTTGATCAAGCAAGTCGCCCATTACGGGGGCGGCAACGCGCTGAGCCGCTTCGTCCCCCACGAGTTGATCGCGCCCATCATGGCCAAGATGAAGCTGGGCGAATCGGTCTGACGTGTGAGTTTCCTGCAGGCAAGCAGGTCATCGAGCCTTTTTTGTGAGCGATGCCCGGTTGGTGCTCTGTGGACACTCGCGGTAGCACGCCCAGAGTCTCCGTTCTCTTGGGCAATGTCTTCATCACCGGGGTGGAGCTCGATCGGGGGGCGTCGGAGACTGCTCCCACACGCACCCAAGGAACAGGCGGGGAATAAGTTCCCGATCTGCTGCTCGATTTAGCTGTCATTATCGTTTGATGGAACCATGGTGGAACGATAGTGTCGTCTCTTTGCCCCGTACGGGGCATCTGAGAAGAGTACCAATGCGGTCAAAGACCACAAGTCCCGGAGGGACGACTGAAATCCGCACCGGGGGCGGGCCGGCCGCGAGGCGGTTCAATTGCCCGTTCGGGGCAAAGACTGGGGTGTCGGCGTTCGCGTCGTTCTCAGCGTTGAAACGCTGGGCTATTCTCAAATGCCCCTGGGGGGCAAGACCGCCCGAGCACAACGCTTGTGACCACGACTCCGCGACGAGAACGTCGTGCCCCAGAAGCTGTGACGGTCAAGAAATCGCGAAGTTATTCGAGACTTCTCGCTGATCTCCACCGCGACTCGCGGTTTCGGCTCAAACGGCTGAGCAGGGACGGTGTTGGGTGCCATGCCCACGTCTTCGTGGGCATGCGCCCCTCCGCCGGCTCGGCCCGAGGCGCATGCCCACGAAGACGTGGGCATGGCACCCAGACGCCCCGCTTCACCTGAGGGATAACCGGTGGAGATCAGCGAGGAGTGTCAGTTATTCCCAGCCCGTTTCCAAGCACCCAGTCTGGAGGCCGGATAACTAGCGCCGTTCTCGCGGAATGGTCAGGTCGCGCGTCCAGGAGCGGACGCTGAACCCCCGCGATCGCAAGGCGTGATGAAGCTCTCGAAAGGCGATGGTTGCCTTGTTCAGGCTGGGATAGCTAAGCCAGCCGGAAAACCGCTCTTCCTCGGTTTGGCTGTTCGAGGAAGTGGCGCCGGAGAGCGACTGCATTTCGGAAAAGACGTCGGTCAATTCCTGAACGATTCCGGCCGGATCAGCCACGGAGCGAGCTTCGTCGCCGTGCGCTTCGCTGGGCCAGGTGACGTTGAGGCTGCAGCTCAAGAACCGGTCGTTTCCCAGGGCGTCGCGCAGTAGCCAGACCCCTCCGACGTCGCGCCGGACCCAGAGTTTCTCCACATCGACGACACGAGCGGGATCGAGCACGACATCTTGCGCTCCGGCGCGCACGGTTTCCTCGACGTCGTCCGACTCATGCTCCGGAGGCACGACGCGGGCGGCCGTCGGGCGTGCCGCGAACTCGGCCCACGCCACGCGCGACACCCGCGCGGCACTGAGGTTCTCGTAGGCCTGGACCAGGATCCGAAAGGCCCATGTCTCGCCACCGGCGTCAGGGTGGTGCAGTTTTGCCTTGCGGCGGTACGCTTCCCGGATCTCCTCCAGGTTCGCCCCTTCGGCGACGCCGAGGACATCATACGGGTCGATTTCGAGGGTGAAGGAGGTCACGAGGAAAACGCTCCCGGGGAAAGGCGTTCAGGCGGACCGACAGACGAAGCGCCGCTGGCCAAACCCGGAGAAGGGAGACCGGCCGGCCACGAGGCTCATTCCGCCTCGGTGTGCCGCCCGTTCGAGAGCCTGCTGCGCAGGTACGACGCGCGGGCCACGTTTCGCTCCTCGACACCGAGCTCACTCCCTTGAATCTTCTGGAGGTACGCCGGCTGAGTCTGGATGAACAACTCGTTAATCGTGGCGATCTCGAGGTCATCAATCAAGCCTAGGTTAATTCCCATGCGGACGCTCGACAGCAGCAACATCGTTTCCTCGCTGGAGATCGTGTGCGCTGTCTTGAGCACCCCGTAAGCGCGGCTGACCTGATCGTGGAGATGTTGCCGCCGCTCGTTCATTAGGGCCTGCCGGGCGGTGCGCTCGTACTGGATGACCTGAGGAACGACGTCCGTCAGGATGCGAATCAGCTCCGGCTCGCTCTTGCCGAGCGTCTGCTGGTTCGAGATTTGATAAAAGTCGCCGAACGCCTGCGTCCCTTCGCCGTACAACCCGCGCACCGCCAGGTTAATCTTCTGAAGGGCGCGGAAGACCTTTTCAATCTGCTTTGTTTGTACGAGAGCCGGAAGGTGTAGCATGACGCCGACCCGGATGCCGGTACCGACGTTGGTCGGGCAGGCCGTCAGGTAACCGAGTTGGGTGCTGAACGCGTACGAAATGTGTTCTTCGAGTTGGTCGTCGAGCCGGTTGATCCGCTCCCAGACGTCATGGAGGGCCATCCCGGACAGCATCACCTGGATGCGGAGGTGGTCCTCCTCGTTGACCATGATGGCGATATTCTCTTGGGGGCCGACGGCGACTCCCCTGGGCCCTTCCCCCTGCGCGAGCTCGCGGGAAATGAGCTGGCGCTCGACGAGGAACTGGCGGTCGATCGGCGGCAGGGCGTTGACGTCGAAGTAACTCAACTCGAGCTTGGCGCGCTGGATGGCGGACTTGACGCTGGCTTCGATCTCGGTCTTCTCGTTGCGGCTCGCGCGGTTGGTGAACGAGAACTCGGCGAGATTGCGCGCCAGGCGAATCCGGGAGCACATCACGATGTCGCTCTCGGGGCCGGTGCCGCGGAGCCACTCGCCGGAGGCGCGGGTCAGTTCATCCAGGTTCATGCGTCGGCACCCTTCAGGCGGAGCTGGTCGCGCAGTCGCGCGGCGTATTCGTAATCTTCTCGGTCGACGGCTTCGCGCAACTGTGCCCGCAGCTTGAGGCGTTCGCCGGCTTCGGGCCGTTTGCGGGCCACTTTACCTACATGCCGGGTCGCGCCGTGCACCCGGTTCAGGAGCGGGACGAGCCCGGGCGCGAACACGCGATAGTCATGCGGGCAACCCAGCCGGCCGCGTGCACGGAACTGCATATATTTGAGCCGGCAGTGCGGGCACGTCAAGTTCGCGAGCTCGCCCACGAGCTCGCCGACGTGCGCGACGATCAGGTTTTGCACGACGGCATCGAGCGCCAGCTTGGGCGCGGCTGCGGGGAGCGCGAGCCCGGCCTTGCGGGCGCACTCGGCGCAGAGGTGCAACTCGCGGCGGCGGCCGTCGATCTTCTCGGTCAGATGGACGGTCGCCTCGTCCTGACAACGCTCGCACGTCATGGGCAGGCCATCCGACCTTGGGGGGGCGGCTAGCGCCCTTGCTCTTGTTCGATCGCGCGGATCTTGTCCCTCACGCGAGCGGCCGTCTCGTAGTCTTCGGCCGCAACGGCGCGCTTCAAGTCGTTGCGCAACTGGATCAACGTCGTTTGCTGCTGGGTGTTCCGCGGTGCGCGCCGGGGAACTTTGCCGGAGTGCCGCGTCTCGTCGTGAATGTTTTCGAGCAAGGGCATCAGCTCGTCGCGGAAGACCTCGTAGTCGTATGGGCAGCCGAGCCGCCCCGAGTTGCGAAAGTCGAGGAAGCTGATCTGGCAGTTCGGGCAAACCTGCTTGTCGGCCGAGGTGGCTTCGCGCGAGCCGCCCGGGCCACCGGCGATCAGCTTCTTGGCCAGGTCGCTGATGGGAGGCGCCTCGTCGTTCCCCTCGGGCGGCCGGAGGTGCTGGTGGGCGTGCTCCTCGCAGAAGTGGTACTCCCGGGGCTTGCCGCGCTCGATGTCGGTGATATGGAAGGTGGCCGGCTTGGAGCACTTTTGACATTTCATATTTAAATCCGACCCCCATCCGAGGACCGGGGAGTCCACCCCACGGCTTGCCCCCTTCCGCATTCTGGCCGGCCCGGCGAAGCCACGCCACCTTCCCACCGGCAAGACCGATGGTCGTTTTCCGGTCGCGGCGGCTGGGACAAACGGCACTGCGAAGTCTATTGTAATTCGGCCCCCCGGGGTGTCAAGCAACCGGAGCCGCCCGCCGCCCGCTCGCGCGAGGACCGGCGCCCGCGCGTTAGACCTTGAAACCGAAGGACTTTACGAGTGGGACCGATGCGACGCGAGGCTTGTCGCGGCGTGGGCCCACTGCTAAGATCAACCTGCCCTCCACGAGCGTCCGGGGCCCCTTCGTCGGGCCCGAGCGGGGACGGGCCCTGACCCGATCCGCGCGCCATGAGCCATCACCGCCCACCGTTCGCCGAGTTCCTCCGTATCGCCGGCGAAGCCCCGTGCGTTCCCGTCTATCGCCAGCTCACCGGGGACGGGCTGACTCCCGTGTCCGCCTTCAAAAAGATCGAGCGCTTGGCCCCCTCGTTCTTGTTCGAGAGCGTGATCGGCGGCGAGAAGGTCGGGCGTTTCAGCTTCCTGGGGACCGAGCCCTTCTTGCGCTTCGAGGCGCGCGGGGCCGAGGTCTCGGTCACCGGGGCAGACGGGACGCGCACCTTCACGTCCGCCGACCCCTTCCGCGAGCTCCAGGCGCTCGTCGAGCGTTACCGGGCGGTGCCGCTGCGCGGACTTCCCCGATTTGCCGGGGGGGCGGTCGGCTACGCGTCCTATGACGCGGTCCGTTACACGGAGCACCTTCCCCAAGCCCCTCCGGATGACCGCGGCCTGCCGGACCTCTCGTTCGCCTTCTACGACCGCATGGTGATCTTCGACCACATCCGCAAGACGGTTCTGGTCGTCGCCCACGCGCACCTCGTGCCCGGGACCGACCCCCAGGCGGCCTACGACGCGGCCTGCAATCGCGTTGACGAGCTCGTCGCGCGGCTGGCCGAGCCCGCGCCGGAACTGGTCCCCACCGACATCGACACGGACGGGCCGGTCCGCCTCGTGCCTCGGTCCAACTTCACGCGCGAGCAGTACGAGGCGGTCGTCCGCCGCTGCCAGGAGTACATCAAGGCCGGCGACATTTTTCAGGTGGTGCCGAGCCAGCGTTTCCAGCTTGAGACGTCGGCCAATCCCTTCGACATCTACCGCGTGCTGCGCGTGGTGAACCCCAGTCCGTTCCTGTTCTACCTCGCGTACGGCGACTTCCACCTGATCGGCAGCTCGCCCGAGATCCTGGTTCGGGTCGAGGACGGCACGGTGACGATCCGGCCGCTGGCCGGCACCCGCCGGCGCGGCAAGGACGAGGCCGAGGACCGGGCCCTCGCCGAGGAGCTCCTCGCCGATCCGAAAGAACGCGCCGAGCACATCATGCTCGTCGACCTCGGCCGGAACGACGTGGGCCGTGTCGCCGACTACCAGACGGTGCAACTGTCCGACGTGATGAAGGTCGAGCGGTACTCGCACGTCATGCACATCACATCAAACGTCACCGGCCATTTGTCGCACGGCAAGACCGCGTTCGACGCGCTGCGGGCCGGTCTTCCCGCCGGCACCGTCTCGGGTGCCCCGAAGGTACGGGCGATGCAAATCATCGACGAGGTCGAGCCCCAGAAACGCGGGCCCTATGCCGGGGCAGTCGGCTACATCGACTTCACGGGGAACATGGACACGTGCATCGCCCTCCGCACCTTGGTCCTGCACGGGAAAACGGCCTACGTTCAAGCGGGCGGCGGCGTGGTGTTCGACAGCGTCCCGGCCGAGGAATACGAAGAAACCGTCAACAAGGCGAGGGGGCTGCTCAAGGCGATTGAGATCGCCGAGACGCAGTTGTAAAGCGACGTTGAAGGAATAAGGCTGGGAACCGCTTCCCGGTTTGCCATTCCCCTCGATCCTCAGGTGGCCGGGGCAAAATCATCATGCGCCGGCGCACTCAGGGGCGGTTCGGCCCCGGCACGAAGACTTTGCCCCAGCCACCCGGCTTTATGCCAGTCGTTGGAAAACCGCTCTAAGCCGGAACGAAAACCACGCCACACCGTCAAACGGTGTCGAGCGGTTCGACCACAACTTCTTGACCTCGCTGCTTCGCCTGTTCGGGGTCGACCGCGCCGGCGTCCCACGTCAGCGCATTGGCCACTGCGCAGCCGACGGCGTGACGGAGCAGCGATTCGGCATCATGCCCTGAAGTCGAGAGCCAGGCGTCGACGACCCCGGCGAGGAAACAATCACCGGAGCCGATCGGGTTGACGGGCTCGATCCGAGGCGGCGTGACGCGAAAGCGCTGGCCCCGGTGCTGGGCGAGCACAACCCCGGGGCCATCGGTGATCACGCCCAGCAAGACACCGTGGCGGGTCCAACGATCGAGCAGACCCAGCAGGTCCGCCTCGGTCGGCGTGGGTCTGCGCAGGTGCAAGGCGGCCTCGCGCCGGTTGAGCTGGATCACGGTTGGCCAGAAGCCCCAGATACCCTCCAGGGCCGGCCCGTACGTGTCGAGAAAAACTGGGACTCGCCGCGCTCGCGCCAGCGCGATCAGGTCGCTGTAAAGGCCATGAGTGGCTTCGCAGGGGCTCGATCCCGAGAGCGTCAGGGCCTCGACTCCCCCCTCGGCCAGGGCCCCTTCGACGCGGTGGCTCAGCGTGGTGGCCTCGGCCGGGCTGATCTCGGGGTCGGGGTCGAAGAAAGCCGATTGGAGGGCGCTCCCGTCGGTTCGCACCGTCAGGATCGTCCGCGTTTCGGCGGCCGTCGGGGTCACCAGCGGGTCGAGGCCGTCGTCGGAACGCAACAGCGACTCGCAGAGTTGCCCCGTCGAGCCCCCCAGCAACGTGACCGGTCGCGCCCGGCGCCCGAGACGCTTGAGGGCACGGGCCACGTTGTTCCCCTTGCCGCCGACCACCGTCCGAACGGCCCGGCCGCGTACCGAGTCGCCCGGCTTCCAGTCCGGCACCGTCAATGTCTTGTCCAGGCACGGATTGAGCGTAACACTGAGAATCATGGGCCAGTCGACCTGAATACGGGGCTTCGCGGTTCAACAAAAATCAAAATGATTCGCCTCCCTCGAGCCCGGCCACACGACCTCGGCGCGGGGCGCGCGGGACGACCGGGTCAGCCGGAAGGCGAGACGCGCCTGGGGGCTTCGTCCACGTTTCGGAACCATATTCACCGACAATAGCCCTGGAGAGCAACGGCCCAACGTTGGGAAATTGCACCCGCACCGTTGCACCCGCGCTTTGCACCCCGCCGATCGACCGCCGACCCCAATCATGGCCGGCTCCACCGGGGCCAACGGACGGGCGGTTGACGCTCGCTTCAAGGCAGGGAGTAGCCGGTTGTGAACCACCGGCCTGCTCGGATATCGTGTGACCAGTTTTGCCCGGAAGTCCGTTCGTCCTTCCGCCTTTGGGAGTCTCCGCCCCATGAAGGGCCTTGCCGTTCGACTGCTGCCCTACGTGCTGTCATTCTTCAGCAGTCTCTGCATCATGATCCTGGAGCTGGTCGCCAGCCGTCTCGTCGCGCGGCACGTTGGCGCATCGCTCACGGTTTGGACGAGCGTGATCGGCATCATGCTGGGAGGAATCTGTCTCGGCAACGTGCTCGGCGGCCGCCTGGCCGACCGCGTCGAGCCGGTCAAAGCGATCGGTCCGTTGTATGCGCTCGGGGCGTTTCTCACGCTGAGCTGTCTCTGGATGAACGCCGTGGTCGGCTTGACCCCCGGCCTCGACCACCTCGCGTGGACCTTGAGGACGGTGGTGGTCGTCGTCCTCGACTTCCTCATCCCCGGGACCGTGCTCGGAATGATCGGACCGGTCGTTGCGAAGATCGCCGTGGAACGGGCTCGCAAAGCCGGCAGCGCGATCGGCGACGTCTACTTCTGGGGCGCAGTGGGCTCGATCGCCGGGACGTTTCTCGCGGGATTCGTCCTGCTCTACGTCGCGGCGGTTTCGACCATCGTCACGCTCGTCGCCGCGGCGCTGGCCCTTCTGGCGTCGAGCCTGCTTGACGAGCGGCGATCCAGGGCGTTGGGCCTGCTCTCGGCACTGTTTCTCGCTCTCGGGTCGTTGAACCCGTTGGTTCGCACGCTGCACGTCGGCGGCCTGACGGTGGGTTCGACCACGATCAATTACATCGCCCTACCCGGCCATTTGCTCGCCGTGGCGCTCGCGATCGAAGCGGTAGCGCGCCTGTGGCGGGCCCGCCAGGACGCGAGACAGGACACCCAGGACGCCGAGGACATGCTCAGCGGCGACATGGCCCAGATGAAGCCCAAGCTCGGCGATCTCGCGGCACTCGCGTTCATCGCGAGTCTGGCGTTCATGGCGCTCGAGATGGTGGCCGGACGTCTCGTGACCCGACACCTCGGGTCGAGCGTCTACGGCTGGACGAGCGTGATCGGCGTGTTGCTCGGCGGCTTGAGCGTGGGAAACTACCTCGGCGGCAAGATCGCCGACTACGTCCAGAGCGAGAAACGCGCGAGCTGGCTGTTTCTCGCGGCCTCGCTCATGACGCTCTCGGTGCTCTGGATGGAAACGCCGAAGTTCTTCGGCAAGCAAGTCCTGGGTTTCGACAAGTCGGTACTGAGCCAGGCGATCACCTGGACCGAGATCCCGCTGCCCGGCGGCGGGGCCGTCCACATGGGCTGGCCCGCGCGGGTGCTGCTCGTGACCGCCATCGTCTTCTTCATCCCGTCGATCACCATGGGGACGGTCAGCCCGGTCGTCGCCAAACTGGCCATCGAGCGCGTCCGGCGCACGAAGCGCACCGGCACCGCGATCGGCCAGGTCTATGCGTGGGGCATGGTCGGCAGCATCGTCGGCACCTTTCTCGCCGGCTTTGTGCTCATCGACGTGCTGGGTACCAAGGGCCTGCTCCTCGTGCTCGCGACGGCCCTCGCCTTCGCGGCCACCGCGCTCGGCACGGTTCAGCATGCGGTCTGGGCCGGGATCCCGCTGGGTTTGTGCGTGATCGCGTTCGTGCCATTCCCTTACTTCGAGAAGCGGGGGGTAGACTGGGGCTTGCGCGAAGAGATGGGCTCACCCGCAACCACCGAAGACGCCATGGCCTGGGTCGACGAGAGCAACTATTACTACATCAAGGTGACCAACGAGCCCGACGACGAAGGGCAGAAACGGACGCTGGTCCTCGACAACCTGATTCACGGCTACTTCATCCTGGGCCATCCGGAGCGGCTCGACTACGACTACGAGCACATTTACGCCTTGGTCGCAGACCGCATCGCCAAGTCCAAACGCCAGGCCGACAAGGCCGCCGGGGTCGACTGGGCGCCGCTCAAAACCCTGTTCCTGGGCGGCGGTGCCTACACCTTTCAGCGCTACATGCAGCACAGCTATGCGGGGACCGAGGTCGACGTCGCCGAGATCGACTCCGCCGTCACCCGCGCGAACTTCATGGCGCTCGGGTTGCCTCGCGACACTACAATCAAGACGACCTGGGGCGATGCCCGACAGTTCGTCGAACGGCACCAGGGGGACAGGGAGTACGACATCGTCTTCGGCGACGCGTTCAACGACTTCTCCGTCCCCTGGCACCTGACCACGGAAGAGTTCAATCAAAAGCTCTCCAAAATGCTCGGCCCGAACGGCGTTTACATGATCAACATCATTGACGCCTACGAGTCGGACGCCCGCGCCGAGAAGAAAGCCGAGCGCAAAATCAAGAAGGACGGGATCACGAGCGACGCGGCCAAGGCGCGCATCCGGCGCGACGAGCTGACCCGGGCGCATCGCTACGGCGGGTTCCTCGGCGCCTGGGCGAAAACGGCCCGGAAGACGTTTCCTTATGTTTATATTTTCGGCACCGACGACCCGGGCGGCGGCCTGCGCGAGACGTTCGTGGTCGTGGCGTCGAAGAAACGACTCGCCCTGGACGACCTAGGTGAGCGTGACGACGACCCGAAGTTCTACAACAACGGTCAGCTCGTCCAACCGAAGCCGTACGGCCCCGACGACGAAAAGGCCGTCGATCAGCGTGCGCGCGGCATTGTGCTCACGGACGACTACGCGCCCGTCGAGAACCTGCTCGCGCCGGTTGCCGAGACCCGCGGAGAGGAATGAGCCGGCCCTCCATGAATGATCCGGAATTGCCACGCCGCACGTTGAGTCCCTGGTGGTTGCTCGCCGTTGTCTTCGGCGCCGGCTGGGTTGCTTACCTCGTGTTTTTCCTGCCCCGAACCACCGGTCCAACGGTGGTTTCGGGGCAGCCGGCGGAATTCGGGTGGCAACTCCTGGACCTGGATGACGGAAAGGTCCCTTTCCGCCGGTTCCAGGGAAAACCGATATTCCTCAACATCTGGGCGACCTGGTGCCCCCCCTGTGTCGGCGAAATGCCTTCGATCGCCCGCCTCGCGAGCCGCCCGGAACTGAACGGAGTTGCGTTCGTGTGCGTGTCCGCGGACGATTCGGGCCAAACGGTCAAGCGGTTCCTCGAGGGCAAGAACTGGCCGATGACCGTCCTGCGCGCGACCGACGCGCCCAAGGTTTTCGCGACCGACGGCATCCCCGCGACATTCATCATCGCGCCGAACGGGACGATTGCCTCCGCCGATGTCGGGTCAAGGGATTGGGACAGCCCCGAAACGGTCAGCCTGCTAAGGCGACTCCTCAAGGAAACCCCGTCCAAGCCATGATCGCTTCGACGTTGTGCGGGCGCCTATAATGCCCGGCGGTCGTTGATGAAATCGGGGTTGGGTCGGGCGGCTTCGGTTGCCGCGGCTCTTCCCATGGCGCGGGGTATAGGACTTATGTCGCCCATATTGATGCTCGTGAAGTGCCTGCTGCTGCCAGGAGCCGTCGCACTCGTCCTCTTCCTGGTGTTCCGTTGGCTGGCGGGCCGGATCGGTGCGACACCCAATGACGGGGGCGTGGCAGCCGCCGCGTCGCTCGCGTTCGCGTACGCGGCCGGTCACGCGGCGATCGCTGCGCCGGCGTTTCCGCCCGTGGACGTGACAGACCGTGTGAGCTGGATCGCGCGGGCGTCATTGCTTGCGGCTCTCGCCTCTTCGGCCGCCGCCGAGCGGCCGTTGTGGCGGTGGGTGAATCGGGTTCTCTTCTCGGCGCTGACCGTCGTTGCCATGATCGGCCCGATCTTGGCGGAGCGTAGCCAAACATGGACCGGGCTGCTCTGGATCGTCGCAGTCGTTGCCGTTTTCGTCTTTTCCTGGGCGAACATCGACGCCCTCGACGACCGGGTTTCGCCGGCGACGCTCGGTGTTTCTCTCATCCTGATCGTGTTCGGCACGGCCCTGGCCCTGGCGGTCTCGGGAAGCGTCGTGCTGGGGCAGCTCTGCGCGGCGCTGGGGGCTTCGCTTGTCGTGGTTGTCGCCCTGGCTCGCGGCTCCACGTTGCGCGCCGGTCTTGGTCCCGTGTGCAGCACCGTCCTCGGGGCTCTCCTGATCGACGGCGGCGTCTATTCCGAGTTGCCTGCGGCCGTAGCGGTGCTATTGACTGCCGCTCCGCTCACGCTTTGGACGGCGCGGCTTCCCGTCTTGGTTCGCCTGCGGGGCTGGCAGCGCACACTGGCCGTAGCTCTGATGACGATCCTCCCGGTCGCCTTGGCGGTCGTTCTGTCATTTTCCGACTCGCCCCGCTACGAGGAATGAAACGCGGGGGACATGATTTCGGATCGGACGCGGATCAAACCTCTTTCGATGGTCCGCCCGGACGATTCAGCCCCAGAACTACCTCGTGGAACGGGCCTCGCGCGTTCGCTAGACTGTGCTGCACCTGCCCGGTAGTCCCGCCAACCCCTTGAGGCACGAACGATGAAGCACAGCTTGGTGAGAGCTCGAACCGCCATCCTTTCCGTTGCGCTCGCCGTAGCCGCCGCGGGCCTTGCGGACAGCCCCGCACGCGGCGACGTAAAGTTGCCGGCCGTTTTCGGCAGCCACATGGTACTCCAACGCGACCAGAAGGACCGCGTGTGGGGCTCGGCGTCGCCCGGCGAGGAGGTCGCCGTTCATATCGGCGATCAGACGAAAACCACCAAGGCCGGACAGGACGGCAAGTGGAGCGTCACACTCGACCCGCTGCCCGCGGGTGGGCCGCACACGATGACGGTCAAGGGTAAGAACACGGTGACGTTTGAAGACATCCTCGTCGGCGAGGTCTGGGTTTGCTCGGGCCAGTCGAACATGCAGTGGCCGGTGTCGGTGTCCGTTGACGCCGACCTCGAGGCGCTCACCGCGAAGTATCCGAAAATTCGCCTGATCACCGTGCCGAACGTCGGCACGCAAGAACCCCAGGACGACTTTCGTGGGGAGTGGAAGCTCTGTACGCCCGATTCGGTGCGGCCGTTTTCCGCGGTCGGTTACTTCTTTGGTCGCCAGCTTTACGAGACCCTCGACGTGCCCATCGGGCTGATCAACGACGCTTGGGGTGGGTCCGCCTGTGAGGCCTGGGTCCGCCGCGACGTTCTTGCCGCCGATCCCAAATACAAGGCCTTGCTGGAAAACTGGGCTGCGATCGAGAAAGGCTATCCGCAAGCCAAGGTCGACTATGAGAAGAAGCTGGCCGAGTGGAAAGTGGCCGTGGAGAAAGCCAAGACGGAGAAAAAGCCGCAGCCCCCTGCCCCTGCCAGTCCCGACGGGCTCATGGCGGGCAACGCGCGACCGGGCAACATCTACAACGGCGTGCTCAAGCCGACCATCGGCTACGGCATCCGCGGGGCGATCTGGTATCAGGGCGAGTCGAACGCCGGCCGGGCCTACCAGTACCGCGACCTCTTCCCCCTCATGATCAAGAGCTGGCGCGACGAGTGGGGCATCGGCGACTTCTCGTTCTACTGGGTCCAGCTCGCCGACTTCATGGCCGAAAAAGCCGAGCCCGGCGAAAGCTCGTGGGCCGAGCTGCGCGAAGCGCAGACGATGACCATGGACAGGCTGCCGAAGACGGGCGAGGCCGTGATCATCGACATCGGTGAGGGCCGCGACATCCACCCGCGCAACAAGCAAGACGTCGCGATGCGGCTCGCCCGCTGGGCCCTCGCCCGCGACTATGGGATCAGCGTCCCCTACCAGAGCCCGCGCTACAAGTCGATGGAGAAGCAGGGCAAGTCGATCGTCCTGACCTTCGACCACGCCGGCAGCACGTTGTACACGTTCGACGTGCACGAGCCGGTCGGATTCACGATTGCCGGCAGCGACCGCAAGTTCGCCGCCGCCAAGGCCCGGCTGATCGCGCCGAACAAGGTCGAGGTTTGGTCCGACCAGGTTCCCGACCCCGTCGCCGTACGGTACGCCTGGGCCGACAACCCCGTCTGCAACCTCTTCAGCCGGGAGGGTCTTCCCGCGACCCCGTTCCGTACCGACGACTGGCCGGGTGTGACGATCCACAACGAGAAGTGATCGGACCGTCTTGGGCGTGAATGCGACCCGGCGGCATTGCTGGGTCGCATACATGGCCAACCGCGCCGTAAAATGGGCTTTCCGTCGGCCGCCCCCGATGCGACCGCCGGAAAGCCGTTTCGTTTGGGAGCAAGCGGTCCTGCCCGGAACCCTCCAGATCATGAGCATCGTCAACAAGCGCCTCGTTCTCGCCTGCCTGCTCGTTCTGGCTCTCGGTCCCTGGCGCGATGCGGCTGCCGCTCCTCCGGCCGCCGAGGCCAAGTCGGGCGAGTTCACGGTGCCGCCCGGGCTGACCGTCGAACGCTTCGCCGTGGATCCGCAGCTCGCGAACCCTGTCGCGTTTTGCGTCGACGAAAAGGGGCGGGTGTACGTTGCCGAGGAGTACCGATTCAATCGCGGCACCGAGGAGAACCGGAGCCGGCCGTTTCTCCTCGAAGACGACCTGCAGCTCCAGTCGGTCGCCGACCGGCTCGCGATGTTTCGGAAGTGGGCCGACCGGTTCGAGGGGGGGATGGCCTGGTTCTCGAAGCACGCGGACCAGGTTCGCCTGCTGGAAGATCGCGACGGCGACGGCAAGGCCGACCGTTCCACCGTTTTCGCCGGGGAGTTCAATGGCCCTCTGGACGGCCTCGCGGCGGGTGTCATCGCGCGCGACGGCGACGTCTATCTGACGTGCATCCCGAACCTCTGGCTGCTGCGCGACCAGGACGGCGACGGCAAGGCCGACGTGCGCAAGGTCGTGCATCACGGCTTCGGCGTGAACGCCGCGTTCCTGGGACACGACCTGCACGGCCTGGTGTGGGGACCGGACGGCAGGCTCTACTTTTCGGTCGGCGACCGGGGTTTCCACGTTGAGACCCGCGAGGGCTCGACCCTGCACGGCCCCCGCACCGGGGCCGTCTTCCGCTGCGAGCCCGACGGCAGCCACCTGGAGGTCGTCGCCAGGGGCCTGCGCAACCCGCAGGAACTCGCGTTCGACGCGTACGGCCGGCTCTTTGCCGTGGACAACAACTGCGACATGGGAGACCATTCGCGGCTTGTCTACGTGATCGAGGGGGGCGACTGTGGCTGGAACATGGCCTACCAGACCCTGCGCGAGCCGTACCTGACAGGTCCGTGGCACGCCGAGCGCCTGTGGCACTTGCCGCACAAGGGGCAGCCCGCCTGGATCGTGCCCCCCGTTGCCAAACTCGGCGCAGGGCCGTCGGGCTTCGCCGCGTACCCCGGCACGGGCTTGCCCGACGCGTACCGCGACCATTTCTTTTACTGCAACTTCACGGGCAACGGCGGCGTCGAAACGTTCGCGGTGCGTTCCAAAGGAGCGGGCTTCGAGCTCTTTGACTTGCAGGACTTCTTCAAGCCCCTCATGGCCACGGATGTCGACTTCGGCTACGACGGCAAGGTCTACGTCTCCGAATTCGGCAAGCTCGAGTGGGACGGCAGCAACCGCAGCGGCCGGATCTATACCATCTTCGACCCTGCGCGACGGGACGCTCCGGAAACCAAGCAGTTGACCGCGATCTTCAAGCAAGGCTTCGCACAACGCCCCGACGATGCGCTGATCGGCTTGTTGCATCACCCCGACATGCGAGTTCGTCTGCGGGCGCAGTACGCGCTCGCGGGACGCGGGGCGAAGTCCGCTGTTCTCTTTGAAAAGGCTCTTGCCGGCGATCATCGCGTGGCCCGGCTCCACGCCGTCTGGGGGCTGGGGCAGCTCGGCCGCCGCGATCCCGAGCGGGTCGGTCCGCTGGTCGCGATGCTCGCGGATTCCGATCCCCTCGTGCGGACCCAATCGGCGAAGGCCCTCGGCGACGTGCGCTGGCGCCCGGCGAGCGGTCGACTCGTTGGGCTGCTGAAAGACGCCGATCCCGAGGTGCAGTTGAATGCGGCGATCGCGCTCGGGAAGCTGGGCGACGAGACGGCCGTCGAGCCGCTCGTGGCCCTGGTCCGTGAGAACGATGACCGCGACCCGTTCTTGCGGCACGCGTGTGTCATGGGGTTGCTCGGAACGGCGTCTCCGGATGCCCTGAGGGTGAAGGCCCGGGACGAAAGCGCCGCGGTGCGGATGGCCGTGTTGCTGGTGGAGAGGCGTAGGTCTGCGCCGGCCGTCGCCGGCTTCCTGGAAGACACCGACCTGTCGATCGCGACGGAAGCCGCCCGCGCGGTAAACGACCTACCGATCGACAGCGAGACCGAGCGACTGGCGCGGCAGCTCGGCACGAAGCGGTTCTCGGACGAAGACGCAAGTGAAGCGCTGATTCGCCGGGCCATCAATGCTCGTTTCCGGCTGGGCCGGCCTGAAGACGCGCGTGCGCTGATCGAATTCGCGGCAGACTCCGCGCACAGACCGCGGCTGCGCGAGGAAGCGGTCGCGGCCCTGCTTGACTGGGAATCTCCCGCGCCTCGCGACCGGGTGACCGGGTTCTGGCGCCCCCTGCCGCGGCGCGATCTCGCGGTCCTTCGCGAACCGCTGGGGCAGGCCTTTCGCCGGTTCCTCGCGCAGCCGTCGGGACCGTTGCAGGCCCGCGTGATCGACCTCGCGGAGAAGCTCGGACTCCAGAGCGACCATACCACGTTGCTCGGGCTGATCCGCAACCGGAGCGCGGACGCCTCCGTGCGGTTGTCCGCCCTCCGCCTTCTCACCGGGCACGCCGGCCCCTGGCGCGATCCCGCGCTGAAGAGCGGTCTCGGCTCCGAAGACCCGAAGCTCCGCGCTGAGGCGCGGGGGATCCTGGCGAAGGTCGATCCGGAGAGGGCGGTGGCGTCAATCCGCGCGATCCTCGAAGATCATTCCGCGCCGCTGATCGAGCGTCAGCGGGGACTTTCGGACCTCGCCCCCCTCAAGACGGCAGCCGCCGATACCGTGCTCTCCGCATGGGCCAAGCGACTTGCCGAGGGACAGGTCCCACCCGAATTGCAACTCGACGTGCTCGAAGCGGCGTCGGCGCGCAATACGGCCGAGCTCCGCGAGCGCGTTCGGCAGATTCGTGCGGAGCGGTCGGGCGGCGACGCCCTGGCATCGTTCCGGCCCAGCCTCTTCGGCGGCGATGCTGAGCGAGGCCGTAACCTCTTCGTCAATCACGGCCAGGCCCAATGCGTCCGCTGCCACAAGGCGGGAGGCGCGGGGGGCGTTGCCGGGCCGGACCTGGAGCACGTCGCCTCGCGGCACGATCGCGAGTCGCTCCTCCAGTCGCTCATCGACCCCGACGCCAAGATCGCGCCCGGTTACGGCAGCCTGCATCTGGCGCTGCGCGACGGTCAGCTTGTGTCGGGCGTCCTGAAGAACGAGGAAAAAGGGGTGTTGACGGTCGAGGTTGCCGGCGGCCGGGCCATCACCGTCGACGCCTCGGAAATTGAAGAGCGCGCCGCGCCCAAGTCGGCGATGCCCACGATGAAAACCGTTCTGTCCGCTCGCGACCTGCGCGACGTCATCGCGTTTCTTGCCACGTTGAACTGAACGGCGGAGGGCCGGCACGATGCGATCCCGACTCGGCCTCTTTCTGGTCATTCTCTTGTCGCAAATCACCGTCAACGCGCAGACGGGCCCGGTTTCGGTCCCGCCGGACGCGAAGGCGTTGAGCGAACAGGTTGGTCTCATCCTGACCGGTAAATGTCTCGCCTGCCACGGGAGCGACACCCGGAAAGGGAAGCTCGACCTCACGCGCCGCGCGACACTGCTTGCGGGGGGGGAGAGCGGCCCTGGGATCGAGTCGGGCAAGCCGGAGGAAAGTTTGCTCATCGAAAAGCTCTCGGCGGGCGAGATGCCTCCCAAGAACCCGTTGACGGCCGAGCAAGTCGCGGTGTTTCGAGCGTGGGTCAACGCAGGCGCTCCATACGGGCAGGAACCGTTGACTCCCCGTCGGGCCGGACCCGACTGGTGGTCGCTGCGCCCGATCGGGCGGCCCGTGCCCCCCAACGTCGCGGGCTCGTCGTGGGCTCGGTCTCCGGTCGACGCATTTGTTCTCGCAAAGCTCAAGGAACAAGGTCTCGCGCCGGCTCCCGAAGCGGATCGAGCGACCCTGATCCGCCGCACCTACTTCGACGTGATCGGACTACCGCCGACCCCCGAAGAGGTGGAGACGTTCGTCAACAACCCATCGCCCCTCGCCTACGAGGCGCTCGTCGAGCGCCTGCTCGCCTCGCCGCGTTACGGCGAGCGCTGGGGGCGTCACTGGCTGGACGTGGTCCGGTTCGGCGAGAGCGAAGGGTATGAGATGAACCACGTCCGCCCGAACGCGTGGCCGTTCCGCGACTATGTCATCCGTGCGTTCAACCGAGACACCCCCCTGCCCCGCTTCGTGCTGGAGCAGCTCGCCGGTGATACGTTGAACGGCTCCGACTGGTTGACACAGGCGGCGACCGGCTTCCTGGTCGGCGGCACGCACGACGAGGTCGGGAACGCGACGGTCGAGGGAAAGCTGCAACAGCGCATGGACGACCTCGACGACATGATCGCCGCCACCGGCTCGGCCTTCCTCGGCCTGACCGTGAACTGTGCGCGATGTCATGATCACAAGTTTGATCCAATCACGCAGAAAGACTACTACGGCCTCCAGGCAGTGCTTGCCGGCGTGCAGCATTCGGAACGCGACGTGAAGGCCGAAGATACGCCCGAGCGCCGGCAGGAGGCCGCCGACGCCAGGGTGGAGCTTGCGCGGATCGATCGCGAGATCGACGACCTCGAGCCGATGGCACGCCCCGACGCGGGGATGCCGGGCCGTGCGCGCGCGAATTCCCGGCGGAACGTCGACCGGTTCGTGCCCGTTGAAGCGCGCTTCGTTCGGTTCACCGTTCTTGCCACGATCGACCCGAACGAACCGTGCCTCGATGAGCTCGAGGTCTGGAGCGCCGAGGCATCGCCGCGGAACGTCGCGCTGGCGTCGTACGGCTCGAAGGCCTCGGCCTCGTCCGAGTATCCCAATGCCGCCATCCACAAGATCGATCATCTGAATGACGGACGCTACGGCAACGGCCGAAGCTGGATCTCGCGTGTCGCGCGCAAGGGGTGGGCCCAGATTGAACTGCCGCGGGTCGAGACGATCGACCGCATCGTCTGGGGCCGCGATCGGGACGGTGTGTACCAGGACAGGGTTCCAAGCGAGTATTACATCGAAGTTGCGAAGACGCCCGGCGATTGGCACGTCGTTGCCTCATCGGGCGATCGCGGGTTGGAACCTGCTGCAACGAGCGGCGAGGCGGCGGCCCTGCTCCAGAGGCAGGACGCGTTGAGGGTGCGGCTCGCCGCGCTGGGGAGCACGCGCAAGGTCTACGCGGGAACGTTCACAGAGCCAGGATCGACCCGCTTGCTGCGCCGGGGAGACCCGATGCAGCCGGGCGACGAGGTCGTACCGTCCGCAATCCGTTCCGTCGGACCTCCTCTGGTCGTTCCGGCGTCGGCCAAGGACAGTGACCGGCGGGCCGCGCTGGCGCGCTGGATCGGCGACCCGTCGAACCCGCTTCCCGCCCGTGTGATGGTCAACCGCGTCTGGCACTACCACTTCGGCCGGGGCTTGGTGGCGACCCCGAGCGACTTTGGTTTCAACGGCGGCCGCCCCTCCCACCCGGAGTTGCTCGACTGGCTGGCGGGCCAGTACGTGGACGGCGGATTCACGCTTAAGCCGATCCATCGCCTGATCCTGCTCTCGTCCGCGTACCGCCAGTCGAGCCGAATCGACAATCGGGCACTGAGGACCGACCGCGACAACGTCTACCTCTGGCGCTCCTCCCCGCGCAGGCTCGAGGCCGAGCCGCTCCGCGACGCCATCCTGACCGTGAGCGGCACGATGAATGGCCGAATGGGCGGGCCCGGGTACGACCTCTGGGAATCGAATACAAACTACGTTCACGTGTACAAGCCGAAGGCGAATCTTGGCCCTGACGAGTTCCGCCGGATGGTCTACCAGTTCCGTCCGCGCAGCCAGCAGGATCCGACCCTCGGTGCTTTCGATTGCCCCGACTCGGCCCTGGTCATGCCGCGGCGGACGGTGTCGACGACCGCGCTTCAGGCGCTGAACCTCCTGAACGGTTCGTTCGTGATCGACCAGGCGGAGGCGTTTGCGGAGCGCCTGGAGCGCGAGGTCGGGAAGGACCTCGGGCGGCAAGTCGACCGCGGATTCCTGTTGGCGTTCGGCCGGCGCCCGACCGCGGAGGAACGCGCGGCGGCCGTTGTGCTGGCACGCATGCACGGCACAGCGGCGCTTTGCCGAGGACTCTATAACGCAAACGAGTTCCTATATGTCCAATAATAGACTCGTTTTTTGACGAACTTACCTGACGCAGCGAGGCCCATGCCGATGAAATCCTCAGCGCCCGCCTCCGGCCTGCACCTGCTCGACCGGCGTCGCTTTCTGGGTCAGATGGCCGGCGGACTCGGCAACGTGGCATTGTGCGGACTGCTGGCCCAAGAGGGTCTGCTCGCGTCCGAAGCCGGGGCCACGAACCCGCTCCTCGCGAAACCGCCGCACTTTCCCGCGAAGGCGAAGCGGATCGTCCAGATCTTCTGCACCGGAGCGGTGAGCCACCTCGACACGTTTGACTACAAGCCCGAGCTGCTCAAGCGCGACGGACAGCCGCTGCCTGGGGTGGACAAGCTGATCACCTTTCAGGGGGAGAACGGCAACCTCGCGCGCAGTCCTTGGGAGTTCAAGCCACGCGGTGAGTCAGGGAAGATGATTTCCGACCTTCTCCCCGAGCTTGCGGGATGCGCTGACGACCTGTGCTTCATCCATTCGCTCACCTCGAAGACGAACACGCACGGGCCGGGCGAGATGTTCATGAGCACCGGGTTCACGCTCGAAGGATTCCCGAGCGTCGGGGCTTGGGCGGCCTATGCGCTGGGAACCGAGAGCCAGGACTTGCCCGCGTACGTCGCCATTCCCGACCCGCGTGGCGTGCCGCAGCAGGGGCCGGCGAACTGGACGAATGGGTTTCTCCCGGCGGTCTACCAGGGGACCGCGTTCAACGCCGGTCAGCCGATACGCCACCTCGAGCGCCCTGCGCGTGTGAACGCCTCGGCGGACCGAGCCACAAAGGACTTTCTGCGCGTTCTGAACGAAGAGCACCTCAATCGGAACCCCGGCGACTCGGACCTCGCCGCGCGGATCGCGGCGTACGAGCTCGCCGCGCGCATGCAGCTCAGTGCGCCCGAGGTCTCGGACCTCGCGCGCGAGTCGGCCGCGACTCGCGACCTGTACGGCGTCGACCACCCGAACCCAATCCAGGCGGGCTTTGCCCGCAATTGCCTGCTCGCCCGCAGGCTCCTGGAACGGGGCGTCCGGTTCGTCACGCTCTTCAACGGGGCCTTCGCGATGGGCGAAGGGGTCCAGAATTGGGACGGCCACAAGCGGATCAAGGCCGATTACGACCGCCACGGCCCCGTCCTCGACAAACCCGCCGCGGCCCTGCTCAGGGACCTGAAATCGCGCGGGATGCTCGACGACACGCTCGTCGTCTGGACGACCGAGTTCGGCCGGATGCCCACCTTTCAGAAGGGTGCACAGGGACGCGACCACAACCCGAAGGGATTCACCGCGTGGCTTGCGGGCGCGGGCGTCAAACGTGCATTCAGCTATGGGGCGACCGACGAGTTCGGCCACCAGGCGGTCGAGAAGGTCGTGACCGTACACGATTTCCACGCCACGTTGCTCAACCTCCTTGGGCTCGACCACGAACGGCTGACCTACTACCATAACGGAGCGCAGCGGCGCCTGACCGACGTTCACGGCCACGTCATCCGGGAAATCCTCGTCTGAAGGCCTGCCGCGAGGAACGCCTACCGATGAAAACCAGCACCTGCGCTTGGCTGATCCTGCTCGCGATCGTTCTCTGTCCGCGCAGCGCGGGGGCTCAGACCACGCTGGAGCTCTGGCCCGGCACCGTGCCCGGCGAAACGGAGGTGATCGGCGAGGAGACGCTGGCACCGAAAAGGCCGGGGCAGCGGGACGTTCAGCGGATCACGAACGTCTCCAGGCCCAGCATCACGATCTTTCGCCCGCCGGCGGACAAAGACACCGGCACGTCGGTCTTGATCTGCCCCGGCGGCGGCTACCAGATCCTGGCCTGGGACCTCGAAGGGGAAGAAGTCGCGACCTGGCTGAACTCGATCGGTGTGACAGGCATCGTGTTGAAGTACCGCGTGCCCCCGCGCCAAGATCCAGCCCCCCGCCGCGCGCCGCTCCAGGATGCACAACGCGCGCTCAGCATCATCCGGTCGCATGCGCAGGACTGGCGCCTCGATCCCGATCGGATCGGAATCCTCGGTTTCTCGGCCGGAGGACATCTCTCCGCCTCGGCCATGACTCACTTTGACGAGCGTCAATACGACGCTGTCGATGCGGCCGACCGAGTCTCATGCCGGCCGGATTTCGCCGTCCTGGTCTACCCGGCCTACCTCGAGGAGAAGGGCAGCCTCAAGCCCGAGATTCGCGTGACGTCGAAGACGCCGCCGACGTTCCTCGCTCATGCGGGCAACGACCCGATCGGTCCTGAGAACAGCATCGCCCTGTACACAGCGCTCAAGCGGGCGGGCGTGCCGGCCGAGCTCCACGTCTACGCGACCGGCGGGCACGGGTTCGGTCTGCGGCCGAGCGAGGACCCTTGTTCGCAGTGGCCCGAGCGCTGCGCTGCGTGGCTGAAAAGCCGGGGACTGCTCGATCGGCCGGAGAAGCCATCCCGCTGAGCTCGACGGACGGCAGAGATGCACTCTCGATCGCTTCGAGGCTCGCGCTCGATCCGACGACCGAGCGGACGCTCCGTGCTCTTGAGCAAGGAAGAGGAGGTGCTGCGATGCGAATGGTCGGCAGGGTGGCTCTGGTGGCGGCCTGGTTGTCCCTACCGGGCAACTCGGCCTCGGCCCAGCAAGGACGTGGATTCGGCATGGGGGCCGCGGGGGCGTTCGTCGTCAGGGCGCCCAACGTGCAGAAGGAGCTCAAGTTCACGGCGGAGCAAACCGCCAAGGTCCAGGATTCGATTCAACAGATCGTCGAGAAGTACCGCGACCAGATGTCGGCGGTGCGCGAGCTGCCCGAGGACGAACGGCCCGCGAAGTTCCGTGCGCTTGTCAAGTCGGTCGCCGACGATGTGAAGTCAGCGCTCGCGATGACACCGGAGCAATCCCAGCGCTACGACCAGATCGTGCTTCAGCAGCGCGGAATTTGGTCGTTCACGGACCCGGTCATCCAGTCCAGGCTTCAACTCACGGACGAGCAGAAACAGCGGATCCGCGATCTGGACGCCCAGGCCCGACAGCGGTTTGACGAGATTCGGAAGGACGCGCGGGACAACTTCGACGAGGCGAGAATCAAGTTCGACGCAACGCGGAAGGATTTCTCGGAAAAGGGGGTTGCCCACTTATCCGACGACCAGAAGAAAATCTGGAAATCGTTGACCGGCGAGCCGTTTGAAGTGCAGTTCGACCGACCGGGCCAGTAAGGCCAGGCTTGCGGCCGACCCTCTTCCGGCAAACGTCTTGCCGGACGGACTCAGACGTCGACGATCATCACATCGACCCCGTCGATCCGGCGCAATAACTGCTCCAGGATCGACTCGCCGAGGAAACGGCGATACCACGGCTGACGGCTCTTGCCCATCACGATCACCTTGATGCCGTATTCGGCCGCAAAGGTGGCCATGGTGCTCGCAACGTCGGGGCCGCGGAATGTCATCGGAACGCCGCCGAGCTGCTGAGCCAGCTCGAGGTTGTTGCTGATCGCGCGCTGGGTCGCGGCATTGATCTTGGTCAAGTCCTCGGTCGGCGTCTGGATGTAGACCGAGTACCAGGGCGCGTTCAGCCTGTCGGCAATCCGGGCCGTCCGCCGCAACAAGGCGGGGGCGTTCGGGGCGCCGCTCGAGAGGCCGACCATCACGCGTTCGGTCGCCGAGAGCGGCGCCCGGTCTGCCTCAGCGCGCCGGCTGCGACGGTCGATCAGGTGCGCGATCTCCGTCATCGTGAGCTCGCGCAGGCGCGTCAGGTTGGCCGGCGTGAAGAAATGCTGGAGCGCCCGCTCCGCGCGTTCCGGGGGGTAGACCTTTCCCGCCTGCAATCGTTCCAGCAGGTCCTCGACCGAGACGTCCACATTCACGATCTGGTCCGCGTCGGCCAGGACGTGGTCGGGCAGACGCTCCTTGACCTTCACGCCGGTCGCGCGTTCGACCTCGTCGTAAAGGCTCTCCAGGTGCTGGACGTTGACCGTGGTGATGACGTGAATCCCCGCCCGGAGCAACTCCTCGACGTCCTGGTAGCGCTTGGCGAACCGGCTCCCGGGCGCATTCGTGTGGGCGAGCTCGTCAACGAGGCAAATCGTCGGCCGTCGCGCCAGGATCGCGTCCAGGTCCATTTCGCGCAGGGTCACGCCGCGGTACTCGATCGTCCGGGGCGGAATGACCTCGAGCTCGCCGATCTGCGCGGCGGTGTCGGTGCGGCCGTGTGTCTCGACGATGCCGATGGCGACGTCGACCCCTTGCTGCTTCAGGCGTTGTCCCTCGCGGAGCATCGCGTAGGTTTTGCCCACGCCGGCCGACGAGCCTAGGTAGACCTTGAGCCGTCCCCGCTCCTGGCGGCGGATCAGGTGGAGAAACTGCTCGGGTGTTGGTCGGGCGGGCTCGGCCGTTGCCATACGCGAAATGTCTCCACCACGACGACCGGCCATGCGCTTAGCCCCGGGCGACCGCGCCGGCCGACTGGAAATCTCCGTTCGAGGGCGCTGTCGGCAGTGTGAAGGTGAACGTCGTTCCGCGACCGGGCTGGCTGGCGACCTCGATCTGTCCGCCGTGGGCCGCGACGATCTCGCGGGTGATGGCCAGGCCCAGCCCCACGCCTCGACTGTGCCGCGAGTGGGGGACGCGGTAGAACTTTTCGAAGAGACGCGGCAGGTGCTCGGCGGCGATCCCCTCACCGGTGTCCTCCACGGTGAAGCGCATCTGACCGTCGTCCGCCGCGGCGGTCAGCCGGACGGTGCCCCCCCGCTCGGTGTGCGCCAAGGCGTTACCGACGAGGTTGTCGAACACGTGTCCGACACGCTCGACGTCCGCCAGGACCGGCGGCAGTGCGAAACCGACCGAAGCGGACAGCGTCACGCCTTCGCTTTCGGCCTGGGGCTCGAAGCGGGCCAGCGCGTCGGCGACCAGGTCGGCCGGCGCAACCGGTCGCAGCTCCAGAGCGACGCGTCCCTGCTCGATCCGCGTCAGGTCGAGCAAGTCGTTGATCATCGCCAGCAGCCGCTCCGAATCCTGGCGCGCGGCCATCAGCAGCTCGGCCTGCTTCGGGGTGAGCGGGCCGACCGATTCTTCCAGCAAAAGGTGCACGGCCATCTGCACGCCGGTCAGCGGGGTCTTCAACTCGTGGCTGACCGTCGAGACCATGTCGCTCTTGAGCTGGTCAACCAGGCGGAACTTGGTCACGTCGGTGAGCACGACGGCCGCCCCGATCAGGCCGTTGGCATCGCCACGAATCGCTACGATGCGCGGGAGGAAGAACCGCTCCTGTCCGTCGTCTCGGAACGACAAGGCGTGGTCCAGCGCACTGGGCAGAGAATCCGTCCCGCCGCCGAGCACGTCCGCGAGCACCGGCTTTAACTGCGGCGGGGGAGTCCAAGGCAACGGCCCATTGGTGGCCACCACGCCCAGGATGCGTCGAGCCGCCGGGTTGGCGCGCTCCACCATGCCGCTCGGGTCAACGACCACGATGGGGTCCGGGAAGGAGTCGATCGTGGCCTGCGCGGTCTTCTGCGCGCGCAGCAGTCGCGCGGTGCCGGCCTGGCGGAAGTCGCGGATCGTCCGCGCCATGGAGTTGAAGGCGGCGGCAAGCTCGCCCAACTCGTCTCCCGAGAGCACCGGAACCACCTGGTCGACGTCACCGCGCGCCATCGCGCGCGCGCCCTGGGTCACCGCCTCGATCGGTCCGAGGAGCGACCGGCTCAGCGTCAGCGCGATCGCGGTGGCCACGACCGATGCGCCGATGAGCGCGAAGGCCATCACGCGAGTGGAGGTCGAGGCCGCACGCCTCGCCCGCGCGCTCTCCTCCTCCATGTTCCGCTGGTTGAGCTCGAGCACGTCGTCTGCCGCCGTCTTGATGTCCCGGAACAGCGGCAGCATCTTCGCGAAGTAAAGGTGCGTCCGTTGCTCCTTGCCGGCCGGACCGAGCGCGAAGAGCCGCGCGGCCTGCTCGTAATATTCCGTTCGCAGGCGTGTCAAGCGATCGACCATCGCTTGCTCGCCGGGCAAGGTCACGTTGCCCCGCTCGATTTCGAAGTGCTTCTCGAACAGCGGGCGGAACTCATCAAATTGCTCGTGGGCCCGCTGCTCTTCGCCGCCGATCGCGAACAGAAGGGCTGAGTCCATCCGTTCGAGCGACTCTTTCATGCCTTCGGCAGCCAGCACGCTCCGATAGTTCTCTTTCAGGATCACGTCGATGCGCCCGCCGAGCCTCGTGAACATCACGACGGCCCAGAGGCCCAGCCCGACCATGATGGCCAGCAACGGCGCAATTCCGAGGAGAAGTCTGAAACGGAGCGTTTTAAACATGCGTGGTTCCCACATCGCGCCGTAGAGGTGCATCTGCCGTGCCGCAGGTCGATCCTTCCCCGTTACGCTCGGCTTGTCGGTGATTCAGCTCGATGAGCGGAGGGGAATCGGGTCGCGTCTGCGCGGAATTCGTGCGGTCCGCACGATTAGTCGCGCGGAATGCACGAAACGAAGCGTTAGAGGCCGTATTGTTTTCGTTTCCGATAGAGGGTGCTCGGGTCGATGCCGAGCGTACGAGCCGCCGCGTCGAGGCTGGACGCCGCGTTCAGCACGCGCCGGATGTGTTCGATTTCGAGCTCCTCGAGGGTCGCCGCGCCGCCGACCACGAGCGAAGCACCGGCGCCCGGGCGCGTCAGGGCGATTCGGTCGGGCAGGTCGGCCAGACCGATCTCGGGCCCTGCCGCGAGGATCGCCGCGCGCTCGATCGCATTGCGGAGCTCGCGCAGGTTGCCGGGCCAGGCATGGCGTGACAAAGCGTCTCGAGCTTCCGGCGTAAAGCCCTCCAGGCGCCGGCCCATTTGCTGCGAGAAGAAGCGCAGGAGGTGTTCGGCCAGGGGCAGGATGTCGCTCCGCAGACGGAGCGGGGGAAGCGTCAACTCCACGACATTGAGCCGGTAGAGTAGGTCTTCCCGGAAGGTGTTTGCGGCGACTGCCGCCTCGAGGTCGTGATTGGTCGCAGCGACGATTCGCACGTCGGCGAGCCGGGTCTTCGTCTCGCCGACGCGCTCGTATTTGCGCTCCTGGAGAAAACGCAGGAGCTTCGGCTGGAGCGGCAGCGGCAAGTCGCCGACCTCGTCCAGGAACAGCGTTCCTCCCTGGGCGGCCGCGACTTTGCCCGCGGTGTCGCGCACGGCCCCTGTGAACGCGCCTCGGGCGTGCCCGAACAGGTCGCTTTCGAGCAGGTCAGCGCTCAGGCTGGGGCAGCTCACGGTTACAAAGGGACCCGCCGCGCGCTGACTCCAGCCGTGCAGCGCGTGTGCCAGCACCCCCTTGCCCACGCCGTTCTCTCCCCGGATCAAGACCGCGGCATCGCTCGGCGCAACGCGCCGGGCAATGTCATAGACGCGGCCGACCTCCGGATCTCGCCCGACGAGATCAGCCTCGGGAACCTCGGATTTCACCTGCTCTTCGAGGTCGGCGATCCGGTCGCGCAGGCCCCGCACGCGCGCGACCCGCTCGAACACCGCGCGCACCTGGGACGGCGTGAACGGTTTGGGCAGGTAGTCGAACGCACCCCGGCGCATCGCGTCCACGGCCGAGTCGAACGACGCGTAAGCCGTGATGATGATCACGGCCATCCGCGGCGATTGCTCGAGCAGCGCGTCGAGCAGCTCGAGCCCGGATTCCTGCCCCAACCGGAGGTCGACGAGTGCGGCGTCACACGGCTGGTGCTCGAGCGTGCGCAACGCCTCGGCCGCGGAGGAAGCCTCCTCCACCGTCTGCCCCATTGCCTCGAGCGCGACGCGCAGGGTGCGCCTGATGTTCGGCTCGTCGTCGACGATCAAGCTCCGCATTGCGCCCATCCGGGGGTTGGGAAAACAGGCTGCCGCCCTTAAAAAAATGATCTTCGCGGAAGAGGCACGCGGCTGCCAACCCCCTTGATCAACGGCCGACGGGCACGAACTTCACGCAGACGGGCTTGGGAACGTCGACCGGCTCGCCGTTCGGCTTCAAAGCGCCGGTCTCAGCGTCGATGCGGAAAGCGATCGCGCTGTCCGCATCCTGGTTTCCCACCAGCAGCCAGGTGCCCGTCGGGTCGATCCCAAACCCGCGAGGGACCTTGATCCCCTCCCCCTGCTGGCCCCGCGCCGTCAGCCGGCCCGACTGCGGGTCGATCGTGTAAGCGGCGATACTGTTGTGCCCCCGGTTTGACCCGTAGAGGAACCGGCCTGACGGATGGATCTGCACGTCAGCCGGGTAGTTCTCGCCTCGGTAGCCTTCGGGCACGGTCGTCACGGTCTGGAACGGAGACAAGATCCCCTTCTCGCCATCGTATCCGAACGCGGTGACGGTGGAGTTCAGCTCATTGATCGCGTAGGCAAACGGAGCCCGGGGATGAAACGCGAAGTGGCGCGGACCGGCTCCCGGCGGCAGCTTGACGAACGGCGGGTCGTTCGGGGTCAACGTGCCCGGAGCGGCGGCGAACCGATAGACCCGGACCTGGTCGAGGCCCAGGTCGGCCACCGCGGCGAACCGTCCAGCCGGGTCGAGGTTAATCGAGTGCGCGTGGGGCGCCTCCTGACGCTGAGGGTTGGCCCCCGAGCCCTCGTGCTGCACGAAGCTGCTCGCGGATTTGAGGCGGCCGTCCGGCTGGATCGGCAAAACGCACACGCTGCCGCCTCCATAGTTGGCGACGAGCACGTTGCGGCCTCCCGGGTCGTCGACCAGGTGGCACGGACCGGTTCGAATGGTCGACTGCTGGTTCAGACGCGTCAGCTCTCCTGTCTTGGGGTCGAGCGCAAACGCCGTCACGGCGCCGGCCTTCTTGCCGTCGAAATCGGCGACCTCGTCAACCGCATAGAGAAACCGATGCGTCGGATGAATCGCCAGGAACGAGGGGCTGGCGGCCTTTGCCGCGAGCTTCACGCCCGACACCTTCCCCGTTGTGGGGTCAAACGTGCCGCGGTAGATCCCCGCGCTCCGTCCCCCCGTATAGGTGCCGAAGAACACCCAGGACCCCTCGTCCTGTCGACTCTCGGCCCAAGACGGCAGAGCGCCTGCCGCGAAGAGGAGTGACCCCACGAGCACGGCTTTGACCCACGTATTGAACGGCATGGCGTAACCCCAGGAGGACCCGCGTAGCTTCTTGCGTCTGGCCGATGCTAACACAGCGCCCGGCGTTCTGAAAGAAACCGGCCGGCCCGGTGTGTAACCGGTGCCGCCACTCGCAGGAACGGTCGCCCCGGACGTTTCCCGAGGAATTTCGTTGACACGATATCGCTGCCGGCGATAGTTGTAGTCGTGCGACTTGCTTCGTAAACCCCTGGGACGGCAACCCATGTCTCGTGAGTCTCCCGAGCCGCTGACGACGGCCGAGTGGAAAGTGATGAAGATCGTCTGGCGGCGCAAGAGCTGCGCTGCGCGTGACGTTTACGAAGAAGCGGGGGGGGCGCACGGTTGGGCGCCCAGCACGACGAAGACGCTGCTCCGGCGGCTCGTGGACAAGGGGCACCTGACGGCGACGGCGGTGGGGACCAGCTATCTGTACCAGCCGGCCCACCCGGCTTGGCGATCGCTGGCAGGGGCGGCCGATACGCTGCTCGAGAACACGCTGGACGGGATGGACGGTCGGTTGCTCGCGTATATGGTCAAAAAGAGCCGTCTGACGCCTGACGATCTGGCTCAGTTGCGGTTGCTCCTCGATCAGCAGGGGAACGAGAAGTCCGGTCCGGAGCCGGAGGGGACATGATGGCCATCGAGGCGTTGAACTCCTGGAGCGCGGTATGGGCGACCTTCATGTCGCGCGCCCTGGTCGACGTCTCGGGTTTGCTCGTGGTCTTGCTGGTCGTCTGGCTTCCCCTGCGGCGTCGCATGTCCGCGCAGGTCGGCTACGGGCTGTTCTGCCTGGTGCTGGTCAAGCTGTTCGTGCCGGTGCCGGGCGCCTGGCTTCCGAAGGGTTCGGTGGAACGAGCGATTGAGTGGGCAGCGTCGTCGTCGCACCCCGAACCGGCCGCCGTCCCGCCTCGGTGGATGCTCCCGGCGACGGGAGACGTGAACCCATCGGGAGCCGCCGTTTCCCCGGCGTCACCGGTGACGGTAGGTTCCGCGCCGGCGGTTGAAGCAGGAACGGCGCTGCCTCGGACTCGTCCGTCGCTCTCGTTCGCGTCGTACGTAATGGTTGGCTGGGCGCTCTGCTCCTTCGTGCTCTGCGCCCGTTTTCTCAGGGGCCTGGGATCGACGCGGCGGTTGCTCAACGACGCGATTCCACTCGGGAGAGCGTGGCTGCCGGTCGACACCGAGACGTTGGAGCGCGCTGCCGGGGTTCGCCGGCGAGTGCGGTGGGCGGTTAGCCCTCGTTTGACGTCCCCCGCGGTCGGTGGGCTGCTGAAGCCGACGGTCGTCGTGCCCCCCGACATCGATGACGGGCTAACGCCCAAGCAGCTCACGTGGGTCCTGCTCCACGAGCTGGCGCACGTCCGTCGGGGAGACCTCTGGGTGGTGATGGGGCAGAGAATCGCGCACGCCCTGTTCTTCTTTCACCCGGCCGTCCATGTGGCTAACGGGATCATCGACCAGCTTCGCGAATACGCGTGTGACGACGCCGCGCTCGCCGCCTGTCAGACGTCGCGCTCCGATTGCGGCGAGGGCTTCCTGACGATCGTCGGCCGTACGGTGGATCGTACGCCGAGCGCGACGCCGGCGCTGAGGTTGTTCGAGTCCCGGACCCTGGTCAGGCGCCGGCTGCTCCGCATTCTGGACCACGAAAGACCCGTGTGCGGACGTCTCTCCGGCCGGGGCGTCGCCGGCCTGCTGATCGTGGCGCTGCTGGTGCTGCCGTTTGGGAGCCGGAGCCTCGTCTGGGGACGGTTCAACGCCGCGATCGCGCCGAACGACATCCGTGCACTCGGGGACGACCTGGGCGAGTCCGGGAACTTCGGTCCGAGCAAAGTCTGGCTTCGTGGCGACGGGGCGTTTACCAAGACGCGCGTCGCGATCCCGGCCCTCGCCTATTCTCCCGACGGCGCCTTGCTCGCGGTGGCGGGCGAGGACGGCCTCGTTCTCGTTCGCGACGCCAAGACGGGGCGGGTGCTTCATCGGCTTGCGGAAACATCGGACACGGTCTCGTGCGTGGCGTTCTCGCCGGACGGCCGCACGCTGGCCACCGGGGGTTTCGACCGGCTCGTCAGGCTCTGGGACATTCCGTCCGGGCGGGTGCGGACCAGGCTCGCGGGGCATACGAACTGGGTCTTTGCCCTGGCGTTCTCGCCGGACGGCGTGCTCCTCGCATCGGGCGGGCACGATAAGACCGTTCGCCTTTGGGACGTGCGGGATGGGGGGCCTCAGCGCGCTCCGTTCGTGCACGAGGCGTCGGTCCGGGCCCTGGCGTTCGCCCCCGACGGCCGTACGCTGGCTGCGGGCGGAGCGGGCCGTCAGATCGCGCTCTGGAGCGTTCGGGATGGGGTATCCGGTGGCCGGCTGCCTGGACACGGTGCCACGGTGCGGGCCCTTGCCTATTCGCGCGACGGCGCGACGCTCGCGTCCGCCAGTGAAGACGGCGCGGTGAAACTGTGGGACGTCGCGTCGGGACGAGAGACCGCCGCGCTCATGGGTCACTCCGACATGGTCGTCAGCCTGGCGTTTTCACCTGGAGGAGGGTTGTTGGCGACCGGGAGCCTGGACGCGACCGTGAAGCTCTGGGACGCGCGCACCGGTCTCGAGCGTTCGAGCCTGGCCGGTCACACGGACGGCGTGTCGGCCCTGGCGTTCGCGCCCGTTGGCCGGCAGCTTGCCACCGGCGGCTTCGACGGATCGGTCCGTCTGTGGGAGCCCGCCGCGGTGGTGTTCTCGGCGACGGTTTCTTTGCCGTGTGCCGACGAGCTCGCCTCGGTCGCGTTCGGGCCGGCCAGCCGTTCGCTCCTGGCGGCCGGGCGAGGTGGCGTCGCGTGCTGGAGTCTCCCGTCGGGTGCTGCCACGAGAGTCGCGCGGGACGAAGGCGCGGTGCTCGCGGTGTCGAACAAGAGGACCGTCTACGCTACCGGCGATCCCGCCGGCCGCTTGCGGCTTTTCGACAGCGAGGGGGGACGGCCGTTCCGGGAATGGGACGCACACACCGGCGCCGTGACGTCCGTTGCGTTCGCGCCGGACGATCGGTGGTTGGTCTCCGGGGGGGCGGACGGGAGCGTGCGGTTCTGGGACGTCACGGAGCGCCGGCTGTTGCGGGCGATCCCGAGGTTGGCCGGACCGATCGTGAGTCTCCGCGTCACACCCACGGGACGAACTCTGGCCATCACGTGGGGTCGCTCGGCGGCGCGATCTGCCCTGCTCTGGGACGTCTACGCCGACCGCGAGGCTGGTGCGCTGCGTGATGTGGACGCCGTCGCGTTCTCGCCCGATGGGAAGACCCTCGCCACGGCCGGGTCGGAGGGAACCGTGGTGCTCCGAGACTCCAGGAGTCTCGCTCCCAAAGCGACCGTCGCACACGCGCGCTGTCGCTCGCTCGCGTTCTCTCCCGACGGACGGCTGCTAGGCTCGGCCCACGAAAACGGCGACGTCGTCCTTTGGGATGCGCACAGTGGAGAGCAACGCGGACAACTCAAGGGCCACGAAGGGCCCGTCGCGGACCTGGCGTTCGGCAACGACGGCCGATCAGTCGCGACGGCAGGGAGCGACAACACGGTCAAGCTCTGGAACCTGGCATCCCAGCGCCAGACGCCCCGCGTCACCCTCAAGGCGAACCAAGACGCAACCTGGACCGTGGCCTATTCTCCCGACGCCAAGACGCTGGCCGTCGCGGACGGACCGATGGACGAGCCGGGTGCCGTCACGCTCTGGGACGTGGCCGAGCGCCGGGTCAAGGCCACGCTCGAAGGGCATGAGCGCGGTGTCGCCACCGCCGTGTTTGCCCCCGACGGAAAGACGCTGGCCTCGGGAAGCTGGGACGGCACGATTCGCCTCTGGGACGTCGCCGGCGGCCAGACGCGCTACGAGCTGGCGGGGCTGAACGGCGTGACCGCCCTGGCCTTCTCTCCGAACGGCAAGCAGCTCGCATCCGTGGGCGAGGGAAGGCTCCTGACGCTCTGGGACGCGGAGACCGGCGCGGAGGTTGCGCGGCTGACCGAGTTTCGCTCGGACGTGCAGTGCCTGGCGTTTTCACCAGACGGACGGCGGCTCGCGACCGGCGGCGGAGCGTTCGGGAGCCGGCCGCAAGCCGGCGGCGAGGTCAGGATCTGGAACGTGGCGAACCGGTCGCTCGCGTCTGAGCTCAAAGGGCACGACCGTGCGGTCGTCAGTCTCGCGTTCTCCCCCGATGGCCGCTCGCTCGCAACCGGTGGCGCGGACCAGTCCGTTCGCGTCTGGGACGTCCCCTCCGGCGAGGCACGCCTCACTCTCACCGGACTGACCGACTGTGTTCAAGCGGTCGCTTTCTCCCCCGACGGGAGAACGCTCATGTGGACCGGCCGGCGTGATGGGCTGGTCAACCTTCATGACGCCCGGACGGGCGCGGAAGTGGTTCGCTTCGTCGGCCATCGCGCCGTGGTTCGCGGGATCGCCTTTTCCCCCGATGGTTCCGGGCTGGCCACGGCCGGGGCCGACGGGACGATCAGACTCTGGGACATGCCTTCCCTGCCGTAGGTGACAGGGCGACGTTCGCGGTCTCCTCAACGTAAAAAAGCCTCGAAGAATGTGCACATTTTCCGTCGGGGGTCCGAAATGATGCGTAACGCACGGTTCTGGATCGTAACGGCGTGCCTGGCTGCGGGCGCAGGCGTATCGCGCGCGGCGGAGGAGGGCTCGGCGGCGGGTATCGCGCGCAATCCGCCGGACACGACGCCCGCAGCGCGGGGGGCAAGGGCGTTGACCGAGACGATCGACCGTCTCCTCGCGGCGAAGTGGACCGAGTCGAACGTGCACCCGGCCGCTCCGGCCGACGACGCCGAGTACTTGCGTCGCGTCTATCTCGACCTCGTCGGCAAGATCCCCACGGTTTCCGAGGCTCGCGACTTCCTCGAGGACACCAGTCCCGACAAACGGCAGCGGCTCGTCGAGAGCTTGCTCGACAGCTCGGCCTACTTGACCCGGGCCACGGAGATTTACCGGTCGATGCTCCTGCCGGAAGCGGACACCGACGGGCAGGCGCGCCAGCTCGCGCCGACGTTCGAGGCCTGGCTGCGCAAACGCGTGTCGGACAACGCGGGCTACGACCAGATCGTCCGCGAGGTCCTGACCGTGCGGCTCGGCGGCCGGGGGCGCCGGGGCGGCAACGCGTTCGACCCGAAGGCGGAGCCGTCGCCGCTGGCCTTCTACGTTGCCAAGGAGGCGAAGCCCGAGAACCTCGCGTCGGGGGCCGCGCGGGTCTTCCTGGGAATCCGGCTCGAATGCGCCCAGTGCCATAATCACCCGTTCGCGCGCTGGAAGCGAGAAGAGTTCTGGGGCCTGGCCGCCTTCTTCGCGGGCGTGGGCAAACCGGGCAAGAACGACGCGGTGACGATGTCGGTCAACGAGACGCCGAACAAGCACGAACTGGCCATCCCCGGCACGGCGAAGATCGTGCAGGCTTCGTTCCTGGGGAGCGAGGAGAAGCCCCGCTGGGGTCGGCGCGCCGACAGCGGGCGCGACGTCTTGGCCGACTGGATGCTCGCGCCCGAGAATCCGTACTTCACGCGTGCGGCGGTCAACCGGGTCTGGGCCCGCTTTTTCGGCGTCGGCCTGGTCGAGCCGATCGACGACATGGGGGAAGACAACCCCCCCGCGCACCCCGAGCTGCTGGACGAGCTCGCACGGCAGTTCCGGAGTCACGACTATGACCTTCGGTTCCTGATCCGCGCCATCACCGCGACCAAGGCCTACAGCCTGACGAGCGCGGTGGGACGCGCGGAGACCGCGTCGTCGCAAATGTTCGCGGCGATGCCGGTGCGGAGCCTCTCGTCGGGACAGTTCTTCGACACCGTGGCACAGGCGACTGGCTACCGCGAGAATGGACCGCGAAACCTGTTCTTCGAGGGAACGGCGAAAACCCAGTTCCTGGAGCTCTTCGCCAATCGCGATGAGAAACCAACGGAGGGGCAGACGTCGATCCTCCAGGCGCTCTCGCTGATGAACGGACCGCTTACCTCGAGTGTGACCACGCTAAAAACCGGAGACACGCTCGCGGCCGTGAGCGATGCGCCGTTCCTTGACACGGCGGGGCGGATCGAGACGATGTACCTCGCGACCCTGACCAGGCGACCTCGCCCCGACGAGACGGACAGGCTCGTCAAGTACGTCGAGGCGGCCGGTCCCGAGAAGGGCCAAGGCAAGGCGCTGGCGGATGTTTTCTGGGCCCTCTTGAACAGCCCCGAGTTCCGTTTCAATCATTAACCGTCACTGGACCGATCTGACGACCCAACGGCCGCGCTTGATCGCGTCGCCGCCATTGCCCGCGAGGAGACGCCATGGAACCTGCGAACCGCTCTACCCCGCGCCTGTCACGCCGCGAGCTCATGCGACTGGCGTCGGCCGGCGTCGTCAGCTTCTCGACCTCGGGCTGGATCGAGGCCCTGGCCGCCGATGCGGGCAAGGACCCGAAGCGGCGGAAGTCGTGTATCTTGCTCTGGATGACCGGCGGGCCGAGCCAGACCGACACGTTCGACCCGAAGCCGGGCCATGCCAACGGCGGCGAGTTCAAGGCGATTGAGACGGCGGCCCCGGGAGTCGTGATCAGCGAGCACTTGCCGAAGCTCGCGAAGGAGATGAAGGACGTCGCGATTATCCGCTCGATGAGCACGAAGGAAGGGGACCACGGCCGCGCGACGTTCAACCTGCGGACCGGCTACATGCCGACGGGGCCGATCCACTACCCGACCCTCGGCTCGCTCGTGTCGAAGGAGCTGGGGTCGGACGACGCCGAGATCCCGAACTTCATCAGCATCGCGCCGGTCCGTTCGTTCAACCCGGCCGCGTTCAGCCCGGGATTTCTCGGTCCGCAGTACGCCCCCTTGGTCGTGGGTGAGCGCGCTGTGTTCGACACGCAAGCGCCCCCCGATGCGCGGAACCTCTCATTCAAGGTAGAAAACCTGAGTCCCCCCTCGGACGTCGACCAGTCGCGGGCCGACGCGCGGCTCGGCCTGCTCGACTGGATGGGTAAGGACTTCCTGGCCCAGCACCCCGGGATCACGCCCCTGAGCCACCAGGACGCCTATCAGCGCGCGGTCAAGCTGATGCGGTCGACGGCCGCCAAAGCGTTCGAGCTCGACGAGGAACCCGCGCCCATCCGCGACGCCTACGGCCGCACTGCGTTCGGCCAGGGATGCCTGCTGGCACGCCGGCTCATCGAGCGCGGGGTGCCGTTTGTCGAGGTCTCACTGAATTCTTCGGAAGGCGCGACGGGCTTCGGCTGGGATACGCACCAGCAGAACTTCGACGCGGTCAAGTAGCTGAGCGGTGTCCTCGACCCGGCGTGGGCCACCCTCATGTCCGACCTGCGGTCGCGCGGGCTGCTCGACTCGACGCTGATCGTCTGGATGGGCGAGTTCGGGCGCACGCCGAAGATCAACAAGGACGCCGGCCGCGACCACTTCCCGAACGCCTGGACGACGGTGCTCGCCGGCGGTGGCATTAAGGGGGGCCAGGCGATCGGCAGCACGGGCGTCGACGGCGTAAGCGTGAAGGAACGCCCCGTGACCGTTCCCGACCTGCTCGCCACGGTCTGCAAAGCGCTGGGCGTCGACCCATCGACGCAGAACATGTCGGACGTCGGGCGCCCGATCCGGATCGTCGACCCGAAGGCCAAGCCGATTGCGGAGGTGCTCGCATGACCACTTTGTCCCGCGTCATGGCCGTTGCCGCGTCCGCCGTGCTCCTTTTCCCGCCGGCGCGGGCCGAGGAGCCGGCGGCGGGGCGGCCGTCTCCCGCGAGTGACGGTGACGCCGTTCAGGACGTCATGTTTCTGAGCGAGGACCGGCCGATCTTCATCCGTCTGCGGATCGACACCGGAGGCAAGGGCTTCCGCTCGGCCTGGATGGACGCGATCAAGGCGATCTACGCGTACCTCGACCGGAACGGCGACGGCACCCTGACGAAGGACGAAGCCGACCGCGGCGGGCTCCCCGCCATGGTCCGAGGCGCGACCGGCGGCGAGGCCGCGCTGCCGCGTGCGGAGCTTGACACGAACCCGCAAGACGGCAAGGTGTCGCTCGAGGAGCTGGCGGACGTCCTGCGCCCCGCGCTCGGGCCGTTTCGCGTGCAAGTCGGTCGTGTTGCGGTCGAGCGCACCGATGCGCTCTTCAACCACCTCGACCGCAACAAGGACCGCACTCTCACCAAGGAAGAACTGGGCGCGGCCGTGGCATCGCTGCGCCGGTTCGACCTCGACGACGACGAGTTGATCGACACGAACGAGCTGGAGCCCTTCACCAATCCCCTGGCCATGCAGCGGGACGAGATCATGGGCCTGCGGGGCCGGATCGCCAACATCCCGCCGGTGATTGAGCTGGCGCGTGATGACCCGTCCTTCCGGCCCGTCCGCATGCTGCTGAAACGCTACGACGCGGGGACCGGCAAAGGGGGCGCGGGGGACAATCGCCTCTCGAATAACGAATTGAAAATCGACTCGAAGGTTTTCGATGCGGCCGACACGGATGCCGACGGGACGCTCGACACCGAAGAGATGAGACGCTACCTGGCGCAGGCCGAGCCGGACCTCGAACTCGTCGTCAACCTCGCCGCAAAGGACACCTCGAAAGCCCTCATTGAAGTCGCTGGTGAAGCCTCGAAAAAGCTGCCGGCGGGCGTGAAGGTCGAGCGGTTATCCGACGGCGACCTGGAGGTCTCCATCGGCGAGGTGAGTCTCGAGTTCCACGCGGACTCGGGCGCGAACGCCGTGGAGAACGCCAAGGCGTTTTACGCCTCGCAGTTCGCGGCCGCCGACGCCGACAACAACAAGTACCTTGAAAAGAAGGAAACGAAGGACCGCGGGCAGCTCGCCTCACTCTTTGACCTGATGGACAAGGATGGGAACGGCAAGCTCTACATGGAGGAAGTCAACGAGTTCGTCGAGCGGGAGACCCAGGCCGCACAAAGCCAGATGGTGCTCTCGGCCGACGACCAGGGCCGCGCAATCTTCGCGATCATGGACCTGAACCGCGACCGGCATCTGGGAGCGCGCGAGGTCCGCGGCACGGTGGCGCGCGTCTCGTCGTGGGACCGGAACGGCGACGGTAAGGTCAGCTCCGACGAGATTCCTCACCACTACCAGCTCTCCATCGGCCGGGGGAAGGTCGGCGGCTACGGCATGGCGAACGTCGCCGTTCGCACCCCGTACGAGACGCCGAGCGTCGAAAACAACGCGCCGGGGCCGGAGTGGTTCAAGCGCATGGATCGCAACCGCGACGGCGACCTCTCACGCAGGGAGTTCTTCGGCAGCCGGACGCAGTTCCAGGCACTCGACACGGACGGCGACGGTCTCATCAATCCCGACGAAGCGGCCAAAGCCAAGACCAAGAGCTGAGGCCCTGCGGCGCAGGCAGTCACGGACCAATAACGAAAGGGTGGCGGCGGAGTCGGCTCGCTCCACTTCCACCCTCGGCGCCCCGGGCGTTTCGGCCGAAAAGCGGCTGTCAGGTCACGCTATTTGAACTCGCCGCTTTCGGGGACCCATCGGTTCATGTACGTTGCGAGTCGAGCGGGCGGGTTCGCTCCCGACTGCGACCACACCTCTTTACCATCGAGGGCCACGATTGGTTCGCCACCACCCAGCCTGGCCAGGCCGAATTGCCAGGTGGCCGTGGTATCGGTTGGACCCTGGGATTCGATCACGAGAAGGATGTCAGGGTTGGTGCCGTAGGCGAACGCAAAGAGTGCGCCATCCCGGATGCCCAGGGTGCCGTCCGAATACCGTATGAGCGGTCGGGGCATCAGTCGAAGCTGCAGACGCCCCTGGGTCCCTCCGGCACCTTCGCTGGCGGAGAATCGGCGGGCCAACGCCTTCATCTGGGACAGACGGACCGATTCCGAGGCCGCGGGAGCCGGGGCCTCGGCGATGGGGCGCATCTCAACGCCGGGCATGGTCGACGTCCAGCGCTGGTCGTCGCGGAACTCCACCTCGATACGGCCCGCCGCCAGGGAGACGAGACCGTACAGCCAGCGAGTCGCCTCGGGACGCTTGGGCATGTGCTCGACCTTCAGAATCGCGCCAGGCCGGCCCGAATCGCCCCATGCCCAGAGGGTTGCGTCCTGGATATTGCGGGGCGGGTCGCTGTACCGTTCCAGCGGCTCGTCCCGAAGTGCGACCGCCAATGCGGGGCGGCCTGGCGCGATTGCGGTGACTTTAAGCGAAGCGGCATGCGCACGCATCGCGCGGAAGAGTGCCGTGCCGGGGTCGTCTGCCGGCGCAGCCGCGTGTTCCTGCCGGGCCGCAAGCCTGGTGCCCTCAATTGCGAAGGCGAGAGGAACCGCGAGGGCGCGGAGGACTCTGCGCCGGGATGGGCTGTGCATCGGTTTGGCTCCGCGGTCCTACTCGGCGCGCCCGTGCCTCGGGAACTTTCGGTTCATGTAGGTTGGCCGCACGGCGGGAATGGGGAGTGCCTGCTCTTCCCGCCACACTTGCGTGTTGTCGAGGTTGACGACGAGCGTCGCGCCCCCCATCCGTGCGACACCATACTGCCAGGCCAGGTTCCTGCCATTGGTGCGGCGAGCCTCGATCACCAAGAGCACGTCGGGGTTCGTGCCGTTCGCCAGACTGAACAGCGCGCCGTCTTCGAGGCCCGATGGCGGATCGGCGTAGCGTGAGACCGGCTTGGTCATCAAGCGCATCTGAAACCGCCCTTTCTCGGACTTCTCGACCTCGTAGCCCGAGAAGCGGCGAGAGAGTGCGCGCATCTGCACGAGTCGCTCGACCGGCGTTGCGCCCGGCACCGGCGCATCGGGGACTGGCTTCAGCTCCACACCGGGCTTCGTCGCCGACCAGTCCCAGCCGTCGCTGCATTCCGCCTTGATGATCGCATCCGAGAGAGACACGAGGCCATAGAGCGCGTGCCCTTGCCTGTAGATTTCGACCTTGAGCGACGCCGTCGGACGCCCCTTGTTGACGAAGGCCCAGAGCGTGGCGTCTTCGATCCGACGGAGCTGGTCGTCGTACCGTACGATCGGGTCGGGTTGCAGCTCGGCGCCCGCAATCGTGATTCGCCGCGCGAGGTCGGCCATTTCATGCAGCCGGTCCTGCGCCGAGTCCGCGTCGTCGGCCGTCTGTGTGATCGCGCTAAGGGCCGGCTGCCCCCAGGCGCCGAGCGCAATGGCCAGAGGAGAGGAGACCAGGTGCAGGAACGTACGTCGTGACGATCGAGTGATCACGGGTTTCTCTCCCTGGTGTTCCCTTCGGCGGTCGCCGCAACTCGGAGCTTGATCGCCGCCGCATAAGTTTCGGTAGCCGTGCCGCCCTGCGTGGTCGGCACCGTCCAAACCGGCTTCCGGTCGAGAGACAGCGTAAGCTCCGCGGAGCTGAAACGCGCAGCGGCCCAGCACCAGGCCGTGGTGTCCCTGGCCTGGGCTTCGATCAGGAGCAATACTTCTGGATTGGTACCGTGGGCGACCTCGAAGATTGCCCCGTCCACGACCCCCGCTGCCGCATCATGATAGCGGTGGATCGGGTGGGGAGACAACCGCAGTGAATAGGTCTGCTTGATCGCTTCGTAGTATTCGGTCGCCGAGAACCGTTCGGCCAGTTCCTTCATTTGGCGCAAACGTTTGGCTTCCGTCGTGCCGGGCGAAGAGGCATCGGGGATGTCGCGGAATGTGACCCCCGGCTCTTTCGGCGTCCAGAGAAAGTGTCCCGGGGTGCTGGAGGAGCGAACCCCCGTGACTTCAAAACCCGTCCCGCCGTCGACCTCGATCGGCCCGGTCGAAAGCGAGACAAACTCGTGGGCCCACGCCTCGCCGAGCCGGTGGTTGGGGTAGAACTCGACGGCGACGATCGCAATCGGACGTCCGGATATGCCGAAGGCCCAGAGAGAGCCGTCGCTGTTCTCGCGGGTGGGGTCGGACCAGCGCAACAGGGGCTCGCGGCTCAGCTCGCCCGGCACTCGCCCGCCGTTCTCGACCTTGGACGCTCGCAGTGGCATTACGAGCTCCTTCATTTCCTGGGACCGCGCGGCCCGTTCGTCGGCATGGAGCGACGCCGTGACGAGGATCATTCCCACGCTCAATCCGACGGTGCTCACCCAACGATCACGAACCCCCGTTGGGTGACTTGTTTTGCTCATGACGTGGTCCTTGGACAAGCGGAATCTGACCGATCGTTTTCGATTAGGCTAGGCCGAGCCGTCGCCTCCAGACCCATTCCGTAGTGAGCAACACGAGCAAGAGCGCGAGCAGCCACCAGCGGCTCCAGACAGGGGCGCGCTTGACCTCGGTCGGGCCGACGACATGCGGCAAGGCCGCGATCATCGACGCGAGGTCGCCCGCCCCTTTCAGCACCTTGCCGCTCGATCGGTCGGCGACGCGCCGCAGAAGGTCGTGGTCGGGGAGCGGGTTCTGCTGCTCCGACGGGTCATCCAGGACCTGAACCTCAAGGGCCGTGCTGTCGACCTGCGTGTTGTTCTCATAGGCGGTCAGCTCGATTCGCAGTCCCTGGGTGAGGGCAACGCCGGCAGGAACCGACTTGGCATCGATGATCGGCAGCAACGCGGCATACGACTTCTCCGCCGCGTTCCGCGTGAGGTCGAATTCCTCGCCCCATGGAAGCATCGGGCTGTGAGCTTCTCCTTCGCTCGGTGGCGATCCGGAGACCGCACGACGGAGAGGAGAATCGTCGGAGGTCACGTCGCCGGCCGAGCGCGGCTCGATCGAGACGGCCACGCGGTAGTCGAGCGTGGGGGCGGCGTTCTCGTCGAACGTCCGGGCCTGGATGACGATCGGCTCGCCGGGTCGGTAGAGCCGCTTGTCGGTTTCGGCCAAGAGCCGGCGCCGGCCGATCGAGGAGTTCTCGGTGAGCCAGTAAATGACGTTGCGCCAGAACTTCTTGTAGTACCGCGCGTCGGCGCCCCCCCAGCTCTGCGTGAAGTCGCTCGCCCACCGGCGCGTGATCGCCGTGCTCATGGCCATCGAGCGTCCGCGCCCGTACGGCTGGACCGCGATGCCCGGGAACGGCCCGTCGGTCGCGCCGGAGGAACTGGCCTCGGCCAGCACGTCCGCGCCCGACTTCGGCCGCCCAAGGCGATTATGGCCGCGGAAGTCGGGCAGGGTCTTGAGCAGTGCGCGGTTCTGGCTCTCGTCCGTCGAGATGTGCCAGATCGGGTGGAGCGAGCGGCCGGCAACGGGCTGCAGGCTGGTTAAGGCGTCGCTCCAGTCGCGGCCGTCGTTCAAGAGGTCGACCGGCAGCATCTACCGACCGATGTCGAGCCCCATTCCCCCGCGCTGAAACTGTTCGGCCCGCCTACCATGCAAAGGCCGCCGCCGCGCCTGCCGATCCATTCCTCGACCCACGCGAGGTGCTGGTCGCTGAGCGCCTCGCGGGGCACGTTGCTCAGGATGATCGCGTCGTACGCGAAGAGCTCCGACGGCGTTTCCGGCAGACCGCGTCCCCGCTCGTCAGCGCGAACCAGGGCCGAAAAGTCGCCCCCGCTTCCCGCGGGCATGACGGCCGTGCATTCCACGTCGGCGTCCTCCATGAGCGCGTCTTGAAGCGAGGCGTAGGCGCCCCGAACCTCCAGCCCGATTTGCCCCGGCACGGCCTTCTTGGCTACGTAGCGGTCCGTAGCGCCCTCAACATAAAGGACGCGGATCTTCGTGTGATCGATCCCCAGGTCGGCCGCAAACAGATTGTTCGACGACGACACTTCGCCCGGCTGGGGGTCGATAACCGCCGCGATCCGGTGGTCCTCGTTGTCCGACTCGAAGCTGATCGGGTAACTGGTCAGACCTTCCGGCAGCACGATCGGAACGTGCGCGAGGACCGAGGCCGGTTTGCCGTCGGCACCGAGGGTCACGAGCTTCAGCTCGGTTCGTTTTCCCTTGTAGCCGTAGCTGCGAACGAAGACCTGTGCAGCGACGTGAGAGCACTTTCTCACGGTGTTCGGCGCGACCATGCTGACGATCGCCACGTCGCCACCGACTTGCTCGTCGCCGACGGGGACGACATGAACCGGGATCTTCATCCGTCCGTAGGCGCGGGCAATGACGTCGGCCTTTTCCGGGTCGCGTGCACGGCCGTCGGAGAAAACGACGACCGCCTGCGGCGGGCTCTGACCGAAACGGCCGGCGAGCGCCTCGAGCGAGTCCGCGAGCAGGGTATCCGCGTCGGTGGGGGCCGGCATCGCTTCCTCCCGGCGCGGCGGCGCGGCGGGGGCGGCCAGGGCCTCACCCGGCAGACCGCGGAGCACCGCCGATGCCTCGCGCGGCCGCCAGAAAGGCGCGTCGATCGCCGCGAGGCGGCTGCCGAACCGGAACACGCTGACCTCGGCGCTCGTCAGCGGGCTGCTCTCCTTGTCGATCGAACGAATCGTCTGGACGACCTGGTCCCAACGGGTCGTCCCTTTGCCGAGCGCCATGCTCTGCGACGAGTCCACGAGGTAGAAGACCTTCGGCCGCTCGACCGCGCCCGGAGTGACGTCGACCCGCACCGGATTGAAGAGGATCAGCCCGAGCACGGCGAGGATTGCGAGCCGCAGGACAAGCAGCCCGCGCTGACGGGCCGGCTCGATCGGCCGGCCCGAAGCCCAGCGCAGCAGCAAGTAACCGGTCAGGACCGACGCCGCGAATGCCGCGAGCAGTCCGAGCGAGAAGGGGGTCGCCCACTGGATGGTTGATTTGACGTCCATCGGTCCCCGTCGAGTGTTTGCGGCCTGCGAGCGGACGGACGTCCGCCCGCGGGCAATTCGTGTGTGCGGCGCTCGTCACTTTCCGCCGCCGTCCTTCGAGAGCACTTCATAATAACGCTCGACCAGCTCCTTGAACTCGGGCGGCGTCGCCTCGTCGCGGTCCGACACCAAGTCTTTCATGAGCAGGTCCTGGATGCGGTCCTGAATCTTGTGCACGACGACGTTGATGGCCCTCGTGTACGCCTCGGGCACCAGGCGGAAGTCGTGCGGTCCGACGGCCCAATGCCACGATCCGGCAGCGTCGTGCCAGCCCCCCGCCGCGAATGCTTCCTGGAGCGCGGCGGCGGCGTCGCCCAGGCCGGTTTTCTCCATTTCGCGGACGAGCTCAGCCGCGTCGCGGTGCCATTCCGTGATCTGCCCGTCGGTCTTGAGGGTCTTCATCCGCTCGACGAGCTCCGCCATGCGGCGGTCGAATTCGACCATTTCGGCCAGCCGCGGCGAAACGATTTCCTGGTGGAGCACGTCGAGCTGCTTGGCGATCACCTCCAGGTTCTTCGCCAGTTCCTTTGCTTCCTTGCCAGCCTCGGGCTTTTCGCCGCCGTTGAACAGGGCCCCGATGCGCTCCAGACGCTCGACGACCTCGGTGGCGTCCGTTTCCTTGAGCGCGTCGCGAACCCGTTCCGCGGCTTTTCCCTCGGCACGCTGGCTGGCCCCTTTGAGGATCTCCTCGAGGGTCTTGCCCGCTTCGGTGAGCCGCTCGAGCCGTTCAGCGTCGGTCAGGTCGCCCATCGCCGCGAGGGCCCGGGCCAATTTGCCCCCTTTCCCATTGCCCTTTTCAATTCCTTCGCCCTGGCCGGGCTGCGACTTCCCGCTCTGGGTCGAGCCGGAAGCCGAGGACGGGTCGCTCATCTCGGCCAGTGCCGCCTCGCGCTCGGCCAGCTCACTGGCGATGTCACGGGCCTGCGCGAGTTCCTCAGCGACTTCGCGCGCGACCTCCGCTTTCACTTGCCTGGCCAGCTCGTGAAGCTGGAACGCGCCCGACTTGGCCGTCTCGGTTGCTTCCTTGGTATTTCCCCGCGCCATCGCGCCCGAGACCTTTTCCGTCGCCTCGACGGCCTTGGTCATGCGGGCCTTGGCAAGGTCCGACACGGCGTCCAGCTTCTTAAGCTTCGCTTCCAGGTCCCGCGCTTCGTCGGCGATTTTCTCCTGTCGCTCCTTGGCCTCACGCCGCCCATCCTTGGGCGGGCCGCCTCCGTTGGCGTCGTCCTTGGGATCTTCGCCGTTTGCGCCGCCCTGGCGTTCGGGCTTCTTCTGCTTGTCGCCCTCCCCCTTTTTCTCAGGGCCGTTTTCTCCCTGGCCGTCGGGCTTTTCCGCCTCACCCGTCTGGCCCTTTCCTTGCACGCTCCCTTCCGACGCTTGGCCCTTTTCAGCCGGGCCTTCTTTCGCGGTCTCGTCCGCTTTCTGGCCCTCCTGCGGCTCGGCCTTCTCCGTAGCCTGCTCTCCCTTATCCTGGGGCTTCGGAGCGGGCTGTCCCTCACCCTGTGAATCACCCGGCATCGCCGCGCTCGCGGCGAGCGTGGCGTAGACGAAGTCTTCCTGCTGGGCCAGCTCTTCCAGCCGCTCCGCAATCGCCTCGGGGTCTTCCTCCTCCTTCTTCGGCTTGCGGATCTTTTGTATCTGGGTGCGGTCGAATTGGCGCAGCTTCTGGGCGAGCTCGGCGTTGTCCCCGATGATCTGGAGGATCGACTCCCTGGCCTCGATCAGGTGCCGCAGCGCATCGCCCATCTGCTCGGGTGCCTCGGCATTCTTCGCGCGGTCGAGCGCCTCCACGGCGGCCAGCATCGACTCCTCGGCCGCGTGGAGCGGTTCGACTCGCTGACCGACGATTCCCTCGACGCCTTCGGTCATTTCCCGCGTCTGGTTCGCCAGCGTCTCCTCGAACGTCGCGATCTTGAGCGGATCCTCCGGGAACGTCTTGTTGCCCGGCTTGTGCTTGGCCAGGCGCATCCCGCGATTCAAGTTGTACCGCTGCCGGGCGATCAGCTCGGCAAGCGTCGCGATCTGGTCGGTTCCGTCCCCCTCGGGCACCTCGCCTTCTTGCGCAGCCTTATATTCGCGCTTGAACGGCCGGATGTCGATGTAGCGCAGGTCGGTCTCCGCGCGGTGGTGTTCGCCCGGGTAGTTGTCTTCGGCGAACGCATAGTAGGCCAAGCTATCAGTCGGTGAAGCCGCGAGCTTCTCGAGCAACAGCCACTCCTGGATCGCAGCGGCGGTCTGGGCCTTTCCCGATTTGTCCTGCTCCGAGCCGAAGTCTTTGAGCGCGAGCGTCTGCTCCTCGCCGTTATTGAAACGGAACACGATGCCGGCCTTGGTCAGCCCGAAGTCGTCATTGACGCGTATGCGGTTCATCACCTCCGCGATCGGGTGAACCTCGAGCGCCTCGTCGGGCTCCTCGAACGCGACCCGCGGCGGCCGGTCCTCGCGCACTTCGATCTTGTAGCGGTTCTTCGGAAGCACGCGGGCGTCCGCCGTTTTCGCCTCGATCCGATAGACGAGTCCCTTCGATAAATTGCCCAATTCGGCCGTGTAGAGCCCGTCTTTCGGCGTCAGCGGGATAATTCGCGGAGCCGGCGCGGATTTGTCTTTCTTATTCGCCGGTTTGGCCGAAGGATCGGTCACGACGAGCGAGGCCACCGCCGGAACCGCGTCGAACGCGATGCGTAGCGTTACCCCCGTCCCCTCGATCACGTGGAGGTCCCCTCCCTTGAAGGTGCTCGGCTTGACTCCCGTGTAGGCAGGCGGCGTAAGGGCAGCCTCGAGCGTTTTGAGGGCGAGCGGATACCGTACGTTGACGAGATACGTTGGGCTTGCGGCCGGGCCAGCGACGACGCGGTACAGGACCGGGTCCTTGACCCTCTCCAGAGTGGCCGCTCGCGTTGCCGCCGACCCAGTTTCGGGGGCAGGCAAGACGGCCCCCTTCCACGAAGCGTTCGGCCCCGCTTGGGGCTTCGTATAGAGAACGACCTCCCGGTTCAAACGCCCCTTGAGCGCGATTGCTAAGGGAACGCTTTCGCCCTGTTCGACCAGCTTGTCGCCGGGCCCGACGGCTAGCGAGGTGTACTCACCACGACCCAGCAGGGCGCGCCCTAACGCGACGCGCCACTCCCAGCTCGTTCCCACGGCCGCCAACAGGAACAAGGCCGGTAGCGCGGCCAGACCGGCGGTCAGCCAGACCCGCCGCCACGGGACGATACGGTCGAGCGGCAGGGGCTGCGCCCGTAGCTCCGTCTCCTCCTCCAGCGCACCCACGAGGCTCGGAGTGACGCCCTCCATGTCCATTCGCTCGTCGGGCAAACCGGCGAACTGGACGATCGTGCGAATCCGCTGACCGAGCTGGGGGAATTGCTCCTCGATCTCGACGGCGGTGCGCGGTTTCGTCCACCAGCGGATCGGCATGACGACCCTCGCCACGAAGACGGCGACGGCCAGCCAGACCGCGAGCAAGAGCCCCGCCGCGCGGGTGTTCCACGGCAGCTCCAGCCACCAATCGGCCGCGGCCATGGCCAGGAGGCCGAGCGCGGCGGTGAGGAACGACAGGCACAGGCCCTGCCGTACCTGGTAACGCCTCAGCGACGTCCAGACGTGCTCGAAGCGAGCGAGGAACTTCTGTTCCCTGGGTTCAGCGGTCAAGAGAGTCACGGGCGTTCCTTTCGCGTTAAGCCGCCGTCCGGTTGGCGAGGAAGCTTTCCACCAGTAAAAACCCGAGTAAAGTCAGGGCCAGCCAGGGCCAGATCTCGTCGCCGCGCAGCCGGTCGTCGGCCGGCTTCTTTGCGGCTGCTTGGTTCACGATGGACGTTTTTGTTTCGGGCAGCCGGAAGCCGAACCGATCCGCAAACTCGCGCGGCGTGCAACGCGCCATGTCCGACTCGTAGCTGTCCGTATTGATCACGTGCAGCAGGCCGTCGCGTTCAACGATCCCCGGCTTTTCTTCACCGCTTGCCGTTTCCTCGCGTACCGGTCCCCCTTCGGCGAGGCCCGCCACGTAGCCGACCATCTGGTGGACCAGCGGTACGTAAAGCCGGCTGCGCGGCCAGTCGCCCCAGCCGCGGTCGCAGGCTGTCGCGAACCAGAGCACCTTGCCACGGCCGTGCGACCGGGCGAGCAGGGCCGGGGCATCGCCCCGGAACGTTGCGAGCACCCGCGTCTCAGCGCTCGGCTTGATCAGCGTGATCGTGGTGAACGAGGGCCTGCGCAAGTCGCCGTGCTCGGGGTCCGCAAACGGTCGAAAGACGGGGTCGGCGGCCTCCCAGCGGCCGATTCGCCACGGCAGCTCCTTGGCGGGCTCCGGCCCGACGACCTCGCCGACGCCGAGCCCTGCCGCGGTCAAGCTGCGGACGCTGTCCGCGCGGACGCGGTCTCCGGTAAAGACCACGAGCCCACCCCCCTGTTCCACGAACGCGCCCAGTCGCCGGGCATCGCCTGCGGAAAGCTCCCCAACGTTCGCGAGCACGACGGCCCGCGCCTTGTCCAGATCGGGGAGGCTCGCGCCGGTGACGAGCGGGAAAGTCTCGACGTCGAAAGGCGTCTTCGCATAGCGCTCGCCTGAGGGCGCCAGGCGGAGCGCGGCGTTGAGGAAATAGGTCTCTCCGTCATACGCGGTCCGGCCGGGCGACCCGTCGACCACCAGCACGGCAGCCGGAGGCGCAACCGCAACGGCCAGGTAGCGGCGGTTGTCAAACGGCAGGTCGTCACTCACGGCCGCCTCGACGTGCCCGCGCCAGGATCCCGCCGGCAAATCGGCCAGCTTGAACTCCACGTTCGCGGCGGCACCGCCGTCGAGGTCGACCGCTCGTTCCATGTCCCGCACGGCAGTGCCGGCCTCGAGGTGCAGCTTGACCGGCACCTTGTAGAGCGGCAAAGGGGAGCCGTTGACCACGGTCGCCCGGACGAGGGCCGACTCGCCGGGACGCACGGTCTTCGGCTCGACGACAGCCGCGGTCACCGCGACATTCTTCGGAAACGCGCGGCCGAAGTCGGCAAGGCGCACGTCGACGTCGGCCGGCAGGGCCACGGTCTCGCCCCGATCGAGGCCCGTGCGCTGAAGATCCGTGAGGACGTGCAGCTCCTTGATGCGCTTAGGCGAACGAACCAACAGGTCGCGTGCCCAGGCCAGTGCGGCCGCGTAGTCCGTGCCGGACGAGGACAGCGCGGGCGCGCCGTTGGCGATGTCGGTGGGCTTCGCAAGCGGGTGGACCTCCCTGTCGAACGAGGCCGCCTCGAGCTGGGTCCCCTGCCCCGCAGCCCTCACGATCGACCTCGCCTCGCCCGCCGCACGGTCAATCGGCTTCACGCCCCCGAGCAGCCCCATGCTGGCCGAGCGGTCGAGCAGGACGACGACCAACCGCTCTCCGTCAACCGGCTCGGTCGCGAGCAAGAAGGGCCGTGCAAAGAGCAAAGCCAGGAGCGCGACCGCCGCCAACCGCAGTCCGAGCAGAATGTAGCGACGCAATCGGCGCTTCCGTGCGTTGTCGCGCAGCACGACCTTGAGGAACTGGAGCGTCCCCAGGTCGACCGGCCGCGAGCGCTGGCGGAACATCAGGTGGATCATGATGGGGATGGCGAGCGCTGCGAGCGCTCCGAGCATCCCGATTTGCACGAATTGCATGGCGCCTCTACCGGAAAAACACGACCGGGCCGTTTGACGGTCATTCGACCAGCGGTCACGGCCCGCCGTCGTTCGAACGTTTCAGATCGGAATTCATGGCTCGATTGTCGACTTCTTCACATAGAATGGTTCATTAGGATTCGATGAGATCCCATTGGAGTCCCGGAAGGGGAGAGTCCACACCTGGTCGCTTTTCCGGAGGCCCCGCAACGCATAGATCGTCATCGGCGCGAAGGCATAATGCCACTCGGCACCGTCTTTGGCCTGCCGTGCTTCGATCATCAAGAGCGCTTCGGGATCCGTGGTGACCACGTACGCGAAGAGCGCTCCGTCGATCAGGTCAGAACCCGGCTCACCGTAGCGGGCAAAGGGCTTGGAGAGCATCCGGAGCTTCTGCCAGTCCTGGTGCCGGAAGGCGTCCTCGACCGTGAATTCCGCGGCCAGAGCGCGCATCTGCCGCAGGCGCTGCTCGGGTGTCCCCGCCGGCTTCGGCACGCCGGGAAGCGGCTTGAACTCGATTCCCCCTCGCATCGGCGACCAGACCGTTCCACGCGGCGACTCCGCGACAAGCGGCCGTTCGCAGAGGGAGGATAGCTCGTGGAACCAGAGCCCGTCGCGCCTTAGCGAAAACTGGACCGCGGCCGCAGGCCGACCATGATCACCGAGCCAGAGGAACACCGCGCCGTCGCGGGTCGATCCGACGGTGTTCGTAAACCGAAGCACGGGGTCCGCCTGAAAATGATGAGACGTCTGCGGCATTTCGGGTGAACGAACATCGTAACTCGCCAGCACCTTTTTCATGACGACGAGGCGCGCAGCGGCGTCAGCCGAAGAGTCGTCGGTCTGAGCGAGCAGAGCAAGAACGACGCTGAGAATCGCCGGCTGCATCATGGTCGGATCCTCACTGCGAGCCAGCGCGGGGCGTCTTGGCCAGGCCTCGGTGGAAGAAGTGCACGTAAAAAGGCGCACTATTGTCGGTCCAGGCCTCCCGGTAAGGGAGAGACCACACCTCCCGGTTCTTCCACGATACCCTCAGCGGGTCGATCGACGCGGGGGCGAACCCGTACTGCCACTCGGGGCCGTCCGGACCTGGCCGCGCTTCGATCACGAGGTAGACTTCCGGGTCCGTCGTGAGCACGTAGGCGAAAAGAGCGCCGTCGCTGACATCGCTGTCGGGCTTGCCGTAGCGAGCAAACGGCTTGGTCAGCAGGCGGAGCTTCTGCCATGTCTTCCGCTCGAACTGCTCCTCGGCCGTGAAGGCGCCGACCAGGCTGCGGATCTGGCGGAGCCTTTGTTCGGAGGTATCGGCGGGCCGAGGGGCTCCCGGGATCGGATTCAAGTCGAGGCCGCGGCGACCGACCTTCCAGACGTCGCGCGCGGCAATCGGCCGTAGCGACAACGACGAGAACTCCTGGAACCAGTTTCCGTTATTGTGCCAGAAAACTTGGACGGCCGCTTCCGGTCGCCCCCCCTCGCCCGTCCAAAGGAAAATGGCGCCGTCTTTCACGGTCCCGACGACGTTCGTGAACCGAAGGACCGGTTCGAGCTGCAGGCGATAGGTGACCGAGGGGTCGTCGCCGCGCTGGACGTGGAGGACCTTCAGAGAATCGCGTATGAAGTCGAGCCTCGCCGCGGCGGCCGCCTTGTCGGCGTCCTGAGGCGCTGCTTGGCCCGCAAGGACGAGCACCAAGAGTGGGAGCGAGGTCAGATTCATGAGTGTCGAGGCCCGATCGCTAGAAGGTTCTCGCGCGCTTCACCAGGTAGTCGAGCAGCGCCCGGTCGGGCGGATCTTCCGTGGTCAGCTCGATCCGATCGATGGCGCGCTTGCGGCACTCGATTTCGAGCGTCTGCCGCCACTGATCCACGGCCTTCTTGTAAGCGTCGCGCACGCTTTCGGCCTGCGTGGTGAGCGACTCACCGCTTTCCAGGTCGCGGAAACGGATGTGCCCGTCGACCGAGAGGTCGCGCTCGAACGGGTCCAGGATATGAAAGATAATCACTTCATGATTATGGTAGCGTAGGTGATCGAGGCCGCCGATAATCGCCTCCAGGTCGCCGAAGAGATCGCTGAAGAGGACGACCAGCCCTCGGCGCCCCGCGAGCTCGGCGGCCTGGTGGAGAGCCCGGTCGTTGTCCGTCGCCGGTCGGAGTTCGGCCTCGGCGATGGTCGCTAGCACCTCGTCGAGTTGGTTCGGCTTCGCGCGCGGCGGCAAGTGGGCCGTCACCGCGTCCGCGTACAGCGTCAGGCCGACCGCGTCGCGTTGCTTGAGTGCCAGGTGGGCAAGCGCGCCGGCAAGCGATGCGGCGTAGTGCAGCTTGCTGCGTCCCGTGTTCGCGCAACCCATCGAAGAGCTCGCGTCGAGGATCAAGTAAAGATTCAGGTTTGTATCGGCATCGTATTCCTTGATGTACAGGCGGTCGTGCCGCGCGTAGAGCTTCCAGTTCAGGTGCCGCAGATCGTCGCCCGGCGTGTATTCGCGGTGCGAAGCGAACTCGACGCTCATCCCCAGGTACGGGCTCCGGTGGAGGCCGTGCATCGAACCCTCGACGATGGACCGCGCGCGGAGCTCGATCGAGTCGAGGCGGGAAAAGAACACAGGGTCGATCAGGGCTCGGGGGTCAAACGGCATTCGCACTCAGGCCTTGTTTTGAGGACAGTTCGGGACGGGCGACTTGCGGCCCGGTCGCGTCAGCGAGTGTCCGTCGAGGTATAGAACGGTCGAGACGGGCCGTTCACCGCGGACCTGTCGGGAAGCGACCAGATTGGCTTGTCGTGGTACGTCGCCTTGACCTCGAACACGGTCATTGGCGCCAGGGCGTACTGCCACTCATGGTCCGCGTTCCCCGGCTTCACTTCCAGGAACAAGAAAACCTCCGGGTCGGTCCCCATGACGAACGGGAAAAGCGCTCCGTCGAGGGGGTCGGAGCCGGCTTTCCCGTAACGGGCGATGGGCGTCGCCAGCATCCTCAGCTCCGACCACCCTTTCCCTTTGAAATTGTCGAAAGCCCGGAACCCTTGCGCCAGTTCGCGCATTTGACGTAGCCGTTGAGAGACCGACTCCGCCGGCCGGGGCGCTTCGGGCATCGAACGAAACTCCATCCCCGGGCGCGTGGGGGACCACGCAACTCGTCCCTTCCGTGTCGCCGTCACCGGTCCGAGAGCAAGCGACGTAAACTCGTGGGCCCAGAGACCGCCGGGGTCGCGGCCGGTGTCCACCAGGAACGCCTGGAGTGCCACCACGGGCCGGCCGGTTTCATTGGTCCAAAGAAAGATCGCCCCGTCCGCGACGTTGTCCGCGGGCTGCTTGCCGAGCCGAAAGACCGGTTCGGCCTGGAATTTGAACGCCTGGCCGCGCGCACTCGCAGACATCTCGTAGCTCCGGACCGCGTCTTTCATGAACTGGAGACGTGCCGCCGGTTCGGCGTTGAGGCCTCCGTCCGCGCTCGGAACTTGGCCCGTCAGAGCCAGCGCCCATAGCCAGTGTGTGAACACGCTCGGCAACACTGAGGTTACGGCGACGCCGCTCCTTCGAGAATCGAGTTGATCGGTAGAATCGATCGTTGCTCGGGATTGTGTGCGATCGCTCAGGGAAGCACTTGCCGGCAGAAGCACCAGGTCTCACGCGTCCTGCTTCACGGTTTCGACCAGGCGCCGGATGACGCCGTCGGCGTCCACGCCGTCGGCGCGAGCGTGGAAGTTCAGCACCAGACGGTGCCGGAGGACGGACCCGGCGAGGCTTTTCACGTCGTCGAAGTCGACGTGATACTTGCCCGCGAGGATCGCCCGGGCCTTCGCCCCCAGCACGAGGTACTGGGAAGCCCGCGGGCTCGCCCCATACAGGAGGTACTTATGGACGCCCTCGATCTCCTTCGACTCGCCCGGCCGCGAGGCGGCCACCAGCCGCACCGCGTAGTTCATCACCGAGTCGGCGATCGGCACGCCCCGCACCAGATCCTGGAGCCGCAGCAGCTCTTCCGCCTTCAGGACGGGACGGGCCTCACCGACGTGCGTGCCGGTGGTTCCCTTGACGATGAGCAGCTCTTCCTGGACGGTCGGGTACTTCACCCTCAGGTTGAACATGAAGCGGTCGAGCTGGGCCTCGGGCAGCGGATACGTCCCTTCCATTTCAATGGGGTTCTGCGTGGCCACGACGAAAAACGGTGGATTGAGCGGGTAGGTCCGCCGGCCGATCGAGACTTCTCGCTCCTGCATTGCCTGCAAGAGTGCGGCCTGTGTTTTGGGCGGAGTCCGGTTGATCTCGTCGGCCAGCAGGAAATTCGTGAAGACCGGCCCCGGCAGGAAGTCGAGCTTCCGGCGGCCGGTAGCAACGTCTTCCTCGATGATGTCCATGCCCGTGATGTCGGAGGGCATCAGGTCGGGCGTGAACTGGATGCGCCGAAACTCCATGTCGAGGGTCTTCGCCAGCGTGCGCGACATGAGGGTCTTGCCGACGCCCGGGACGCCGAGCAGTAGGATGTGGCCGCGGCACAGCAGGCCCACGAGCAGGTGGTCGATGATCGTCTCCTGACCAACGACGACCTTGGCCATCTCCTCCCGCACGCGGACCCGGGCTTCGCGTAAGCGGGCGACGATCGCGGCGTCCTCGCTCGAAAGGGCCGACGGGACGTTGGGGTTCGGTTCTCGGCTGTGCGAATGGTCCATCGCGACTCGGGCCTCTCGTTTCGGAGCGGAACAGGCGACTCGCCCGCTTCGGTTCAGGGAACGTATGTCGTGTCGAAAAACGGCCGCACCGGATCGTTTGCGGGGTCGCGGTCGGGAAGCGACCAGACGGGCGTTTCCCGGTACGCGGCCTTGACCGCGAAGACGGTCATCGGCGCCAGGGCGTACTGCCATTCCAGACCATCTCGCCCAGCCCTCGCTTCGAGAAAGACGAACACCTCCGGGTCGGTGCCGAGAACGAAGGCGAAGAGCGCTCCGTCGAGCGTCTCCGACCGCGCCTTGCCATAGCGCGCGATCGGCTTCGCGAGCAACCGCAGCTCCGACCAGCCCTTGCCGTGAAAGTTATCCGAAGCCTTGAACCCCTGCGCGAGGTCGTGCATCTGGCGCTGTCGCTGCGCGGGAGTGTCCGCCGGCTTGCCGGCACCGGGCACCGGCCGGAACTCCACGCCGGGCTGGCGCGGTGCCCATGCGACACGGCTGTTGCGCGTCGCTGAGACCGGAGCCGGTGAGAGCGACGTAAACTCATGAACCCACAGCCCCTCAGGCTCGCGGACTGTCTTCACCAGAAATACTTGGATCGCGATCTCCGGCCGGCCGGTCTCGGTCGTCCAGAAGAAGATGGCCCCGTCAACCAGGCTGTCGGCGCCCTGCTTCCCGAGACGAAAGGCCGGATCGGGCTGGAGTTTCAGCGCACCGGGTTGTCCCCCGCTACCAGTCATCTCATAGCCCCGGACCGATTCTTTCATGAACTCCAGCCTTTCGGCCGAACCCGCCTGCAGGCTACCGTCCGCGGTGGCAGTTTGGCCGGCCAGGGCAAGAGCGAGGACCAGCTTGGCAAGAAGACTTGGAATCATCGGGTTCCGGCGTCGCCGCCCCCTCCTCGTAGCACAACAGGTACATGGATTGCGGCTGTTATTTCTTGGCAGCCTCGGTACTGCCGTTGGATTGATCCTTCGCCGGTTGGGGCACTGCGCCGATCAGCACCTGCGACGCGAGCTGACCATCCCCTTTCGGTCCGGCCGTCGGTTTCTCGTCCTTGCCCGCGGTTCCGCCCAGCTCCTCCGGCAGGTACTGGGCCTGGAGCTCGCTGCCGCGGCCGTCGCCGTTGTCGTCGATTTTGGCGTGCTCGGTCGCGAGGTTCTCGTCGTCGACGTAGCGCTGCATGACGTTGGCGACGACCGACAGGTAGAGCTCGAAAACCGAGATGGAGCCGTTCTTGTCGTGGTCGATCCCTTCCGGGGGCGAAGCGAGGACGTCGGCCAAAGCCTGGGGAAAGAGCGTCTCGTTCACTTCCCGGTCGGGCTCCGTCGCGGTGATGACGATGCGCCCGGGCTGAGCCAGCGGCTTCAGAAAGAACCCACTGGCCGACGACGTGATGAAGAAGACTTGCTCCCGCGCTTTGAGCCCCTCGAAGAGCTTGCCAAAGCCCCGTTCGTCCAGGTCCGGGCCGGGCAGGTTCAGATAGGCACGGCGGCCGTCCAGGTGGCCGTGCCCCAGGACGATCACCCAGAGGGAGTCGTCGGCCGTCAGCCGTTTGCGCAGCTCCGCGACGTCAGCCGCGATCCCCTCGCCGCTCGAGGGCCCTCGCGACGACTTGAGCGCCGGGCCGTCGGTCGGCCTGGTCTCGCCGCCGAAGCGCACCAGGACCTCGGTGGCCGGAAAGCCGTACTGCTCGATCAGCGCTTTCGCCAGTTTCTCCATAACCCCGGCGTAGAGCTTCCGGTGGTCTTCGTCGCCCGGCAGACCGCAGACGATCAAGGCGCGCCGGACCCCTTTGCCGGATGTTCCGGTTTGCGCTTCCGCCGCGTGGCTGGCGCCCGCGGTGAGGAAGACGGACAAGCCGAGGGTCAGTATGGCGACGCCGTGCCGGATCGGCCGGCGGTCCGCCTTGTGTTCCGTCATGGCTGCGACTCGGTATTCGCGGGAAGAGCTTCGTTTCGATTCAATGCTCACGGCACATCGTCCTCCAAGGCGGGAATCCCCCGATCGCGAAAGGAACGATAGCGGTGCTGGGGGTCTTGAACGGGCAAGTTGTGGGGGATCAATTCTCCACTGTGGACTTCCTTGCCCTGGTGTCTGACCCAGAAGTGCAGATCGGTGAACCGCGCGAGCGCATAATGCCAAGCCGGCTCTCCGCCGGCGGAAGGACGCCGGGCCTCCAGGACGAGCACAATCTCCGGATCGGTGCCGGCCGTGGAAACGAACGCAAAGACCGCCCCGTCGAGCAAGTCCGGATCGGTGCTCTCGTACCGGTAGAGCGGCTTGGGCAGGAGCCGGAGCTCCCACCGCTTGTCCTCTTTATCACGCGTGCCGGCCGTAAATTCGCGGTTCAGTGCGCGCATCTGGATGAGCCGTTGTGACGGTGAGCTGGCAGGCAAGGGGGCGCCGGCGATGGGCTTGAGTTCAACGCCTGGGGCCGTGGGGGTCCACGTGTGAGTGCCCGATCGGGTGACATCGAGGACCGAACGAGATAGGGAGTGCAGCTCGTGGTTGAGGCTGCGCGGACCCGTTGCGGGGTACGAGAAGAACGTGGCCAGCACCTCGGCCCGGCCGCGACACGTCCAGACGAACACCGCCCCGTCCTGCCCCGCGCTCCGGACCGGGTTCGTCCAAATGTAGACCGGGTCGTGCTGGAGCTCCAGCCGCTCCTTGCGGCTGGCGTCGCGGTAGATCGTGTAGCTCGCCGCCTCGTTGCGGTAGATCTCGAGCAACCGCTCGCGCTTGTCTTTCGCGGCCTGTTCGCCGCCGGCTTTGTCGTCCGCGGCCGTCGGCGACGCCAGGACGGCGGACGTCATGAACATTAAAGCTAATCGGCGCATCGTCTCACCTCGGCGCAAGCCCATCGAGTTCGGGAATGGACCGATCCTGGTAGAAGCGGAAGCGGTGCATCGGGTCGTGGTTGAACGTGTTTTCCCCACCCCGGATCGACGTCCAAACTTCGCGCCCCTTGTGGGTGAGCCAGAGGCTCATGTCCGAAAACCGCGCTGCGCCGAACACCCAGCGCGGCCCGCCGGCGGTTTTCCGTGCCTCGACCGCCAGCATGATTTCGGGGTCCGTGCCGGCCGACGAGACGAGCGCGAACAGCGCGCCGTCGATCACGTCGGCGTCGGTACTTTCGTACCGGTAAAGCGGCTGTGGCAAGAGCCTCAGGTCCCACGCGACGTTCTGGTCGCTCAGGCTGCGCCCGGCGAACTCACGCGAGATGGCCCTGAGCTGGACGAGTCGGCGCGCCGCCGAGTCGGCCGGCTCGGGCGCGCCGTCCACCGGCTTCAGCTCCACGCCGGGCGCCTGGGGCTCCCACCGGTTGGGTGAATCGCGGTCCACGAGCAACACCGCTTGCGAAAGCGAGTGCAGCTCGTGGCACAGGACGCGCTGTCCGTCCTTGGTAGGGTGGGAAAAGATGCTCGCCACAACGTCGGGCCGTCCCCGCCAGGTCCAGATGTAGACCTCTCCCACCTGTCCTCCCACCCGCGTGGGGTTCGTCCACCGGTAAATCGGCTCCCGCCGTAGCTCCAGCTTCTCCGAGCGTTGCGAGTCACGGAAGATCGCATACGTCGAGGCATCCTCGGTATGCAGCTTCAGCAAACGATCGGCCGCCGTTGCGCTTGCCGGCCCCGGGGTGCCCTGGGTCGGCGCGGCGAGAGACAACAATACCAGCATCGGCGCTAACATCGGCCCATCGCTCCCTTCTCCCGTCCCCGCTGATATGAACGACCCATGCGTCAGGCTACGAACCGCGTCGGATGGCTACAAATATCGCCGGTCGTGAGACGATGTCAACGAAATTCTTCGGAACTCGTTTCACCGTTTGCCGGGCCCGATTGGCGCTCTCTTCCTACATTAGTCAAAGTCTTCCGGTTTGTCGCTTGGTTTCAGGATGACGGTCTCGGAATGGTAGACCTCATCGGTGCCCCCGACCGTGTTCCGGCCGGCGTAGACTTCGCGGTCCTTGTACTGGACGACGACCTTGCGGTCGGTAAACCGGGCCACAGCATATTCCCAGCGCCTCGCTTCGGCCGATCCACGGGCGTCGAGGATGAGAAACGCTTCGGGATCGGTCCCTTGAGCCAGCGCGAATAGTGCGCCGTCGAGTGAGTCGTGGGTCGAACCCTCAAAACGGTAGAGCGGTTTCGGCAGCAGGCGGAGCGGCCAGTCCTTGTCCTTGTCGTCCACCGTGCGGGCTGTGAAGTCGCGGGTGATCTCGTGCATCTGGCGCATGCGGGCACTCGCGGTTGCGGCCGGCTTCGCGGCGCTGGGCACGGGCTCATAAGTCACGCCCGGCTTCGTCGTGTGCCAGACTTCCCGCCCGCGCCATTCGGCCTCGACGGTTCCAAGACGTAACGAATGACGTTCGTGGACGATGGCGCGCTTACCGTCGGGCCATTTGAAGGTGAAGAAAGTGACGGCAGCCACGGGACGACCTTCTCGCAACCATAGATAGAGCGCGCCGTCGTCGCCCCCCCGGACCGGCTGCGACCACCGCAGGACCGGCTCCGACAGCCATTGCGCCGGGGCGAGTTGGTTCGCCTCGGAGCCCGCCCGTACCACGTACTCGCCCGCGTGGCGTTGGAAGAGAGGGACCCACTTTCTCTGTTCGTCGGACTCCTTCGTGGCGCCTGATGGAACCTCCTGCGCCCCGGCGGTCGAAGGCGTCAGAACCAACGCGCCGACAACAATCATGGTGACTGCGGCAAATAGCGATTTCATGTGAAACGTATTTCTTGTCTCAGAAGCCGTCCCCGGCCGGCGGCGCGGGAGCGGGAGTGATCAAATAGGGTCGTTTCCGTGAATTGGCTTCGGTGTTAAACGGAACTTGCCAGACTGTCGTTCCCTTGCGTTCGACGCGCAGCTCCATCATCGACATCCGTGTGAGCGCATAGTGCCACGCGAGCTTCCCCTCGTACGGGCGCGCCTCGATCAGCAGCAACACCTCGGGATCGGTCGTCAGCACAAAGCTGAAGAGGGCCCCGTCGGAAAGGTCGGCGCGGCGGGTTTCGTAGCGAAACAGAGGTTGCGACAACAGCCGCAGCTCCGACTTGTTGTTCGGCCGGTCCAGGAACGCGCGGAACTCGCGCGCCAGTGCGCGCATCTGCCGGAGGCGCTCTGCCGGCGTCCCGGCCGGCGCTGGGGCATCCGGGATCGGTGCGAGGGTCACGCCGGGATCGCGTGGGAACCAGACGTCGGAATCGCCCCGAGTGGCCGTCAGCCCGGTGGTCGCGAGCGATTGGAACTCGTGGTCTTCGGCCGTCATCCCGTTGCGCTGGAACTGGTAGAAGGATGCGATCACTTCAGGGCGTCCCTCGGACAGCCACAAGAAGACCGCGCCGTCGCTCGTAATGCGGAGCGGATTGGACCAGCGCAACACCGGTTCCATCCGCAGTTCGAGGCGCCGCGGAGGCTCGGTGTTGAGCGTGATCTGGTACGCTTCCGCGCTCCGTTTCATTTGCGCGAGGTGTTCATCGCCGCGATCCGGGCGAGCCGCGGCACTCGCCGGCTCCGGGGCCTCCTGCGCCGCGAGCCGTGTGCCTCCGCAAGAGCTGAGCACGGCTCCGAGCATCAGAAAGACCCCCGCTCGGGCTGTGTGCTGCGCAACGGGTTGTGGTCGCATCGGTTCTCTTCTCCTCGCACGGCAAACTTCGTGGCCCCATTCGTTAGCGTGAGCCGGTGCTTTCGCCCGGATCATCGACCACGTTGCGGCGCGGGCCGGGGAGCGTGGCATAGGGCTTGTTGGGCGCTTCCGCCTGATCGTCCCAGTCGGCCGTCCACACTGTCCGTTCCTTGTGCTCGGCTCGGAGGTTGACCATGGACATGCGCGCGATTCCGTAGTGCCAGGCCAGCCCCGCAGCGTGCGGCCGCGCCTCGATGAGGAGCAAGACCTCGGGATCGGTCGTCTGGACGAAGGCGAACAAGGCGCCGTCCGCGACATCCGCGCGGTGGGTCTCGTAGCGGTAGATCGGTTGAGAAAGGAGCCGCAGCTCCGACTGTTCCTTAGGCAGATTGAAAAATGCCTTGAATTCGCGCGCCAGGGCGCGCATCTGCCGCAAGCGCTCCGCGGGTGTCGCCGCCGGCGGCGGCGCGTCCGGAATCGGAGTGAGCGAGACACCGCCACCCGGCGGAAACCAGACGTCGGACCCGTCGCGAGCCGCCCTTAACGGGGTAGTCGCAAGGGACTGGAACTCATGGTCCTCCTGGAGGACCTCCTCTCGCCTGTGCCTGTAGAAAGACGCCACGACTTCGGGCCGTCCCTCTGAGACCCAGATGAAGACGGCTCCGTCGTCGGTCCTGCGCAGCGGATTGCTCCATCGCAGGACCGGGTCGGGCTTCAGCACCAGGGTGCGCGGTGGTTCCGAGTCGAGCGTGATCCGGTAATTCTCGGCCGCATGCCTCAGGTCTTCGAGTCGCTTCGACGCCGTTTCCGTCTTCGGATGCGGCTCGGCCCTCTTTTGCGGTTCGCCTCGTTCCTGTTGCGCGCGGCTACGGCCCGATCCAGTCACCAGGACCGAGAGGAGAACGACGCCACTCAAGGCGGCCAACGCTCCCCTCGATTGCGCCCGTGCGGTCCGCATTGCTCTGCTCCTTTGTACGCTGTTGTTGAGACTAACGTCCGTGGCGGAGATGGTTCGGGCGAAGGCTGGCACGACATGACCTAATAATTGCGATCTTATCCGCGAGACACCACGGACAGAAGAGACCGGTCACTGGCTGGGCTCATCGTCGCCGGGGCCTGGCGGGTTGACCCCTTCCCCGGGTTGAAAGGTAAAGAGTGTGTACGGCCGGTCGTGATCGAAGGCCTCGCGCCAAGGGATCTCCGGAATGGTCCAGACCTCGCGTCCGCGATGGGCAACCCGAAGGGCGTTGCTGTTCATTCTCACCAGTCCGTAGACCCATTCGAAAGTATCCGCGCCGGCGACTCGCCGGGCCTGGACGTCCAGGACGACCTCCGGGTCAGTCCCCTCAACGAACGCGAAGAGCGCACCGTCGAGGAACTGAGCGTCGGCGTCGAGGTTGCGAAATATGGGGTTCGAGAGCCGTCGCAGTTCGCGCCTGATGTTTTCGCGGGTCGTCTCCGAGGCCGTGAACTCCTTCGCCAGGGCGCGCATCTGGGCGAGACGCGCCACGGGCTTGTCGGCCGGCGCCGGTGCGCCGGGGATGGGCCGGAGTTCGATGCCGGGAAGACGAGGGGTCCAGGCGTTCTCGCCGGCACGCTTGGCGACGAGCGGTCCCGCGGCGAGTGAGTGGAACTCAACGCCGAGGTGATGACGGGGTGCGTACCATTTGTAGATGGACGCGATCGCGGTCGCTCGTCCCTGCCTCGTCCAGACGAACACCGAGCCGTGAATGGAGCCACTGACGGGATTCGACCATTGCAACACGGGTTTGGTCACAAGACCAAGCGGCTCGCTCGCGTCGGATCCGAGAGCGATGGTGTACTCTTCCGCCGCCTTGCGCGCGAGTTCCGCCGCCCCTTGGGCACGTTCGGTCTCGGACGTGCTCGGGGGAGGCGAAGTTTGCCCCCGGCAAGGGAGAACGCACAACGTAAGGACAAGGGCCAAAATCCATCGCATGGAACAATCCTGACGTTCACGGGGCTAAGCGGGGCTGACTTAGCGAGCCTCATCATGCTCGATCGAGTGGCGCTCTTCCAACGAACCTTCACCGACCTGGAGGGGCTCCCTTTCACAAGTGGCCAAGAAAACGTCAGAACGCACGCCCCGGCGCGTTCCCGCGGGGACAGATTTGAGTGCGACCACCCGGCGGCGAGTACGCGCGCGGCAGGCCTTTCGATTATCCTGAACGCAGTGATTGTCATCGCCCGTCACGGCACGAGACCGTTCTCCACGTGCGGGAGCGTCATGGATCCCATCGAAGCGTTTTGCTCGGAGTTGTTGAACGACGGGCGAGTCGTCTTGCGGGACCGTCCCGTGTCGGGGGACCGTGTCTCGCCGGGGGCGATCGCCGTGTTGTCCAGAGCCTTTGACGCGGAACGCCGTACGGTCGCAGGTCCACCGATCGCTTTCGACAGCACGGTGGCGTACGAAGCCGCGGAGCTGGCTCGGCAGGCCTGCTGGTCGGCCGTGTACTACGACGAACCGGCGGCGGCTCTGCGCCCGCGGTTTGCGATGAAGCATCGGCCCACGAGTGCCTCGCACCACCTGTCGGCCGACCTCACGTTCCGCTACCTTCCTCAGGTCCTGCGGCGCGCGCGGGCGCTCGCAACGTCGGACCCGCTCGTCACGTTCCTGTCGGATGTCCTGCGGCAATGGCCCCTCTCCGGCGTGCTTTCCGACGTGCGGGAGCCACCGGCCGGTCCGCTCGACTTCGGAGGTCACGAGGGACTCATGCTGCTGTACGCCGAGCGTCTGGTGCGTCACGAACGCGCAGCCTGGGTGCCGCCGGCACGCGCGGGCGAGTACGCCGAGCTCATCTACCAGGAGTGCGGTCGGGCGCTCCCCCCGCCGAGAGCCGAGGTGCTGAGCGATGTCTGAAGCGACGGTCGCACGGCTGCGCGGGGAAGTCGTCGAGCTGCTCAAGAGACGCTTCGTGCGCAGGGACGAAGTGGTCGACCTGATCGCCTTGGCCGTGGTCGCAGGAGAGCACCTCTTCCTGCACGGCCCGCCCGGCACCGCCAAATCCGCGCTGATCCGGCAGTTCGCATCGGCGGTGCGCGGACATTATTTCGAGTACTTGCTCACGCGGTTTTCCGAGCCGAACGAGATCTTCGGTCCGATCGACCTGATCCGGCTGCGCGAAGGGACGGTCGCCACCGTGACGACGGGCATGCTGCCCGAGGCCGAGTTCGTGTTCCTGGACGAGCTGTTCAACGCCAACAGCGCGATCCTCAACAACTTGCTCTCGGTCCTCAACGAGCGCGTCTACCGGCGCGGGGCTGAGGTCCACGGTCTGCCGCTGCTGTCGCTGTTTTCTGCATCGAACCATCTGCCCGAGGACGAGGCCCTCCGCGCCTTGTTCGACCGGTTCTTGCTGCGCTGCCACGTCGACAATCTGCCGCGTGAGGCGATGCCGCAGCTCCTGACGGCCGGCTGGGAGCTGGAGGGTGCCGAACCGGCTGCCTCGTCGGTGTCGGCGGGCGACCTGCGTGCGCTTTCTCGCGAAGTGCACGACGTCGACCTGCGGCCGGTCGCCGAGCGTTACGCCGAGGTCATCTTCAAGATTCGGGACCTCGGCGTGGCGCTGACGGACCGGCGCGCGGTGAAGCTGCTCAAGCTCGTCGCGGCGTCGGCCGTGTTGTGCGGCCGCTCGGCGGCGCGCGTTTCCGACCTGTGGGTGCTCCGATACGTGTGGGACCGCGAGGAGCAGATCGGTCCGCTCGGATCCCTGATCGCCGGCGTGATCGAGTCGCACGCCGGCGAGCCCGCGACGCACCCGCTCGCGATCGCGCAGGAGCCCGTCGACGGCGAGACACTGGCGCGGCAGGTTGAGACCGCCGAGGCCGAGTCGCGGGTCCCTGCTTTGAGCGTCGCCGCCGTCGCCCGGCTACGGGAGCGCGTGGCCGAGCTCGCGGATCGCGCGGCGTGGGTCGGCGACGAGGCCTCGCGGGCGTACCTGTTGGACCGAACGCGGCGCATCTTCGAACGGCTAGGGACCTGACGCGATGGAGCCGAACGACCAGACCTCGGGCTGTGCCTGTTTCGCGGCCGCCGACCTGGCGGTCCTCGCCGACCAGCGGCGTTCGGCCGGCGTCCGGGTGATCGCCGACGGCGCGCGGGCGTGGATCGCCTGGGACGGGGACGGAATTCACATCGTTGAGCGTGTCCTTTCCTTGCCCGGGTCGGTCGTTTACGAGCGCCACGACGGATTATGGTTTCGGCGCGGCTGTCGCCTCCCCGCGTTCGACCTGCCGGTCGATCGAGAAGAAGGCGTCTCCCTTAGCCGCGCGCTCGTGCCGGCGTTCCTTCCTCCCACCGAGGCGGGTGTGAAGGCGTCGCGGCCGGCGCGACTCTGCCTCGTCGCGGAGGGGGAACCGAGGGAGACCACCGCCCTGCGCTGTCCGCTCCGTGCACTGGCCAGGTGGGCCGAGACAGCCACCACGGCGCAGTTGAGCAGGCTGCGGGCCGTACACGCGGCTGACGAAATGTTTGTCGTCGGCGCGGCTCCGCCTCACATGGGCGCTGGCGTTCGGTACTGGGGCAGTGCGGTGCTGAGTCCGCTGGGGCTCCGCCCTGAGCCCGCGTTGAGTGAGGCGTCCCTGCGCGAGGCGCTCGGTATCGCGCCTCGCGACCTGCTCGTTCTGGAGACGGACGGCTTCGAGACGATCCCGCACGATGCGCTTCGGCCCCTGACCCGAGCCGGTGTCCGGCTGCTCTGGGAACGGGAGGCGCGGCCCCAATGAACGGGATCGCCGAGTACCTTACCATCCCGCTCGCATACGGCCAGGCGCTCGGAGGTCTGCGCTGGTCGGCCGATGGTGACGCGGTGGAGAGCCTCGCCCCGGACGACGAATCGGTTGGAACGTTCGTGGTGACCCCTGCCCTCGTGCGACTGATCGAGGGCTTCCCGGCCGGCTGCGAACTGCCCGGCATCGGCTTCTTGCTCCACTTCCTGCACCTGTTAGGGGCGTCGATGACGCGCGTGCGACCTCTGCCGGCGGCATCGGCTCGGCTTGACGAGGCGTTCCGCGCGACCGGGCGGATCATGCGCAATGCGGGTTCGTTGTGCGCGGAGTTCTGTGCCGGTGTGCCGCCCGCGGCCTGCGCGGCCGATCCGGCGGACGTCGTCACTTCGTTGTCCCGGCCGCGCTGGAAGCTCTCGATCGCGCGGGGGTCGTCCCTCGCGGACGAATTGGCCGAGACGCCGCCGCTCTCGCCCGATGAGTTCGAGTCGCAGGTCCTCCGGCGCCTCGCCACGTTAACGGACGCCGAGCTGAGGCACTGGCTCAGGCACGGCCGTGCTCCGGTCCGAGAAGCGGGGAGCTCGATCGCGCGATTGACGCCTCCTCGCCTGCTGGCACGGCTTTCGGAGCTGGCAGGCCGGCCCCGGTTGGCGGGCGCCGCGCCGCTGGTCGAACATCTCTCGGGGGCCCTGAGCTTACCCCCGCGGCATTTGGCCCGATCGGAGCTGCCCAGCGGGGGCTACTGCGACCTGTCCACGCGGGGCCTGCCCGAGCAGCTTTTGCCCGCCCAGTTTGCGCTCGACGACCTCGAGTTCGTCCGCCGGTTCGCCGAACGCGAGCTGCTGTATTACCATCGCGAGACTCCGCACCGGCCGATTGCGGAGGAAGTGGTCCTGCTCGTCGACCAAGGGGTGCGCACCTGGGGCGATGTCAGGCTCGTGCTCGCGGCCGCCGCCTTGGCGCTCGTCCGGCAAGCCGCCCGGCAAGGGCGCTCGCTCTTCGTCTCGACGACCGGTCTGCGGGGCAGAATGCTCGACACCGCCACGTGCGATCCCGAGGAACTCGGCAAGGCGCTCGAGGCAAGCGACTTTTCCGCGCACCCAGCGGCGGAACTGGAACGCATCTTGGAAAGCCCCGCCCTGGCGGCCCGCGACGTGGTGCTGCTGACCAACCCGCGGTCGTTGCGCACGCCGGAGGTGGTCCTTGCCACGAAAGTCGCGCCACCAGGGACCCGGCTGTTCTCAGTATCGGTCGACTCCGGCGGTCACGTCGAGCTGGCCGAGGTGCGCGGGGGAACACCGATGTCGCTCGCGTCGTGCCGGGTCGAAGTAGCGGCAGGCTTGCCGGCGATCGCGTTGCGACGCATTCTCAGCCGGGGCGCGAACCCCTGGCAGGGAGATGCCGAACCGGTGCCCTGTCCGTTCCGGCTCGGCGCCCTCCAGCGCTTCCAGGACCACCTGTTCGTGTTTGATGACCACGGCGAGTGGCTCCTGCTGGCGGGCGCTCCGGGCCTCCTCCACGCCTGGAAGGTCGACGGCTCCCGGGCCGAAATCCTGCCGCGCGCGTGGCTTGGCGGGACACCCCTGCACCGTGCGGAGGTCGTGCTCGGCGTTGCGGGCGGTTTCGTCGTCGCCGGGAAGATCGGCAAGGAGCTGATGCTGGCCCATTACGACCTGGGAAAGCGAACGGTCGCGGTGCATCGGCTGGGGATCAATGGCGGCCCCGAGCGGATCTGGTGGTACGACCGTCGGAACCACGCCGTGGTGGGATGCAACAAGGGTTCGCGGTACGTGGTATTCGCCGTCGATCTGGCCTCGACCGGATCGGAAGCGTGTTATCGTCGCTGGCTGCCGGAGGCCGACGTCGCCCCCAGGGCCCGCGCGGCGGCGAACGCCGCTCCGCCCGAGGATGAGCTGCGGCCCTTGCTCCTGCGCGTCAACGACACGGTCCCGGAGAATGGCCGGATCGTCTGCCTCGACTCCGTCGAAGGGATGATCAGCGCGCGCCGGGAGGACGGACGCTGGGTGAGTTTTCCGCTTGAGGATGACGGCCGACGGTCGCTGCGGGGCGCGTCCATCATCGATGTCAAGTGGCACGGCGCGAGCCTGGCACTGCTCGTGAGCCTATCGCCCCGGAAGATGCGGCGGCTGTTGATCTTTCACGAGGAGCTGGAGCGTGCCGTCGCGGGCTTTACGGTAGCCCCGGGGGTGGAATCGTTCGCGCTCGCGCGCAGCGGCGAGCGCTACGCGTTCCGGGTCGCAAACCGCCAGATCGCGGTCCACGAGATCGGTCACCCCTCGCCGTCGTTCGTCACGCCCCTCTCGAAGAGCCATTCGCGGCTGGACGTCGAGCTGGGAGAATCGGTGCTCGTGGTCCGCACCTCCAAATTCAACCATCTCGTACGCTGGGGGCGGGGGCCGCTGCGCTTCGTCGTGAGCGACCAGCCGGCGCGGCGAATTCTCGAGGACGAGTTCGGTAGCGAACCGCCCCGGCTGGCATCAGCGCGGTTGCTCGGGAACACCCAGGTGGTGCGGGACGTACGCTTCGACAACAAGCGTTTTGTGAGCGCGGTCTGGTCGGGCGGCCTGGGCGCCCTTGTCGACTTCGCGGGCCACGTGGTCATCATCGATCTGGATGGGGCCGTGGTCGCCATTTTTCACTTCTACCGAAACCAGGTCGCCGCATGGATGCCGGGCGGAGCGCGCCTGGGGACGGTTCCGTTGATCGGCGGGCCTTCCACGCCCGACGCGGAGGCCCTGCTGTCGGAGGCGCTGCGGGCAGCGGCCGCGCGGGGTAAGGAGGTTGTGCCATGACCTCCGGGGTTCCCTTTCACCTCCGTCGACGCCCGGAAGCACGCGCCGCGCTGGCGCTTTTTTTGCCAGCGCCCGAGCCGGAGATGACCACCTTGCTGACGCTCTGCGTTCGCCTCGGCCTGAATGCGGCCGGGCGCGTGTTCGCGGTTGCGGGCGGGTTCCTGATCAAGCTCGACGAGCCCACGCGCATCCCCTCGCCGGGCACCGTCCGCCTGTGTGCCCTGGCTGAGGACCTCTTCGTACCCGTGGATGCCGATCTCGTCCCCGCCCTGCTGGACGACGAGGTCTCCGGCTTGACGCGCGGGCGGGGTCTCCTGTTCCTGCCCGGCGAGCGCGTGCTCGTGTTCGATCCAGCGCGGCCCGTCGACCCCGGCTCGTTCTTGACCGCGCCGGCACGTCCGAAGCGCGACTGGCGTCCGCTGCCCGAGATCAAGGGCCTGCCCGAGCGCATCAGCGAGATCCTCGTCGTCCGGCCGGACGACGCGCCCGAGCAACTTCTCGACGCCGGGGGTGAGAACATCGGCACCGAGCCGCCCCGCCCCCCGGCGGCGGGGGCGACGAGCAACCTGTTGGGCGGAGCGACCTTGAGCGCGGGCGCGGGGATGGCCTGGCTGGGCAAGACCCTGGGGATCGAGCGGCTCGCTCAAATCGGCACGCGCTGGCTCGACGATGCGGTGGCACGCGCACCGAGGCTCAGCGAGGCATTGCTCGGCCGCCAGGCGGCGGCCCTCCGGGCGTTGCTTCAGGAGTTCCGTGAAGGCAAGCTCGATCAGGCGCTGCGGCACGCGCTCCCGCTGAGCGAACAGGGGACGGGGCGCGGCGCGGGCCAGTTCCCTGGCGACCAGCTTCCGCCCCAGGGCACATCCTTCTCTCTGAACGACCTCCTCGAGCCGGCGGGCCGGCGCGCGGGCTCCATCTGGTACGGCGAAGCCGACGTTATGGCCGAGCTCACGAAGGAGTACCGCAAGGCGGCCGAAGAGGCGACGCGGCGGGGAGAGTACCGCCGCGCGGCGTTCATCTACGGCAGGCTGCTGCGCGATTACCGGGCCGCCGTGAACGTGCTCGTGCGCGGTGGCATGCACCGGGAGGCGGCGATCCTGCTGCTTGCCAAGCTCGACGACCGACCGGGCGCCGCGCGCGAGTTCGAGGCGGCTGGGGAGCTCGACCGGGCGCTCCAACTCTATCGAGAGATTGAGGACCACGAGGCGGCCGGGGACTTGCTGCGACGCATCGGGGAGGAGGACGACGCGCTGGTCGAGTTCCAAAAGGCCGCCCGGCGCATCGCAAACACAGCCGGCGGCCACTTGGCCGCTGGCGATCTGCTGCTCACGAAGGTCGGCCGGCCCGACCTGGCGGAAGTCTACTTCCGCGACGGCTGGCGCAACCGTCTGCAGGCCAACGCGGTCCCCTGTGCGCTCCGGCTCGCGATGCTCTGTGCAGAGCGCGGCGACGTTGGCGGCGTTTTCGCGCTCGTCGACGAGGCCGATGAATTGTTCGACGGCCCGGGGCACGATGGCAACGCGGGCCTGTTCTACAACGAGCTCGCCAAGCTCGCCGATCAAGCGTCGTTGGCTCAGGTTCGCGAGGAATGCCGGGACCGCGCCCTGCTGGGCCTAGCGGCCAAGATGCGCCAACGAGTGGGTACGAGAAACAATGCGTCGGGTATCCTGTCCGGGCTCCTGCGATCGCCCGGGGAATGGTCCGCCACGGTCGTCAGTGACGCCGAGTTCGCGGCAGCTTCGTTACTGAGTCAACCGTCTCTCATCCCGAGAACGACCGACGCGGGTGCGGGTCGCCGGTTGCGGATCGGCGTGGGCGTGGTGACCGCGGCCTGCGCCGCCGAGGAGACGGGCGAAGTCTTCCTCGGCTTCGCGAGCGGCGAGGTCTATTGTTTCCGTCCCGAGCGTTCGGAAGTGCTCAAGGTCGGGGACTCCGAGATGCCGGTATCCGCCCTCGCAACCGAGACGACGGGGCGGACGCTCGTCGTTCTCCGTTCGCACAGCAATGGGATTGGCGTTCTGGCGCACTACCAACGGCGTCTGAACGGGTCCTATCGCGAGTTGCATGGAACGGGAGTCGAGCGTTTGTCGGCCCCTCTGCTCACGCAGGTCCTCACCCTGAAGGGGGAGGACATGATCGGGGTGTGGGACGGCGATTCGCTCTCTTTTCTCAGCATTCCGAGCTTCGCCAAGATGGGTGGCCTGGCGCTGGGCAAGTTGCCGAGGCGAATCACAGCCGCGTTCTTGATCCGTTCGCTGGAAAGCCCAGAGGGGTGGGCGATCTTCTGTCGTACGGATGAAGGCTGGCGGGAGGATGATCCGCTCGCCGGCCGGCATGCCGGCGCGAATGCGGACTGGGAACCTTGCGTCATCGACGAGTCGACTCTCCGCACGCCCCCCCTCTCCTTGCTCGTCCTGAGCGAGAACGCCGATCGCTTCCACGTCGTCGGACTCGGCAAGCTGCGATCCCTCTACTGGTCGGAAGTGGTGCGCTCGCCGGGAGTCGCGCCGAGCTTTCAGACGATCAGCCCACCCACCCCCACGGGGGGCTTCCAGGCGGCGACACTGCTGCCGACGGGGCACCTCGCAGGCCTCTCGCGCACGTCCGTGACGTGGTTCCGGCGCGGAGCCGGCAAGGCGGAAATCATCGACACCCACCAGGTCGCGCTGCCGTCGGCGATCGCTTGCTTTGCGTCGCACCCGACCCGGGAGCTGATCGTGGTCTGCCGCGACGGCTTCATCGCCCGTGTCTCGTACCCGTCGCCGCTGGCGACGTGAAGTGGTAGAGCAAGACGCCGGCCGCGACCGCGACGTTCAGCGATTCGGCCCCGGAGCGCATCGGGATCGTCACCCGCCGATCGCAACGCGCGACCCACTCCGGCGCCAGGCCGACGTTCTCGTTGCCCAGGAAGAGTGCCAGGCGGTCGCCCCTTCGGATGCTGCTCAGCGGTTCCGCGGAGGGGTCGAGCACGGTCGCGACCAGTTCGAACTTCTGGTCGCGCAAGAATTGAACATAGTCACCAAGCAATGCTGTGGTCAGTACCGGCTGGCGCAGCACGGTCCCCATCGATACCCGTACGACCCGGCGCGACAGCGGGTCCGGGCACGTCGGGCCGACGATCACGGCGTCGACGCCGAAGACGTCGGCGATCCGCACAATGGCGCCGAGGTTTTCGGGGTTGGTCAGGTTGGGGCAAACGACGACAGTGCTTGAGCCGCTTTCGCCCACGATCGTCTCGAGAGTGGGGGCCGGCATTCGCCGTCCGCAAGCGAGCACGCCTTGATGGAAATTGAACCCGACCAGTTCGTCGATCAGCCCGTGCGGGGCGACATACAGCGGCACGTCGTCCGGTACCGCGATGCGCGGCTCCCATCGTTCCGAGACCACGGCGGCGACCAGGGGATAGGAGCTTTCGCGCAGCCGGTCGAGCAGCTTGGCCCCTTCGACAACGAACAGGTGTCCGTCGCGGGTGAGATTGGTTCGTTTCAACGAACGAAAGACGGAGAGCCGAGGGTCGTCGAGGTCGCCGATCGTGATCCGCGGCATGCAAGTTTCCGCCTGCAACAGCAGGATTGGGGCGCCGGGCGAATCCTCGATTCGTCCGACGCCCTGCTCGCGATCAACGTCAACGCGACAGCGCCACGTTCGTGGCCGGCGCGCTCGGAGCCGGCTTCGCGTCGCTCGGCGCCCGCAGGGTCTTCAGGAAGAAGATGAGCGCTGAGCGGTCGGACTGGGCGAGCGCGGAATACTTCTCACACACCGGCTCTGCGTCACCGTGGTGGCGCTCGATCGCGGTTTCGAGCGTCGGTGAGCCGCCGTCGTGGAAGTAAGGTGCGGAATCGGCGACCCCCCACAGCGGCGGCGTTTTCCACTCGGCCGGGAGCGGGTGCTGGTCGGGCAGCGGGACCTCCAACGTCTCGCGTCCCCCGTACTGGTTGGACGACTTGCTCGGGTCGTCGAGACGGTGCAGGAGGAAGTCGCTGTAAACGCCGTCGAGACCGCCCAGGTCGGGCGTATGGCACGCAGCGCAGCCGATCCGGCGGAACACCGCCTCTCCGGCCGATGCTCGCGTTTGCGCCCGGGGCGATTCCGGAAGCAGCATCGCCGGGCGCGGCAGCGTATCAATGTAGGCCACGAGCGCGCGGAACTGCTGGCGATCGAGATCGGGGGCGACCTCGGGGTACGCCGACCGCACCAAGGGTTTTGCCTGGGGCATCTTCGGATTGCCGAGACCGATCTCGTTCGCACAGGCCGCGGCGACGAACTCCTCAAGGGTCGCGAACTGTGCCTTCCAGCCGAACTTGCCGACCCGGCCGTCCGGCAGGATACGGGGGCGCCCCGGAGTGATGCCGCTGAAGTCGGAGCTCAACTCCTGGCCGATCCGCGATACCGAGGTCGTCATGTTGTGATGCAAGATCGACTTGGCCGCGATCCGATCGATCCAACCTGCGCCGAAGAGTGCCGTGGTGTTGACGCTCTCGGTCCGCACGGGGTCGAAATCCTGGCGCAGGACCTGGCATCCCGCCTCGACCTTCACGCCAAAGGGTACGATCGGGAAAAAGTCGTGAAGGGTGTTGGTCTTCTCGGCGTACCGGCCCTCCACGGCGAACTTGTGCACCAAGCCGGACCGGACGTCGGGATTGTCGCGCGTCGGGTGCGCCTCGAATGCGAGCACGTTGTGCTTGTTGTCGCCCCCGCCGCCGATGCCTCCCTGGAAATGGCACTCCGCGCACGACCGGCCGTTGAACACCGGGCCGAGACCGTCGCCACGGGCCAACGCATCGTTCGGGCGCCACTCGTGCTCGAACAGCGCCTCGCCGACCGCCTGTTCCTCTGCGCTCGCGCGGGGTGCCCGCATGACCGGCATTCCCGGCAACAGCGTCCACAACAGCCACGTTCCCGATAGGCCGAGTACCGTATACCCGACCCGCCGCCGCATCCGATCGAGGCGATAACCTCTCATCGTAGGCTCCCTTTCGCGTCCCGTCCGGAGACACCAAGGCGCTCGCATCGGTGGCTCGCCGGCCGATCTCTGACAAGTGTAAGCCGGAATGCCGTACGCTTCAAGTCCCGAGTCTTATTTTTTTCGGTTGTCGGAGACGGAGCTGATTCGCGTCCCGCGGGTCAAGACGCGGCTCCTTTCGCGAGCTTGGCTTTGATCCGGAAGATGGCGTGCTGCGCCTCGGTATTGAGGGGATCGCGCGCGATCACGAGCTGGTACCAGCCGCGGGCTTCGTGCAACCGGCCGAGGGTCTCGTTGACGGCCCCGAGCTCGGCGATCAGCTTGAGGTCGTCGCTGGCTCCTTTGATCGCGGCGCGGGTCATCAAGCTTGCGAGCACGTCCTGGGCGCGCACGGCCTTGAGAAACGGGGCGGCCTCCTCGTCGCGGCCCAGGCGCTTGTATGCGCCCGCGAGGCCGGAGAGCGTATCACGGTTGTCCGGCTCCGCCGCGTAGGCCCGCTGGAACTCGCGCAGGGCGGCTTCGGTGTCACCCCGCGCGAGCGCAAGCTTCCCGCGTAGCTGGGCGAGCTCCGAGACGTTCTGGGGACCTTCCTTCAGCAGGGCTTCCGCCCTCAAGTCGTCGCCGCGGTCTAGGGCCAAGCGAACCCGGATCGCGCGTGCCTCGGGCTCCGAATCGGGCACCGGGGCAAGCGTCGCGTCCGCCTCGTCTCTCTGACCCAGGCGTCTCAGGCATTCGGCCAGCGCAAGCCGGGACGAACGGTCTGTCGGCTCGGCCTTCAAGAAACGTTCAAGGTCCGAGCGCAGCTCCCGGGGCTCCCAGACGGTGCTTCGGGTCAAAGTCCAATGGAACATGTTGTCGAACGTCAGAGGTGTAAGTTCGGATAACGTGCGAAATTCGCGGTTGAGCGGCTGTCGCCGGAGCAGCATTCCGTAGATGTAGATCAACTCGCGGTGGGCCTGTACGAGCTTCGGCTCGATGCGAACCGCCTCGTTGAGCTGCTTCTCCGCGCTCGCCAGCCGGCCCCGCCGGAGCTCAATCTGCCCCGCCAACAACCGTGCCTGAGGCGCCACGGCCGACGAGTCGGGAATGAGCGAGAGGGCTTGGAGCGCCTCTGCGGGCCGCTCGCGGGCAAGGCTGACCTGCGCCCGGAGCATCTGGTCGTGCGGCGTCGGCGCACGAAGCTTTGCCAGCCGCTGGATCACGGCCTCGGCCGCCGCGAACCGGCCCGCGGTCAGGTCGGCCTCCCCTTGGTCCCAGAGCTTTTGGGGATCTTCCTGCCGCCAGGATTGGGCGGACAGCACGAGCCCACCCCCGACCAAGACGGCGAACACGAGCCAGAATGGACGGCCCCCCTCCTCGTTCCAACGCATCAGGTCTTACCCCATTCGACCGCGCGGGCGATCGCCGGCGACCGGTTGCGATCGCCGGCCAGGAGTGCTGAAAGCGCATAGTAAAGCATTGCCAGGACGAGCAACGCGTTGAAGCCCACGACGAGCGAAAGGTACTCGCTGAGACCTCCCAGGAGCACCCCGGCGATATTCCATCCGAGGTCGACGTCCGGCTGCACACTCGCGCGGAAAGCCGTCGCGAAAATGACGCCCGCGAAGAAGATCGGCACGAAGACCACCGCACACGAGACGACCACCCGGGCCGTGCCCGGCAACGTGAGAAACCAGGTCATCGGTACCGCGATGTTCGCCAACAGTCCGGCCATCAGAAGGGCGTAGAAGGGCCACAACCGGCGAGGCTTGGCGAGCAGCACGTACAGGTTGCTCAAGAGGATCATCACGAGGATCGCGAAGAACACGATCGAATTGACCACCCAGGTCGAACCGAACAGAAGGGCCAGGTGGACCACGCCCTTCGTCTCGAGCAGCATGAAGCCCGCCCCGAGAAAGAACATCCGGCCGTTCGGCCGGATGGTGCGTGTCGGCGCGAAGAGCCGGAGGATGGCGAGAGACACTGCCGTGACGATCAACATCCCGCGCACGTTCAGCCACGGCACGGTCGGACTGCGGAGATAGAGGAACGGCCAGTCGTCGGTTGGTACGCGCGTGATGCCGGCGGTGCCGACTTCGGACATGCCGATCTGCCGCCAGTGCTCGCGGCCCAGTCCAGGCACGTCAGGTGGTTTCGCGCCGTAGGCGTTGACCCCTTCGTTTTTTCGGGGACTCACGTGGGCCCAGAAACTCTCGCGCTCGAGCCGTGCGCGGATCGGTTCGAGGGCGGTCTCGCTCCTGCCGACCATGATCAGCGTGATGGCGCCGGCCTGGTCCTGATCGGGATCGATTTGCTTGCGATAGGGCAATGAGATCACGATCGGTCGCGTGCCGAAGACGCGTTCCGCCATCTTCGCGATCCGCCCGACGACGAACCCGCGACGAAAGTAGTTATACATGATGAACACGCCGTCAGGCTTGAGCCGGTCGCGGATCTCGCGGAACGCCTGTTCGGTGAAGAGGAAGCTTTCCAGGCGGAGGCTGGAGTACCCAGAGTGCAAGACGAGCGAGTCGACCAGCGCGTAGACGACCGCGTCATAGGACCGGTCGCTCGCGCGGAGAAAGCTCCGCCCGTCGTCGAGGTGGACCGCGACGCGGGGGTCGTCGTACGGGCGGTCCGGGTGATGGGCGCGGCCGAGCTCGTACATAACCGGGTCGATTTCCACGCCGTCGACATGCTCGACGCCGTGCGAAAGGGCCGCCTGGACGTCATTGCCCGACCCCGCACCGATGATCATGACATCGCGCCAGGAGTTGCCGCCGGCGTCGCGGTTCATCAGGTATGGCAGGGCGTAGGCGGCGCCCGAGGCCGCGACTTTCACCATGGACTGGTGGCCGATATTGTTCGTATCGATCGTGTTCGTGTCGGGATGATAGACGACCTTGTAGTAGGGTGACCAGAGCACGCGCGTGCCGTCGCCCCGCCGCTCGGGCCCGGCCCGGCCGATCATGACCACGAGCGCGACGAGCGCAGCGAGCTGCAGGACCCGCCAACGCCAAGCGAACCAGAGCATGGGGAGAAGGCCCACCGCGAACCAGAACGGCGGTGGAGTCCTGGCGTACGAGGCCGCCGCGAACGCGACGATTCCGGCCAGGCTCCCCGCAATATTGGTCGTGTACGCGACGACCCGGTTGGGCTCGGCCGCCAGCGCGCGCCCAAGGGCCTGTCCCATTCCGATGAACGTCAGGGAGATGAGGGCGAAGAACGCTCCCGCGATCAATTCGACGGGAACGTTCGACGCCAGGCTGCCCCCTCCTTGCGACTCCGTGCCAAAATAGACTTGCTGAGGAGACGACTGGTTCCCGACATCAATGGACATCTCCCCGCGCTCGAATGAACGCAATAGGCCGACGGCCATCAATGCGGTGACCAGGGCGAGCGGGATGACGGCCGGCTCGAGGCGAAACGAACGGCCGGCGACGAGGCAGCCGACCGACATCCCGAGGATACATGCCATCAGGACGAAATTGGTGAAGAAGGTCAGGTAGACGACGGTGCTGCCAAACCACCGGATACACGCCAACTCGAAGAACAGGAGAGCGAAGCTGACGAGGAACAGCTCGAAATGGGCTCGCCGCCCCGGAGGGGGGCCCGTGGAAACCTCGGCCTGCTCCGGCTGGGCATCGGCGGGCGTATGGTCCGACATCGGGCCTCCAGTCGCTCACGGTCTCACAAAAACGGGCCTTGCACGGTTCATGAGACCCGAACGCCCCGCCCGAAGTCAACGCGTCGCGAGGCGGCAACAAAGATCGCCCGCTGGCGCACACTGCCCGTTGTCAGTCCCCTTCGCGACTGATAACGTGGATTTTCCTCACGGTCCCGGGCGTCCGGGGTCGTTCCCTCCCTTCTCGGATACCGGCGCGGCATGACCCCACCTCGCTACATCTGCATCCACGGTCACTTCTACCAGCCACCTCGCGAAAACCCATGGCTCGATGAAGTCGAAGTGCAGGACTCCGCGGCGCCGTACCACGACTGGAACGAGCGGATCACGCGCGAGTGCTACGCCCCGAACACGCGGGCGCGCCTGCTCGACGGCCAAGGGCGCATCATCAATCTGGTCAACAACTACGCCTGGATGAGCTTCAACTTTGGCCCCACCCTGCTCTCCTGGCTAGCGGATAACGCGCCCGAAGTGCTGGCCGGGATCGTCGAAGCCGACCGCGTCAGCAGCGCCCGCCGCGGCGGGCACGGCAACGCGCTGGCACAGGTCTATAACCACATTATCATGCCGCTCGCCAGCGAGCACGACCGGCGCACCCAGGTCCTCTGGGGCCTGGCCGATTTCCGCCACCGGTTCGGTCGCGAGCCCGAAGGGATGTGGCTGGCCGAGACCGCGGCGGACGTCGCGTCGCTCGAGTCCCTCGCGGAGGCCGGTGTCCGCTTCACGATCCTCGCTCCGCACCAGGCTCGGCGCTGGCGCAAGCTGGGTGAGGAAAAATGGGTGGAAATTCCGGGAGGCATCGACCCGTCCCGCGCCTACCTGTGCAAGCTTCCCTCCGGCCGCTCGATCGCGCTGTTCTTTTATGACGGGATCATTTCGAGGCAGGTGGCGTTCGAGCGCCTGCTCGACAGCGGCGAGACGTTCCTGAGCCGGTTGCGGCTGGGCTTCGACCCCGCGCGCACGCATGCGCAGCTCATGCACATGGCCACCGACGGTGAGTCGTACGGCCACCACCACCCGCACGGCGACATGGCGCTCGCTTACGTATTGCAGAAGCTCGCGAAGGACCCGACGGTCCGGCTGACGAACTACGGCGAGTACCTCGAGAAGCACCCACCCGAGTGGGAGGTGGAGATCCACGAGAAGAGCGCGTGGAGTTGCGCGCACGGCGTCGAGCGCTGGAACTCGGACTGTGGGTGCAAGACGCGGGGCGACTGGCACCAGCGCTGGCGCGCGCCGTTGCGCAAGGCGTTCGACCAGCTCAAAGAGGATCTCGACCACCTGTTCAGCACGCGTGGCCGGGAGTGCTTTCCGGACCCCTGGGCCGCACGCGATGCCTACATCGACGTGATCCTCGACCGCAGTCCGCGCACGGTGCGCCACTTTTTCAAGAAGCATGGCCATGCGGATCTCGACGACTCCCAGGTGCGGGACGGCCTCCGCCTGCTGGAAATGCAGCGGCACGGCCTGTTGATGTATACCAGTTGCGGCTGGTTCTTCGACGAGCTCAGTGGGTTGGAGACCACGCAGTGCCTCCATTACGCAGCGCGTGCGATCCACCTGGCGCGGCACTTCAACCGCGATTGCGAGAAAAAGTTTATCCAGATCCTCAAGACGGCCCCGAGCAACGTGCCGCAGTTCAAGGACGGCCGGGGTGTGTGGGACCAGCTCATCCGCCCGGGGGTCGTGGACCTGGACCGGGTGCTCGCGCATTACGCGATGAGCCTCATCTACCCCGCGGCCCGGCCCGACGAGCGGGGGTACTCGTTCGACCTGGAGGTGCTCGACCGTGAGGTCCGAGGCCGCGGCAGCAGTCATCTTGCCGTGGGCCGCTTGCGCGTGCGGTCGCGATCGACCTGGGAGGAGGAGGAGACGGCCTTTGTCGTGATTCACTACGGCGGGTTCGACTTCCACACGGTGCTGCGCAGATTCGCGACCCCGAAAGAGTACGATGCGGTCAAGCGGCGCCTGCTCGACATGTACAAGACGGGTTCGCTGGCCGACGTGACCGCGCTGGCGGCTCGTGAGTTCGAGGGGCAGGCGCATCGTCTGGACGACCTGTTCGTCGACGAGCAGCGCAGGATTATCGGCATCGTCCTGAGCGACCGCATCGACGACTACCAGCGCGCGTTCGAACGGCTGGCCTCGCAAGATGACGACGTGCTCAACCGCCTGGGACAGATGCGGTATCCCATTCCGAAGGCCCTCCGTGCGGCGGCATCAAGCTACCTCGACCTGAAGCTGCACGAAGAGATCGTGGGCTTTGACTCGAACGGCAGCCTCTCTCGGATCCAGGGCCTGTTCGAGCGCGGGCGCACCTGGGGATACCAGCCCGAGCGCGAGCTCCTGGAACAGGCGATCGGCGACGCGCTCAAGAAAACCCTCGGCGGCCTCTCGCCCGAGGCCGATCTGGCGGCGCTGGGCCAGCAGGCGGAAGCGCTGCTCGACGCCGCGGCGCAGCTCGGCATCGCGCCGGACATCTGGCCGCTTCAGAACCAGTTGCTCGACGCCTACATTCATCTCTCCGACTCCGGCGCGATGACCCGTCCACTCGGCGAGGTTTTCTCCGGCCTGGCGCAAAAAGTCAAGATGACGCCCGACCTGCTTGGATGGCGGCCGTAAGGAATAGTCCGGGTTTCATGTCCCATGTTGTCATTCCGCTCGATCTTCGGGTGGCCGGGGCGAACACAAGCCGCGATGTGGTTCCCCGCCTGTTCCTGAGCCGGTTCACCTCGCGCCGAGGCCCCCTGGCCGCAAGTTCCCCGCGTGCGTCGCGCTCCAGCCGGAGCGCTACGACGCACCTTGTCCGTCTCCGCCTGGCACGCCCGGGAATCCAGCGACGCGGCGAACTGCAAAACATTCATTTTTTCTCCTCTGTCGATCGCCAAGAGAGATAAGTATTGTCAACCCCGAACGTGTGTGATAATTTTTTGCTGAGACGCGGCTCGTCGTCAGGCACCAGTACGTTAATCCGAATTCTGTCCTTACGGCAGATCGGTGTGGAACTGAATGCCACAGCATATTCGGACGGATCGAGCCGCTCGCGATCGGATCGGCCTATCTTCCCCCGCGATTGTGCAACGGTTGTAAGTCGAGGCGTTCTCAACGAGCGGCGTTACACGAGTGGGAACAGCAGTGGAGCACGATTATGGCGGCGACGGACAACACCACGGGAAAGACCGACGGGACCAAACGGTCGACGAAGTCCAAGTCCGCGAAGGACGCCCAGCAGCGGCAGAAGCTGGCGCAGCGGGCGTCCATCCTGTTGAAGCAAGTCAGTGACCCGACCCGTCTCCAGGTCGTTTTGATGCTGGCGGACGGAGAGCGACACGTGGGCGCGCTCTGCGAGCAGTTGAGCCAGAGCCAGCCCGCGGTCAGCCACCATCTGGCCCTGCTCCGGCACGGCGGCATCATCGCACCGCGCCGGCAGGGGAAGAACAACTTCTACGGCCTGACTGAGACCGGCGCCGAACTGGCCAAGGTCGTCAAGACGGTCATGCCCTGATCATCAGCCTCGGCTGCGTTGACGATCAACACCCAGGAACCCAGGGAAAAGGCCCTGCCGGAACGATCGT
>JARLIH010000272.1 GCA_031291845.1 Isosphaeraceae bacterium | reverse complement strand
GGACGACTCGCGGGCCGTCGCGCTCACGTTCGACGCGCTCAGGCTTAACCCCCAGCCGGGCGGCGTCGCCACGGTCGCGGTGGCCGTCGCCGTCGCGTTGTTGCCGTCCGAGTCGTAGGCCGAGAGGCTCACCGTATACGTGCCGGGAGACTCGTACGTGTGGCTGTCGGTGATCGGAACGTTCGTGCCCGGTCCCTCCTCGACCGAGTCCGACGAGCCGTCGCCCCAGTTGATCGAGATTCCCACGAACGACGACCAAGGGTCGGATACGGTCCCTAATGTCAACGTGGACGACTCGCGGGCCGTCGCGCTCACGTTCGAAGCGCTCAGGCTCAACCCCCAACCGGGTGGCGTCCCCACAGTCGCCGTGGCGGTCGATGTGCTGGAGTTGCCGTCGGAGTCGTAGGCCGAGAGCGTCACCGTATACGTGCCGGGAGACTCGTACGTGTGGCCGTCGATAACCGGGACGTTCGTGCCCGGACCCTCCTCGACCGAGTCGGACGAGCCGTCGCCCCAGTTGATCGTTGCCCCCACGAACATGGCGTTCGGATCTGTATCGGTAATCGACCCGATGCCCGTCCGGAACGCCACTCTTGCGGTCACACTGACATCCGAGGCGGTCACCGTCAGGCCACCGGAGAGCAGCGACCTCGGCTCCAGGTTTTCCAGGCCGAGCTTGCGGGGCCGGCGACGACGCATGCGGGAATCAGCCTGGGGAATCCGGCGGCGGTTCATGTGGTGTTCCTCGGTGCGCGGAGAGTCCCAAGAAGCGTGTTCACCCCTCGCGGGGGTCTTGCTTCGAACGGCCGAACCTCGGCCCTGCGTCCACGGTGCGGAGGACTTGGAATCGCTGGCTTCCGAAAGTTCGGCCGACCGAGGCCGCCCTTTCAATCGACAACGGCGCGCCGCCGTCCCTCAGCAGGAATCTCCGCCGGGTGACTTCGCCCGCCGACTTCCACACAAGCATCAAGCAATCAAAATCAAATGCATAATTATCATCACAATTTACTCGTCAGTTATCAGATGACGTCAACGTGCCTGTGTAATTTTAAGGCGACAGATATTCAGATCGTTACCCTCTATCCCGCAATTCTGATCACCTACAAAAACTACAACAATCCGGGCGATGATTCCTACAAAAAACTTCGAAAATTTCTTGCCGCCGAGGGGCCGCCGAAAAATGGAGGGTTTGGGATCCATGGGAAGGATTCTTGGTGTTTCGTCATGACATGTGCGTCACGCGCAGCGCATCGCAAAAAAACGCGCCAACGGGATACGGCGGCGCGTGGCCCGATCGCGAGTCTCGGCGCCTGAGGCGATCGCTGACACCACTGGGCGAAGAGGGCCCGGCGACGAATAGCAACCCACGTCCGGCTTTTCGTATCTCTTATCCGGGCAGTGTGATGCGACGGGCTCACGGTGGGTTGTTTACCCACTTGATGCAGCATATAAGGGTAGGGGAACGATAGCGTCTGCAACCTTGATGGCGGATTCACGAACGTGGCGGACGAGCGACAGACGGTGATAAGAGGCGACGCTGGGGAAGGGTGCGCCTCCGCTCTCGGGCCGATGAGCGGACTTGCAGCGTGGGGGGCGATTGTCGTGGTGTGGGCGCTCTGCGCACAGGCGCTGCTCGGCTTCTCAACCACTCAGTGTGCGACGGCCTGCCAACGATTTCCGCGTCGGGCGTCGTGCGTCAGGGGGAGCGAGCTCCCGCACTCCAAAGGGCCCGTTCGCGGATCACGCCCGTTCCTTGGCGTTACGAGCCGCAGCCGCGCATCGACACGGTGGCTGCGAGGGGCCAGGGACATGAGCACTTCCCGCCTTTTGAAGATCGACGGCCCATTGGGGGCGACGGAACGGGTCCGCGAGAGGTGGCGGCGGAAGGGGCTGCGAGAATTACAAGAAATACAAGTTAATCGGAAATATCATGCTGTTTCAGGACTTGTAGCTCATGCGAAAACACGAGAAATCCCGCAGAAATCCCTGAGAATAGCGGTCGGCGGCCACCCGGCCGGGAGGGCGTTCCGGTGCGGGGCGGACGCCGGTGGGGACAGGCGCGGCCGATGGGGGCCGTCAACGGGTTCACAGGTTGACGAAAGGAACGGGCAGCAAGAACGCGTGCTGCTCGTACAGGCTCCAGAACCCTTGCCATGCCGTGAACTGGGTCATGAACACGATGAACACGTAAGCCACGGCGATCGGAATGACGATCAGCCGGCCGGTCCAGCGGACGAACCAGTGCCGGGACTGCGCGCGGCGCTGGGACCGCGAGTAGGCCCAGCCGGCGAGGAGCCGGGCGGGGAAGATGAAGCCGAGGAACACGAGGGCCGGGAGCCAGGCCACCTCGCGCGGAATCATCTCGATCTTGAGCAGGTAGAGTGGGACCGCGAACACGGCCGAGATCACGAAGGCGAAGGCGTACGCCCAAGGCGCGCGGCGGAAGCATTGGCGGATGGCACGGAACTCGAAGAGGGCACGGAACCGGTTCTCCACCGCGAACCGCGTCTGGATGAAGAGCAGGGAGGGGGCGACGACCGCCAGCAGGAGCGCGCCGAGGAAGCCCAAAACCGGCAACCGCCGGCCGGCGGCGAGGAGCGAGACGGGCACGACGAGCCAGGCCATCGTCCCCAGGAAACCGAGCAGTCCGAGCCGGAAATAGTAAGGGAACCTGAGGCCGGCGACGAATTCCCACGTGCCGTCGCGGGCGGCCGCGTAGGCGCCCCCTTGACGCACGCGCCGGGCCAGCCAGAAGGGGTTCGGGAAGGGCCAAAGGAAGTAGCGGATCTTGCCCCCTCGGGCACAAGCGATGGCCATGTGCGTAAACAGGAGAACGGTCAAGACCACCAGGCCCAGCCGCCATCCGCGGGCGACCGACCCGCCGGGGTCGACGATCGCGGCGTCGGCAGCCATCGACGAGCCGAACCAGAGGGGGAGCATCATCAGCGTGCAGCCGATCACCATCCGACCCACCCTCGCCGCCTTCCGGCACCCCACGAACCCGTCGCGCAGGCGACCTGTCCGGGCGACCCGCCCCCCCGCCTCCAGCAGGTAGCCGAACACCAGGAACTGAAGGACGGGCATCGCCGACAGGATCGAGAGGCCGAGGACCAGCGCAAATGCCCCGAACAACCACTCGCTGGCGGAGCTGATCGCGCTGGCGATCCGGCGAACTAGGTTATTCCGGGGAGGCTGTTCCGCGGGAACAGGCACTGGCGCGGACGGAGCTTCACCCGCCTGGTCGGCGGGCCACGGCTCGCTCGCCGCTTCGACGGGGACCAGGAGGACGACGTCCGGCAGGGAATCGTTCATGACAAACTCTACTCCGATGATGGCGGAGCAGTTTCGAGATTTCACCGACGTATCGGGTTCGGCCCCCAGGGCACTTGTGGAATCCGACTGAGATTAGCGTAGCAAAGAATTCGGGGATTGGTTGAAACGAAGTCAGCCGGGCGGGGGTAAAATCGAGCGTAGAACGTTCCACGGAGAACCGCCAATGCGAATGGGGACACGCGACCTCCTGTTTGTGGGCCTGGTGCTCGGCGGGGCGGCGACGCTGGCGTCGAGCCTGCTGCCCAATGTCGTCCCGGCCCGCGCGGCCAGGCGGCCCGCCAACCCGGCTCCCGCACCGGCCGACCCGACGATCGTGCGGGAGGTGAACCGGGAGCTGCGCCGGGAGTGGGCTGAGGCTGGCGTGTCGCCCGTCCGCCGGGCTCCCGAGCTCGCCTTGATGCGGCGGCTGTCGCTCGCGTTGACGGGCACGATTCCTTCCCTCGAAGAGATTCGCCGCTTCGAGGCCCGGGCCGAAGACCGCCGGCTGTCGCTCTGGATCGACGACCTGCTCGCGGACCGACGTTTCGCCGACTACGTCGCCGAGCGTCTCGCGCGGGTCTACGTCGGGACCGAAGAAGGCCCGTTCATCCAGTTCCGCCGCCGCCGGTTCGTGACGTGGCTCAGCGACCAGCTCGCGAACAGCCGGCCGTACGATGCAATCGTCCGCGACCTCATCGCCGACCGCGGGCTCTGGACCGACCACCCAGGGACGAATTTCATCACCGTCGCCGTCGAGCCCGAGAAGCCGCCGAACCCCGAAAAGATCGCCGCCCGCGTGGCGCGAGCGTTCCTCGGCGTCCGGCTCGATTGCGCCCAGTGTCATGACCACCCGTTCGGCGAATGGAAGCAGCGCGATTTTCAGGGGCTCGCCGCCTTCTTCGGGCAGGTGCACACCGGGTTTTCCGGCGTCTACGACGGCCAGGGGGAGTACGAGCCGACCAACCGGAAGTCCGGCAAAACGGAAGTCGCCCCTCCGGGCGTTCCCTTCTACACGGAGCTGCTCCCCGAAGAGGGGCCCCGGCGCATGCGGCTGGCCCGGTGGGTTACGGACCCTCGGAACCCGAACCTCGCCCGCGTGACGGTCAACCGCGTCTGGGCGCTCATGTTCGGCAAGCCGCTGGTCGAGCCGGTCGACGACATCCTGTCGGTGGGAGAGCCGCCGCCGCTGCTCAAGATGCTCGCGGCCGACTTCAGCGCGCATGGCTTCGATCTCCGTCGGCTCGTGCGCTCGATCGCCGCCACCGAGGCCTTCCAGCGCGACAGCGCGTCCGACAACGACGTGACCGAGTCCCAGGAGAAGACCTGGGCGGCCTTCCCGCTGACGCGCCTGCGGCCCGAGCAGGTCGTCGGAGGGGTGCTCCAGTCGGCCTCGCTGGGGACGATCGACCGCGAGTCGAACGTGCTGGTGCGCCTGGGGTACACGTTCGGCCAGCAGGCGTTCGTCCAGCGCTACGGTGACACCGGCGAGGATGATTTCAGTGACGGCTGCGGGACGATCCCCCAGCGGCTGCTCCTCATGAACGGCGACCTGGTGAAGGACAAAACCAAGGATGGTCTCGTCACGGCTGCCAGCCGGATTGCCACGCTCGCCCCGACCGACCAGGCGGCCGTCGAGCTCGCCTACCTGACCGTGCTGACCCGCCGCCCCACTCCCGAGGAAGCCGCCCACTTCGTGCCGCGGCTGGAAGGGACCAAGGGGAAGGAGCGCCAACTGCGTTTATGCGACATCGTCTGGACCCTGATCAACGCCACGGAGTTCTCATGGAGCCACTGAGCCCGCACGTCCACCGTCGCAGCTTCCTCAAGCTGGGCGGCCTCGCCGGCCTGAGCTGGCTGACCCCCGTGGGGCATTTGCTCGCCGCCCAGGCCGAGCGGGGGCGTCAGCCCGCCCAGTCGATCATCCTGCTCTGGCTGTCCGGCGGGCCGAGCCAACTGGAGACGTTCGACCCGCACCCCGGAACGATGAGCGCGGGGGGAACGAAGGCCATCAACACGGCCCTCAAGGGGGTCCAGCTCGCCGAAGGGTACGAGCGGCTCGCGGAGGTGCTGCCCGAGGTGTCCATCGTCCGCTCGATGATCAGCAAGGAGGGGGACCACGAGCGCGGGACGTACCTGTTGAAGACGGGCTATCGGCCCGATGTTACGGCCGACTATCCGTCGATTGGCGCCATTTGCTGCCACGAGCTGCCGGTGGGGCGTACCGAGATCCCGCGGCATGTCTCGATCTTGACAAACAAGTGGGCCGCGCGGGGGGGCTTCCTGGGGGCGGAGTACGACGCGTTCCAGACGGGCGACCCGCTTCAGAAACTTCCCGATGTCGCCGCACAAGTTCCCAAGGACCGCGACGGGCGACGGGTCGAAGATTTGGCCGTTGTCGACCGTGCGTTCCTGCAGGGCCGCCAGCGCCGGGTTTCGGCGACCCTCCACCGGGAAACGATCGACCGCGCCCGCGTGATGATGAGCTCCGAGCAGCTCAAAGCGTTCGAGATCGCCCAGGAGCCCGCGCAGCTCCGCAAAGAGTACGGCGAAACCGCATTTGGCCGCGCGTGCCTGGCCGCCCGGCGGCTGATCGAAGTCGGCGTGCGCTGTGTGGAGGTGACGCTCGACGGCTGGGACGCGCACGTGAACAACCACGAGATCCACCGGAACCGCGCCAAGGATCTGGACCCGGCGTTCGCGACGTTGATCCGGGACCTGAAAGAACGCGGGTTGCTCGAGCGCACGCTCGTCCTCTGTGGCGGCGAATTCGGGCGGACGCCCAAAGTGAACGTCGCCGGTGGCCGGGATCATTGGCCGAACGGCTTCAACATCGTGATCGCCGGCGGCGGCATTCGAAAGGGTTTCGTCCTGGGCGAGACCGACCCGCAAGGCGTGAAAACCCCCGTGCAACCGACGCAGGTGGCCGATGTTCACGCGACGATTCTGAAGGCGGTTGGTCTCGACCCGGTGAAGGAGAATATCTCGCCGGTCGGGCGGCCGATCAAGCTGAGCGAAGGGAAGCCGATCGAGGCGTTGTTGGGGTAAAACTACGTGGGCACTCGGTCCTGGACGGGCTGAGTGCTGAGCGTTTACGCCTCACGCGTCCAGCCGATCTCATCGGCCGTCAACGGGTCGATGCGCAGCCGAGATAGCGACGACTGGCTCAGGCGCATGATGTCGCGTGCGGTCACGGTCTGCGCAGGGAACGAGCGCAAGGGAACGCCGTACTTGTCGGTGGCCCCGAACAGGTGCAAAAGCTCGTGCGCAACAGTCGCGGAATCGGTGTAGGGGGGCTTCGTCAAGGGCTCGGGGAAGCTCTCCTCGCGCGCGTAGCAGACGGCCAGGCTGACGCCGGCCAGTTCGGTCTGGTCGAGGGGAACTGCCAAGGACCGTCCGGCCCGTAGCGGGTGGACGAGCCAGACGTGGGCGTCCGCATCGACCCTCTGGTTGACCGAGGCGACCATGTCCGCCCCATCGCGGAACCCCAAGCGGGCGGCCGCACGGCTCATGCCGACGAGGGCCTTCGTCACCGCGTCACGCTCGAGGGGCCCTTCGTGCTCCCCCTCGCGCTGAAAGCCGATCACGACGTCTTCCGGTGTCTCGTCCTCGGTGACGAAATAGGTCTCAGCCAGTTCGACGTTCACTGGCGCATTCCAGCGCATCGCTTCGCGTTCGATCCACACGCCCGCCCGGCGCAGCGACGCATGGGCTTCGGCGATCGCGCTGTCCGACCAGCTCCTACCGTCGCGGCCGATGAATAGCGAAATCCAGGCCACGCGACCGAGCAAGGGTGGTGGGCGGCTCGGCCCCAAGCTCGCCGGACTGGTTCCTGCGGCGTTTTCTTGCTCCCATTGCTCGAACCGCCGATACCGCGGGTCGAACGGGTTCGGCTCGCCGCTCGCCCCGGTCACCCGCGCCAGTCCGACTTCGCCGTCGGCGGGGCGGGCGTGTTGGGGAATACGGGGCGCCGGGGGATGCCGAAGCGCGAGGAGCAAGGTCCCCACCTCACCGGCTAGCCCGATGAGCCCCCACGCGAGGAAGAGGGTCAGCGGGCCGACCGACTCTCCCTCGTGGCCCCAGCCCAGCAGAATCCCCGCGGCCGCAAAGGCGAAAAGGCCTCCGACCCAGTACCACAAGCGGATGGACTTCAGGTCAGAGGCCCCGCGGGGAAGAGTGCGCACTGATGGCGATCCCGTGAAACGCGATCTCGCGCTGTCGGTCAACGAGATCGGAACAACGATCGAGCGCCAAGGAGTGGGATCCCCGTCCGCCGGGGGCGATCGTTTGAGCTCGTGGCCGGCTCCAGCCGTGGCTCGTCGAGTTGCGGCGTCGCCGGTTTGGGAACAGGCTCGCTGGGAACGGGTTCGACCCGCGAATCGACCGCCGGGGGAAGCACTTTCTCCGGCGCCGACGGAACGACGGGCAGCACGCGCTCGATACGGACCGGCCCGGCGACGACCGGCCCGCCGCAGGCTGCACAGGGCGCGTCGCACCGGTGGTTGAGCGCTTTCAGGCCCTTCTTGGCCCAATGCCGGGTCGCGCGATCGCGCTCGAGGCTGGCCGCGCGGTTCAAGGCGGTATGGACGATCGGCACGCACGGGGCCATCTTGGTTAGCGACTGAGCCGACTCTTCGCGGACTTCTTCATGGCGGTCGGTCAGGAGCGCGGTCGCGAGCACCTCGGCCACTTCCGGATGACACCGCCAGTCGAAGCGCCGAAGAGCGTGCGCGGCTTTCTCGCGCTCGCGCCAGTTCGGACTGGTTTGCAGGCGCTCAATCTGGTCGAACATGGCCGATTTCTCGACCCCGCAGGCGGCGCAGGTCGAGCCGGCGGATCCCCCCAGGACAGACTGCGCGACGACCAGCGTCACGCCTAGCGTAGCGGCAAGCATATCGGCGTTTCCTCGAGACCGTTGGCTGCCACCCTTCCGTGGGACCGGTCGTCACCTCGCTGTGCGATCCATTATAAAGGTCTGGTCGGCGAGGGGTAGTGGCCCCGCCGCTTTCCCTGAAATCATTCGGGATGAACGGACGAAAGGCAGGGTCCATGTCGAGGGTCCGTTTCTGGCGGGCGATCGCGCTTCTCGGCGCCATCCTGGCGGGGGTCGTCTGGCTGGCCTGGCCGGAGGTCGGCCCGGTTGGCCTCGGCCTGGCCCTGGCGACGACCGCCTATCCGCTGCTCCGCGCCTGGCGGGGTGCGAGGGGGACGGCTCTCCGCGCGGCGGTCATCTGGGCCGTGCTGGCGACGGGGTTGGCGATCGCTTCACAGATTCTGGCCGCCCTCGAGCCGGTGGCGTCAGGGCGACCACTCGCCGGGCACGTGGCGTACCTCGCCGTGCTCGCGACCTTGGCGACGTTGATCTCGGTCTTGAACGCGCGCACGCCCGGGGGCGGGGCCTGGGCAATCTTGATGGCGCTGCTGGTGCTCGTCTTCCTGATCCCTTGGCTGGAGGCCCCCGGGCTAGCCCGCCGCGCCCACGGGCTGGAGCGGTTGCGGCTCGACGCGCCCTGGACTCTGTTCTACGGGCTCGTCGTCCTCGCTGGGGTCACCAACTATCTCCCCACGCGCTACGGACGGGCGGGCTTTTGCTTGGCAGTGGGGTTCGTCGCCGAGTACCTGGGGCTGACACACCGACCGATAGGGTTACCGCGGGGCGTGCTGCTCGCTTCGGGCTTCCCCTGGGCACTCGCGCTCGCGCTCTGGACGGCCGACCGGTGTTCGCGGCAGGAACCTCCTGCCCGGAGCCGGCTGGAAGCCACCTGGCTCTGGTTCCGCGACCACTGGGGAGTCGTGTGGGCGCTCCGGGTACAGGAGCGGTTCAACCGGACGGCCGAGGTCCAAGGCTGGCCGGTGCGGCTCGGCTGGTTCGGAGTGGCCCCCGAGCCCGGAATGGAATTAGCGACGCCACCCGAGGTCTCCGAGGCCGCGGAGTCGACCCTGCGGGGGCTGCTACGACGGTTCGCGGAACCCGCGCGGATCGATGCCGTGACGGGACCTTGCCAATCCCCGGATGAGGTCCCATGATACGGTCAGGAGCACTCCGGCCGGGGAGCGTGACGGGTTCGGGAGGGTACGGGAGTGGAGCGACACCCCAAGTTCGGCGCGACCGCCGTCATCGTCTTGGCGGTGCTCGGCGTGATCGCCGCGCTCTACCTCCTCAAAGCGATTCTCGTCCCGATCGCGCTGGCGCTTCTGTTAGCCTGTATGTTGGCGCCGATTACGACCTTTCTCCGCCGCTTCGTGCCCCTCGGGCCGACGGGCGCGGCGGTCTTCCTGTTCTTGCTCACGGTCGTCATCGGCCTGTACGTCGCGAGCCTGACGGCGGAGAGCCTCGTGCAGGCCGCCAAGACCTTGCCGGCCGACGTCGAACGGCTCTCGGGCCAGGCGAGCCACCGGATCACCGACATGATCCGCGACAAGCCCTACCTCCGCGGGATTCTGCCCGAGCCAGGGACGATCGACCAGTTCGGAGACGCGAACCGCGCCCTCTTGATCGACAAGCTGAGCTACGGGCTCGCCGACCTGACGTTCTGGGTCGGTCAGGGTCTGATCATCATGTTTTTGGTGCTTTTCTTGCTGGCCGAGAGCGAGATGCTCACGCCGAAGGTCATCCGCTTTTTTGCGCCGACGCACGGCGATGCGCAGGCCGCCGGCCGGACGCTCGCGCGGCTGACTCGGCAGATCCGTGCGTACCTGGTGGCCCGTACGCTGATCAATATCGGTCTGGGGGGCGTGATCGCGCTCGCGCTCCGGATGCTGGGGGTCAAGTTCGCCTTCGGGCTGGGACTGTTCGCGGCCCTGGCGAACTTCATCCCGTACCTGGGGCAGATCATCGCCGGTGCGCTCGCGACGCTGGTCGCGTTCGGACAGACGGGCAGCCCCGGGGACATGCTGATCGTCGCGGCCGTTTACCTCGCGGTGGTCGGAATCGAAGGGTACCTGCTGACCCCCTACATCATGGGCCGTTCGCTCGACCTGAACGGGACCACGGTGCTGATCGCGTGTCTTTTCTGGGCCTTCCTCTGGGGCCTGGTGGGGCTCGTCCTGGTGATGCCGATCACCGTTTGCATGAAGCTGGTGTTCCAGAGCGTACCCGAGCTGAATCGCTGGGCCGAGCTGATGAGCCGCGATTGGCAGACGCCCGGCGGACCCGGCGCGCCGCCGGGACCCACGGCTTCGCGCGAGGTCGAGCGGGCGGGAGAGCGTTCGTAGGACCGGCAATGGCCGGCCCGAAATGCTCGGGTCAGAGCCCGTCCGAGAGGCCCCCGCGCGGCTTGGCGATGTCGGTAATCAGCCGGCCGTGCTTGAAAATGGAGATCGTGCCGGTCGACTGCGAGATGCAAATCGCGATCGCGTCGGTGCTCGCGGTGATCGCAGCCGCGGCCTCGTGGCGCGTGCCCAGGCCCTGGGGCAGGGGCTGGTCGAGCTTCGTGCGCGGGGCCAGGTAGCGCCCGGCGCTGAGGATCACGCCGTCGCCCCGGATGATGAAAGCCCCGTCGATCGCCGAGAACTCCTTGACCGTCTCCTCGAGACTGGGGTCGAGCACGTTCCGCTCGGTCTCCGGGTAACCGTGGAACGGGTTGATCACGAGCTGGTGGCTGTGGGAGAGCACCCGTTCGTGATCGCCCAGGACGAACAATGTCCCGACGGGTCGCCCCTCGCGCCCCTCGACGCCGAGCTCGCTGGCGAGCGTCAAAAGGCGCTCGAAGACGGCGGACGTCACGTCGGGCGGGAGCGGATCGGCCGCGGTGTCGGCAAACATCTCCAGCTCGCTGCCGAGGTCGAGCACGATGATCGTGTCGATTGTTCCCGAGCAGTCGATTCCCGTCAGGCAAAGGATGCGGTCACCCACCCGCACGAGGCGCTCGGCCGAGGCCACGAGGGTCGCGATCTTGATCTGCCCGGCGCGCGTCATCCGAATATCGGGCACGCGGACGACGGCGCACAGTTCGTCCCAGCCCGCCGGCGCGCGGAAGCCCACCCGGCGCGACACGAGGATCACCCGGAAGTCGACGTCCTGGATCAAGTCCGACAGGTCCTGGTCCTCTTCGACGACGTCGGCGTACAGCAGGATCACGCGCGCACCGACCTCGCGGGCGATGGCGTGGGCATGCCGGACCATGCTGCGGGTCAGCGTCTTCACGGAACCTCACGGTTTCTCGGCGGGCTTGCCGGCGGCGTCGAACTCGAGCGCGATGCCGAGCACCCCCATGTCGTCCAGTTCCTCGGGCTCGTTCGCGCGCCCCGTTTGCTCGATTCGCAGCTCGTTCTTGCCCGCACGCAACAGACCACCGGGGACCTGGAGCCGAACGCGTTCGGGCGTCTCGTTGCTGGAGGTGATGTGCCGGTTCAGATAGTCGACGAGCTGCCCGTTCAATTTCACGTTCGTGCGCAAGGCCCCATCCCGGACCTCCTGCGCGAACCCGCCACCGCTCGCTTCACCGATGACCTGCACAACGTCGAGCGCGATGTAGGCCGGCCGTTCGGGCACCTGTTCGAGCGTGAAGGAGCGAACGAACGGCCCGCTCTCGGGCTGGGGCGGGTCGAGCAGGGGGGGCGTTCTCGAGAGCTGATTACCCAGGTGGTGGGCCGCCGAATCGATGACAAGCCGTCGGCCGTGACCCTGGACCGAGAGCCGCACGACGCGGTCGCGCGGCACGGCGAGCGTACCCGCGTACGGAGTCGCGACCGTGAGCGCCGCGTCGGTGACACCCACGAGCGCCCCCTCAACCTGATCGACGTCGCCCGCGCCCCCTTCGGCAAACGCACGCCAGGCGACTCGGACGAGCACCCCCTCGACGGGCCGCCCCGGCACCGCCGCGCGGCGGAAATACAGGCTGGAGACCTCGCCCCACGACAGGGGTACGTCGCGCCCGAGCACGCTCATGACCACCCGCCGGGAATCGGCGGACTGGAGGGCACCGAATAGCTGGTCACCGCTCGTCAGCCGGGCTTCGTCCTGGGAAGGGTCGATCTCCACGCTCGCCGCGGGCTCGGCGAAGCGGGCCAGCCGGAGGTCGTCGAAGTGTCCCGCGAGGCCGGCGGGGGGCCCTGATTTTCCCGTCGCGTAGCTGGCGAGCCGGATTTCCCCGAGCGGACCCGAGGGTCCTTTGCCGTGGGCCAGCTCATCGCCGTCGACCGCCACCTCGGTCCGCTCAGGGCTGAAGCGAACGCTCAGGCGGTGCCAGCCCGGCTTGCGCGCCAGCCGCTGGACGGCCAAGGCCAGGCCCCCCGACGACTCGACGGCCAGCGACTCCTCCGACCAGCCCAGGATCGCGCGGAGCGACTCTGGACCCGTCGCGCCCCGAAAGAACAGGTCCGCGAACCATTGCTGACCCGGAGCGGTCGTGCCGTCGTCGTGAAACGCAAGCTCGAGCTTGCCGGCCACCAGCGGCTCGGCCAACCGGTGCGTCAGCGCCGTCCCGCCCGCGGCGATGCGCAGGCTACGCTCGCCCAGCAGCCGCGGCTCGTGGTCGAGCACCGGCTCGCCGACGCTCGACCACGCGGATTCCTCGAGAGTCTCGAAGCCGTCCTCGAACACCTGCGCCTCACCCGGGTGTTGGACAACCCCGCGCAGCCCCGTACGGGCAACCGTGACCGAGAGCCCTCCGGGGCCGTCGACCAGCCGAGCGGCGTCTCGGTCGATCGCTCCGAGACGCCCGGAGATCTGCTGGTCTGTCCCCAGCTCGAGACGGAACGGAGGACGGCCCGGCGCGACGTCGCGAAAGGACGGCTGAAACGTGACGACGGAACCGGGTTCGAGGCCGACGGCCTTCGCCCCGTTTTCGGGCCGGAAGCCGATCCGCGACCCGTCGATCACGAGACGTCCCGCGATGCGCTCGCCGTCCGGCCGAGTGAGCGTCTCGCCCCGGGCCGTGAGTCCGGACGCGGCAAATGCGGCGAAGCAGGACCAGAGAATCTGGCGCGCCCGGCAGGCGCCCGCGAGGTGGCGATTCATGTCCCTGATTGTACGGGCACGCTGCGCCGGCCGGCAAGCGCCTTGGAACGACGCGGCGTGGATATCGAGATGTGTGTCCCAACATCGTCCGGCGTCCTCCCTGCGACCAAGTCCTCACGAGCACGAACGGCGAACCGCCGTCGCCCGTCAAGTCGGGCGGCGGCGGTTCGGAGAGTGAGACTCGGCGTCAGGCCGCGACCGGTCAAGGCGGGGTGGACGCGACGGCCGGACCACCGCAACGGCGGAGGTGGTCCTTGTCGATATAGACAACCTCGACACGGTGGTCGACGTGGTTGAACGGGATCGGGTAGTCGGACCAGTACAGCTCGTCGTAGTACACGGTGCACTTGTAGTGGCAGTGCACGAGCTGACAGGGACCGGCCAGCGGGTAGACCTTGCACGGGTCGATCTTCTCGCCGATCTTCTCCGTGAGGATCCGCACGTTGTTGCGCTGGGTCTCATAGAACGGCGGGCAGCCGTTTTTGAACTTGGGCACCTTGTTCCAGATCTCCTCCTCGCTGGGCGGGTCGAGGCAGGGGCTGGGCGCGAACTCGCCCGGGATCGGGTCGAGGATCGGCACCCGATCGCGCTGCTCGCGCTTCATGTCCTCTTCCATGCGCTGTTGCTGCGAGGGCAGGATCGGGAACGCAAACGACCAGCCGTTGGCGTGCAGGGGCGAGATATTGCGGAAGACGTAGGACAGGCCGCAACCGGTATAGGTGGTCGTGACGAACGCAAACAACACACCCGTCAGCAGGCCGCGTACCCAGCGCGGGGTGATCGGGCCCCAGTGCCGCGCGGATCGGTTCATTGGGAAATCCCCTCCTTGGGAACGTGCGCGAACGCGCCGTGAGGCCTCCGGCCTCACCGGCCTTGGACGCCGGGACGTTGACTTTTCGCGTAACCGACCGATCAACCCGGCGTTCCACCGGATGAACTGACCGGCTCATGTGGTTAGTTATCGTTCGCGGGCGACGCAGTGTGTGAGGAATTTCCCGAATGGGCCTTAGTTTCCTCTTGCACGCCGCCAATCCCCGCCTGTTGCACGAACGAAGATCGGCGCGGACGGCCAGGTTGCTTGAGCCGGGATCGGGAACGGAAGGATGGACAAACCGATTCGTGGATCAAGAAAGCAAACCGCCTTGGGCCTGCGGGAGTGACCCCGTCGGCCCAAGGCGATCGCGAACGAAACTCGCCGGCGCCAGCCGCGCTCAGTAGGCGAAGATGCCGAACGGGTACGGCGTGAAGAACGGCCGGGTGTAGTTCTTCTTGAAGTCGAGCCACCAGATGCCGTCATCCCACCGCAGGGTCACGGCCCGCCAGTCGAGCGGCACTTCGGGGTAGGGGTAGGGCGGGGAGATGTTCGGCCAGGCCTGCCAAGGATAGGCGGTCGGATACCCGACGGCCGAGTAGTTGGGGTACGGGGCGTAGCTGGGCCACGCGTAGTTGGGCATGCGGGGGTTCGACGCCTGCGTAGCCCCCGGCATCCCGGCGGGCCCTTCGGGCAGCGGCCCGTCATAAGCCGGGGCCGCCGGCGCAGCGCCGGCAGCGGCGCCAGCCACGGGCGTACCGTCGTAAATTACGTTCCCGCCCCCGTGGAAGCCCATCGCGGTCTGGTATTGGGCCGCGCGGACCCGGTTATCGCCCGTCACGCTGAGCTGGTCAACAATCCCGCTCACGCCGGAAACCCGACGAGCCCGTGCGATCGCCTCGGCCTTCTGCGCCTGGGTGGCGACCGAACCGGTGAGCGTCACGAGGCCGCTCCGGGTTTCGATCTCGATCCGGTATCCAGCCAGCGACCGGCTGCCGCGCAGGCTCTGGGCGACTGCGTCCGCGGTCGACTGGTTGAAGCTCGGGGCCGGGGTCTGGGCCTGGCTCGCCGCCGCGGTGGCCGCGAGAAGGCCGAACGCGGTTGAAATCCGTTTCAGTCCAACCAACATGGGCATGTCCTTCTCCCGCATTGGAGCCGGCACGACCTGCGAACGAACGGCGAGCGGGACGCACGTTCAGGTCGGTAATAATCCGTCGCGACTGGTCAGGGAAACTCCCGCGAGGGACCTTGCGCGAACCATCGTCCTCGCTCTGAGAGCGCGGGACGACAGGCACTGAAGGGGCAGGGAGGGACCGTTGGGGTGAACGTCAGGGTGGGAGCGCGATCGGGCCTTGACCGCCGTTTCCGTTTCTTCGCCGCAACTATGGCGCGCGTTTTTGGGGCGGTCAAATCACCGCGCAAAAAAAAAACGGGGCCAGTTGGCCCCGTCTCATCAATCCGTTGGTAGCAAAGCGATTATGACCGAAAAAAAGTCAGCCGGCGAGCGTTGGCTACGCCCCGGCGAGCCCGCGCGTGGCGCTGGTCGCATCAGTTTGTCCGCTTCCGATTGTCATGCCGATCAGGAGGACCGTCATGGTCCCGCCGGCAAAGAGGGCGAACTCGGAATCGTGCCGGCCGCACAGGGCGCCCGCGACCCCAAGACCCACGAGCGCGACGATGTAGCCGATGCGCCCGCGATCTCGCCAGCGTCCCACCGAGACTAAGCGGTGGACGCATAACGCCGCGACCCCCGCCACCTGGAACACCATCACCAGCAGCTCGAGCACCGCGCAAAAACGCAGGCTGGACCAGACCATAAAAGCTCCCTCCTTGGCGCAGTCTGGAGTTCGTGACGACCTTGTCACGACGTGGCATTCGTGCTCAACGTGTTATGCAGCTTCGGGACCATTCGCGGAAAATGGGGAAGGATTGACGTCGCTCCGGCCAATATCACGACAAACTTGAGGAAAAAAAATCCCCAGCCCGTTTTTCACGAGCTGAGGACGGTAAAGTTTACACGATCGGACGCGTCGGATTTACAATCGCGTTCCCAGGACAGCGTGCGTCAACGACGACGCCCCCGCATCCCCCCGCCACCGCCGCCGCCTCCGTTCATCGATTCCAGCTTGCCTTCGCCGCTGATGTCGACGACCTTCCACCCGGCTTTTTCCTTCCGGACGGTAATCGTGCGCTGGAGGAAGGAGCCCCCGGCCCCCGACTTGTGAAGGGTAATGCCGAGGCGTCCAGAGCTCGTCGCATCGTTGGATCCGCTGACCTGATAGCCGTCGAGCTTCTTGGCCAGCTCATCCAGGTCGTCGGGCGAGAGCGATTCTTCGAGGATCGCTTCGAAGATCTTCTTGTTCTGCGGGCGCGTTTCCGACGGTTGGCCGGCATGGAGTGCCGTGGCCTCTTTCAGGCGCGCGGGGTCTTTCGCCTTGACGGCATCGAGGAATGCGTTCACCGCGCCGAACGTGGTCCGGAAGTCCGCGGGGCGGTCGCTTCCTCCACCACCTCCACCGGGGCCACCCGGGGGAGAACCGCCGGGGCCACCTGGTGGACGCGCTCCGGGAGCACCGGGAGCGGCCGCGGCGGGCGGAGGACTACCGCCGGGATAGCCCGGAGGCATGCCTGGATTCGCCGCGCCGGGAGGGCCGCCGGGAATTGCGCCGGGAGGGCCGCCCGGAGGCATCGGCGACGGCGAACCTGGGCCACCCGGAGGAAGGGCTGCGGCCGGAGGCGGGCCGCCTGGAGCGGCACCGGGATATCCGGGTGGCGTCCCGCTTGCGCCCGGGGGCATCGCGGGAGAGCCCGGGGGTGGGATGCTCGCGCCGGGAGGGGCGCCCGGAGGTCCAGGCGGTATAACGCTTGCCGCCGGAGGCTTCGGCGAAGAGGAACCCGGCGGCATCGGGAATGCGCCCCCCGGTGAACCCGGAGGCATGGCGGGGCTCGTCCCGGCTGGCGGCGAGGGCTTCGTACTCCCTTGGCTATCAGCGCCGGACGATCCGGGCGGCGGGTTGGAGTTACCCAGCGCGAGCATCTCGGCGGTCGCCGAGGACCCACCGGGCTTGGTTGCCGGAGGCGCGGCGTCGGCGGGCGCGGGCGTTTCGGCCTCCGCCTTGGGCGCAGAAGGCGCCGC
>JARLIH010000024.1 GCA_031291845.1 Isosphaeraceae bacterium | reverse complement strand
TCTACCTCGACATGCTGACGCGTGGCCTACTCTGGGCGTGCGACAAGCTCGACGATGAGGGCAACCCCAAGCCCGGCTACGCTGCCACCACGCAAGCACGCGACTGAACGGACCCGGCAAGGCCGACGGCGGCCGCGCCCCGCGAGCGCGGCCGCCGACGGAGGACGAGCCTGTGCGAGGATCGATCCAAACCAAGCTCGGTGCGGCCTTCGGCGCAGCGCTTGTAGTCCTCGGCACGGTCACCTACCTGATGTACCGGACCGCCGAGCATGTCGTTCACGACAACCGGCAAATCGCCCACACGTTCAAAGTTCTAGTCGCGATCGACCAACTCCACGTGGCCACGTTAGCCGCCGAGGCGGCCCAACGCTCCTATCTGATCACCGGAGACCCCTCCGAGCTCCACGCATTCTCGGAGGCGGAAACGCAAGTCGTCAGGCGAGCGGGAGCGCTCAAGGCCCTCACGGTCGACAACGCCGAGCAGCAACGACGCGTCGGCCTGCTCGAGGCCGCGCTCACCCCGTTGATCGCCTCGATGAACAAGGCGATTGAAGAACGGATCGACGAAGGCCCCGAGGCCGCGCGACGGAACGTAGGGAGCGGAAGGGGCGAGGCCCTGATAGGCGAACTCCGAACCCTGCTGGCCGAAATGACGTCATCCGAGAACGCGCTCCTCGCGCATCGCTTCGCGCAAGCCCGTGCGAGTTCCCGGCTCGCGTTATTGACGTCGTCTTTGTTGGTGGCGTTCGCCCTGGCGCTGCTCGGTTCCGTGTACCTGCTCGTACGCAGGGACATCACTGCGCGGGCCAGGGCCGGCGAGGACCTGCGCCGGAGCGAAGAGCGTTTCGACCTCGCCGTACGCGGCTCTCGCGATGGCATCTGGGATTGGGACATCACGACCAACACGGTCTATTATTCACCCCGCTGGAAGACGCAGCTTGGGTACGAAGAAGGGGAGGTCGGTCCGCGTTTCGAGGAATGGGAGTCGCGCCTGCACCCCGACGACCGCGAGCGCACGCTGACCGCCGTGCGCAACTATCTCGAAGGACGGACGCTCGAGTACGACCTCGAACACCGGCTCCGGCACAAGGACGGAACCTACCGCTGGATCCGCACCCGCGGGGTCGCCCTGCGGGATCCGACCGGCAAGCCGTACCGGATGGCCGGCTCGCACACCGACATCACAGCACGCAAGCAGGCGGAGCGACAACTCGCCGAGCAGAACTACCTGCTGGAAGAGGCGGCCCGCTCCGAGCGCTCCGCTCATGAAACGCTCAAGCAGGCTCAGGCCCGCATGGTCCAGACCGAGAAGCTCGCCGGACTCGGCCAGATGGTGGCAGGCATCGCCCACGAGATCAACAACCCGCTCTCGTTCGTAACAAACAACGTCGCGGTGCTCCAGCGCGACGCCGGGGAAATCCTCCGCCTGCTCGAGTTGCTGGACGAAGCCGGCCCGTTGATCGCCCGCGAACAGCCGGACCTCGCCCGACGCCTCGCGGCACTGCGCGAGGCCGCTGACCTCGATTACTCGTTGGCGAACCTGAGAGGACTGCTCGATCGGACGCGCGAAGGGCTGCGGCGCATCCAGCAGATCGTGAGCGATTTGCGCGCGTTCGCCCGCCTTGATGAGGGCGAGGTCAACGAGGCCGACATCAACGCCGGCATCGAGTCCACGGTCTCGATCATTCTCGGCCACGCGCGTAAGAAGCAGGTGGAAGTCAAGCTCGAGCTCGGTCCCCTGCCCCCCGTCACCTGCCATGCCGCCAAGATCAACCAGGTCGTGATGAACCTGGTCAGCAACGCCATCGACGCCTGTTCGACCGGCGGCCGGGTTTCCGTTCGTACCCGCGCCGACAACGGCGCAGTGCGGATCGAGGTCGAGGACGACGGGACGGGAATCGACGCGTCGGTCCGCGACCGGATTTTTGATCCCTTCTTCACGACGAAGCCCATCGGCCAGGGGACGGGGCTCGGGCTGAGTATCAGCTACGCAATCGTCCACGATCACGGCGGCTCGATCGAGGTTCGCTCCGATCCCGGCCGAGGCGCATGCTTCGTCGTCCGCCTGCCGAAACGGCCAGTACGAACGACGTAGAAAAGGTCAACCCGACGCGTATGCCCAGATCACCACAACAGCGTCGTGCCCCGGCCCGTTCGCCGGGTCCGTACCGTTACCTGAAGTTCTTCAAGCCGTATGACGTCCTGACTCAGTTCACCGACACCTCGGGTCGCTCCACGCTCAAGGACTTCGTCCCCGTCCCCTTCGTCTATCCCGTCGGCCGGCTCGATCGTGACAGCGAGGGGCTGTTGCTCTTGACCGACGACGGGGAGCTGGCGCACCGGCTGACCGACCCGCGGTTCGAGCACCCGAAGACGTACCTGGCTCAGGTGGAACGCGTTCCCGAGGCCGATGCGCTGGACCGCCTTCGCGGGGGCGTGATCCTGAACGATGGCCCGACGCGCCCCGCCCAGGTCGACCTGCTCGCCGACCCCCCTCCCCTGCCCGACCGGCCGGTCCCGATCCGGTTTCGTAAATCAGTCCCCACGGCCTGGGTCCGGCTGACGATTCGCGAAGGGCGCAACCGCCAGGTACGGCGGATGACCGCGGCCGTCGGACACCCGACCTTGCGACTGATCCGCGAGCGCGTCGGACCGATTGCTCTAGACGACCTCCGACCTGGCGAGTGGCGCGAATTGTCGGCCTCGGAACGCGAGTCGCTCCTCCGCCTGCGCCCCTGAGCAACGCACAATAACGCGGCCGACGGCCCCGTGGCTCCTTGCCCGGCGGCCCGGCAACGACTAATATTGCCTTTCAATATCAGGGTACGACAACGATGAGCGAACTGCTGACGAAAATATTTTGCGGCGGATTCGTTCGGCTGCACGTGCTGTACCACGCCGCAAGGGAGCCCATCTTCGGTATCGAGATGATGGAGGAACTACGGCGGCACGGCTACGACGTCGGAGCAGGTACGCTCTATCCGATGCTCCACCAGTTGGCGGATGCGGGATACCTGGTCGTGCAAACCGAAGTCGTCGGCGGCAAGCAGCGCAAGTACTACCGGGCGACGCCGGAGGGATCCCGGGCGCTCGACGAGGCGAAGGCGAAGCTGCGCGAGCTGGTCAAGGAAGTGCTCCACGACGACCCTCCCACTCCGTCGATCCATCGACAAGAACCCACGAAATGATCCCATTCGTGTGCACGAAACGCACCGACATTTTTCGTTAGCCAAGGCGGGTCCGTTCCACGTAGGTATCGAGGCCACGCAGCGGGACGGACGCGACGGAGGGACCCCGGGCTTGAGTCACCAGGACCGCGCACGCCGCCTTGCGTTCCCTCAGCCGGGCGGAAGGATTGAACGATGAACCCGATCGTCTTCGCGCTACGGCGGCCGTTCACCGTCATGGTCCTCGTCGCCGCCGTGGTCCTGGGAAGCGTGCTGGCCGTCCTGCGCATGCCGATCGACATCTTCCCCAGCCTGAACCTCCCGGTCGTCTACGTGGCCCAGCCCTTCGGAGGCATGGACCCCGCGCAGATGGAGGGTCTTCTCACCAACTATTACGAGTACCACTTCCTTTACATCAACGGCATCCACCACGTCGAGAGCCGGAACATTCAGGGCATGGCCCTGATGAAGCTCTTCTTCCACCCCGGCACCAACATGGCGCAGGCGATGGCCGAGACCATCGGCTACGTCACTCGCTCCCGCGCGTTCATGCCGCCGGGGACCGTCTCTCCCTTCATCACCCGGTTCGACGCCGGGAGCGTGCCCGTCGGCTACCTCGTCCTGTCCAGCGAGACCAAAAGCATCGGTGAAATCCAGGACCAGGCGCTGTTCAAGGTCCGGCCAATGTTTGCAAGTCTGCCGGGAGTCTCGGCCCCGCCGCCGTTCGGAGGGAGTCAGCGGACGGTCGTCGTGCGCGTCGATCCGGACCGCCTCCGAGCCTACCGGATGTCGCCCGACGAAGTCGTCGCTGCGCTCAGCACGGGGAACACGATCAGCCCGTCGGGCACCGTCCGAATCGGCAAGTTGATGCCCATCGTCCCGATCAACGCCCTCGCCCGACAGGTCCAGGAGCTGGAGACCATCCCGATCCGTCCGGGCCAGGATCCCACGGTCTACGTGCGCGACGTCGCGACCGTGCACGACGCGACCGACATCCCCAGCGGCTACGCCCTGGTCAACGGCCGGCGCGCGGTGTACATCCTGGTGACCAAGCGGGCAGACGCCTCAACGCTGTCCGTCGTGAACAACGTCCGGACAGCGCTCTCGAGCATGCAGGCGGTCCTGCCCGACGATATCAAGGTGAGCTTCGAGTTCGATCAGTCGCCAACCGTCACCCGTGCGATGTGGAGCGTCGTCACCGAAGGAGTCGTCGGGGCGGTGCTTACGGGCCTGATGGTCCTGCTTTTCCTGCGCGACTGGCGCAGCGTGATCGTCGTGGTGCTGAACATCCCGTTCGCCCTCTCCGGCGCCCTGATCGCCCTCTGGCTCACCGGGCAGACGATCAACATCATGACCCTGGGCGGCCTCGCGCTGGCGATCGGAATTCTGGTGGACGAGTCGACCGTTGAAGTCGAGAATATCCATCACCAGATGGAGGAGACGGGCTCCGTCGCCCGCGCTGTGAGGCGGGGAAACCAGCAGACGGCCGTCCCCCGGCTCCTGGCGATGCTCTGTGTGCTCGCGGTCTTCATCCCCTCGTTCCTGATGCAGGGCGCGGCCCAGGCCCTCTTCGTGCCGCTTTCGCTGGCCGTCGGGTTCGCGATGGTCGCGTCCTACCTGTTATCGAGCACGTTTGTGCCGGTACTCTCCACGTGGCTGCTCCGCCATCATCACCACTTGCGGCGGGAACGCGAGCACGAGCGATCCTGGTTCGAGCGTGGCCGCGACCACTACGGCCGGGCTGTCAGCCGCGTCGTTCGTTGGCGCTGGATGGTGGTCCCCGCGTACCTCGTCGCCACCCTCGCCGTGATCGGCCTGCTGGGAACGTCGCTCGGACTCGAGATTTTTCCCAAAGTGGACGCCGGACGGTTCCAGCTCCGCCTGCGCGCCCCGGCCGGGACGAGGTACGAGGAGACGGAGAAGCTGGCGATCGCCGCGCTCGACACGATTTCCAAAGAGGTGGGCCGCGACAAGGTCGCAATTTCGATCGGCTACGTGGGACTCATTCCCTCGAGCTATCCGATTAATGCGATTTACCAGTGGACCGGGGGCCCCGAGGAGGCCATCCTGCGCGTCGCGCTCACGCAGCGTTCCGGCATCAGCATCGATCGGCTGAAGCAGCGGTTGCGCGAGCAGCTTGGCCGGCAACTCCCCGACGTACGCCTCTCGTTCGAGCCGGCAGACATCGTCAGCGAGGTCATGAGCTTCGGCTCACCGACCCCGCTCGAGGTGGCCGTGACCGGGCCGAACCTGGCCGACGACCGGGCCTACGCCGAGAAGGTCCGAGAGGGTTTGGCCACGATCCCGGCACTTCGGGACCTCCAGTACGGCCAGACCCTCGATTACCCGACAATCCGCATCGACGTCGACCGCGAACGCGCCGGGCTCAGCGGCGTGACCGTGCAAGACGTCGCACGCTCGGTGGTTGCCGCCACGTCATCGAGCCGCTTCATGGTTCCCAACTACTGGCCCGATCCGAAGACGGGGATCGGCTACCAGGTACAGGTGGAGATCCCGTACCAGGTCATGGACTCGCTGGAGGATGTCGAGACCGTGCCGATCCAGAAGCCCGGCCTGGACCGGCAACTGCTGTTGCGCGACGTCGCGAGCGTACAGGCGGGTACGATGCCCGGCGAGTATGATCGCTATAACATGAAGAGGACCGTGAGCCTGTCCGCGAACATCGCCGGCGAAGACCTGGGCCGGGTCGCCCGGCGTGTCGAGCAATCCCTGAAGGCCGCCGGCGCGCCGCCGAAGGGGGTGACCGTCGACCTGCGCGGGCAGGTCGCCCCGATGCGAGAAATCCTGCGCGGGCTGTCGATCGGCCTGGGGATGTCGATCGTCGTCATCTTGCTGCTGCTGACGGCGAACTTCCAATCGGTGCGGCTTGCCTTGGTCGTCGTCTCCACCGCGCCCGCCGTGGTAGCGGGGGTGGTCGTGATGCTGTGGCTCACCCGTACAACGGTAAACCTTCAGTCGTTCATGGGGGCGATCATGGCCATCGGGGTCGCCGTGGCAAACGCGATCCTCCTGGTCACGTTCGCCGAGGGACACCGCCGAACCGAGGACGCCGGCGCAGGCGTAGCCGCGGTCGAGGGTGCGCAGGGCCGGCTCCGTCCGATCTTGATGACGAGCTGCGCGATGACGGCCGGCATGCTCCCGATGGCCCTGGGCTGGGGCGAGGGGAGCGAGCAAACCGCCCCCCTCGGACGCGCTGTGATCGGCGGACTGATCGCCGCAACGTTCGCCACGCTCACCGTACTGCCGACGGTCTTCGCTCTCGCTCAAGGAAACGCTGGCCGCGAATCGGCTTCGCTCGACCCAGACGACCCCGAGAGCCCCCACTATCACGAGGAGGAGAACGAAGTGGGCAAGCCCGGTCCAGCGATATCCAATGGCGATCCTCGCGCCCGTCGATCAGCGGGGCCGGCGGGTGGTCCTTCGTCCGGCACCGCGGCGGGCCACGGTTACTAATCAGCGCGGAAACAAGCGCCATGCTTACACAATTGAGACTCATCATGACGATGGAGCCCGACCCGTCCAGGACGCCGCATCCGGGCTCCCGGCGTTGCGTCTCGACGGCTCACCGAACCGTGCTTTCGATCACCGTAGCCCTCGTCGTTTCAGCGATCGCCGCCGGATGCGAACGGCCGATCGAGGGAAAAGCCGGACCGGCGACGCAACCCGTGGCGCGAGTCGATGTCGTGCGTCCCGAACGGCACACGGTGCGCAGGACTGTGAGCGAGCCGGCCCAGCTTCAGGCGTTCGAGACCACGGAAATGCACGCGAAGATCGCGGGCTTCATCAAGAGCTGGAACGTCAACATCGGGGCTATCGTCAAGAAAGGCCAGGTGCTTGCCGAACTGTCAGTCCCGGAGCTGGAGGCGGAGAGCCAGCAAAAGAAGGCGGAAATCGAGCAGGCGATCTCCCAGCACAAGCTGGCCTCGGCCGCGGCGGAAGTGGCTCAGGCCAACGTGACGGGCGCTGAGGCGAAGCTGCTGGAAGTGCGGGCGGGCGTGAAGCGCGTCAGTGCCGACCTCGCGCGCTGGCAGTCCGAGTTCAAACGAGTCGAGGAACTATTCCGCGCGCGGGCGCAGACTGGCAGCCTGGTGGACGAGACCCGGAGCAAGCTCCACTCCGCCGAGGCGGCCGGCGAGGAGATCGCCGCGCAGGTCAGGACCGCCGAGGTCACGCTGATCCAGGCCCGGGCTGCATTCGACCAGGCCCGCGCGAACGTCGCCGCGGCGGCCTCCGCGACGGAGGTCGCACGCGAGGAAGCGCACCGTGTCGAGGCTCTGCTCGCCTACACCAAGATCGAGGCCCCTTTCGATGGGATCGTCACCCGCCGCCACATCGACACGGGCCAGCTCACGAAGCCAAGCGCCGACTCGGAACCGCTGTTCGTGCTTGCCCGCTCCGACATGCTGACGATCACCACCGACGTCCCCGAGTTATTTGCCGCCGAGGTCAACCCCGGCGATCACGTGACGGTCGAGCTTCAGGCCATGAAAGGCAACATGTTCGAAGGCACGATCACTCGCACCGCCTGGGCGCTCGACCCCAAGACGCGGACGCTCCGGGTGGAGATCGACCTGCCCAACCCGAACGCAAAGCTACGTCCCGGCCTTTACGCCTACGCCACCGTGATCGCCGAGGAGCATGCGAACGTCTTGACCGTGCCGTCCACGGCTCCCATCCGCGAGAAAGACAAGGCGACCTGCGTCATCGTTGTCGACGGCAAAGCGGTACGGCGCGCCGTCGAGCTCGGCCTGAACGACGGTACTCGAACCGAAGTCGTGTCGGGTTTAACGAAGGATGATACGGTGGTCAAAGCCAACGCTGCCTCGCTCGTCGACGGCCAGCCGCTCGAATCGTTGCCGCCGACGCCGCCCGCGAAACCCTGACGGTCATGACGGCTCATCCGGGTGCTCCACCGGCACTCGATCATCACGCCAACATCCCATGATTCGGCAGCCGGACCCAGGATTTCCGCCGTCCAGTCGGAGCGCCGGATTTGGGCGACTCGGCCTCCTCTCGCAACTCGAACGCTCCTCCTGGAAGCCCCCCTCCAGCGGGTGTAAACTGGAGTATAGTATCGGGACCGGAACGCGTGTTCCGCAAAGCGACCGCATGCGGTACAAAGGCGGGGCGGCCGGGGGTCGCAGGGAGTGTTGGCGATGGGGAACCAATCGCGAGTCTCGGGGACGCTCACTTTAGAGGAATTTCTCGCGACGCCGGATGCCTCCTGGCGTGAGGGTAAGCGTTATCTGGAGTACATCGACGGACGAATCGAGGCCAAGGTGTCTCCCCAGGGAAAGCATAGCCTGCTCACGGTTCGGATCGCCGACCGGGTGAATCTGTTCGCCGAACCGGCACGGCTGGGCTTGGCGCTCGTCGAGCTGCGTTGCACGTTCGCGGGGCGTTCGATTATCCCCGATGTCGCCTTTTTCAGCGAGGACCACATCGAGTACGACGCCGACGGCGAGATCGCTAACGCGTTCCATCGCCCGCCCGACCTGCACGTTGCAATCATCTCGCCCGAGCAATCGGTGCGGAACGCAACCTACAAGTTGATTCACTCGACGGCGCACGGTTGCCAACTCGGTCTGCTCGTCCATCCGCAGCGCAAAACCATAGACGTGTTCGGTCCCGGAATGCCACCCGAGCGATTGCTTTCAGGCGGGGTGATTTTCGGCGAGCCAATTCTGCCCGGCTTCCGGCTTCCGGTCACGGAAGTCTTCGGATGGCTCCGGCCTCGACGACCAAGTATCTCACCGTCGTCCGATCCTGGGGCGCAACCGTCATGAGCCAACCGGCCGCCGTGCCGCAGGGACACGCTCGCCCTCTGCGCCTCACATTCGACCAGGGAACGCTCGTCGTCGAAGGCTTGCCGGAGGGCGAAGAGCCCAACCTGCCGGGCGTGAAGTTTGACCCCCGCGCGGGCGTATTCCGGGCGCAGGCCATCTGGTATCGCCTGATCGTTCAGACCCTGCGGAGCCAGGGCGCGAAATATGTCGACGCGGCACGCGACTACAAAGAGACCGCCTGGCCCATTCGCATCGCGAAAGAGCCTTTTCCGCACCAGACGGAGGCGATCGCAGCGTGGGTAAACGCCCCGCAAAGCCAGAAGGGCGTCATCGTCTTACCGACGGGCACCGGCAAGACCCACGTTGCCAATCTCGCCATCGAGCATGCCAAGCGGCCCGCGCTGGTCGTGACGCCGACCATCGACCTCATGAACCAGTGGTACGACGAGCTGAGCCTCTGCTTCAGCACCGACATCGGACTGGTCGGCGGTGGTTACTTCGAAATCAAGCCGCTGACCGTCACCACGTATGACTCGGCCTACCTGAACATGGAGCGGCTCGGCAACAAGTTCGGCCTGCTCATCTTTGACGAGTGCCATCACCTGCCCGGGCCGACGTACGGCCTCGCGGCAACGTGCGCGCTCGCTCCGTTCCGGCTCGGCCTTACGGCAACCCCCGAGCGCGCGGACAAGGCCCACGAGCTACTCGACCACCTGATCGGACCGATCGTCTATCGCCGAGAGATCACGCAGTTACGGGGCCGCTACCTGGCTGACTACAGTGTTGAGAGACTCTACGTCAACCTCACGCCGGAGGAACGGGACCGCTACGAGCGCGCGCGTGAAATTTACCGTGGGTTCCTGTCCGAGACCGGTATCGATATGCGCCAACCCAACTCCTGGGGGCGTTTCCTGGTCGCGGCCCACCGTTCGCCGGAAGGGCGGCAGGCGTACCTCGCCTACCGTGAACAGCGCGAGATCGCGCTCGCTGCGCCGGCCAAGCTGAGTCTGCTCGGACGCTTGCTCGAACGACACAACGGCGACCGGGTCCTGATCTTTACGCACGACAACGCGACGGTCTACGCGATCGCCCGCGAGTTTCTCGTGCCCGTCATCACGCACCAGACCAAGACCAAGGAACGCCGCGAAGTGTTGTTGAAATTCAATTCCGGCGAGTACCCGATCGTCGCGACCTCGCGGGTCTTGAACGAGGGGGTCAACGTGCCGGAGGCGAACGTCGCGGTCATCCTCTCGGGCTCCGGCTCGGTACGCGAGCACGTCCAGCGACTCGGTCGCATCCTCCGCAAGTCGGGCGACAAGGAAGCAACTCTCTACGAGGTGATTACCAAGGGAACGGTTGAGGAGTTCACGTCAAACCGCCGCCGCCAGCACAGTGCCTACAACGGGGACTGAGGCGTGGCCTATGTTAAATTGGCGACGGCGGTCTCTTTGTACTTTTTACCCCCGGGAAGGATCCCCATGAGTAAATCGAACGCGCAACAAGCCGGCGGCGATGTCCCACCTCGCGACGACCTATTGTCGCCCGCGCCCGCAACTCCCGACTTACCCTCGGCTCGCTACCGTGCCACGCTCCGCCTGATCCGCTCACGCCTCGTTGACGAGGCGCGGACGAAACCAAAGCCGTGGTGGAAACGGAAGCCTTGAGGTTCACCTGCGGCGGGTATTTTCCGGAACGTTGTCGACCAGTGCCGGGCGACCGGTCGACGCGTTGGGGCGGCGGTTTTGAACGACCGACTCGCGGAAGCGCTGGAGGCTATCGGGAGCCACGCCGATCGGCTTGAGGGTGACCTCGCAGGCCCAGTTCGGGTACATCGCGACCAGGCGACCCATGAGTGAGACGAACCAGCCGGCCTCGCGCACCTGGTCTTCGAGCAGCTTCTCGATGACCGGGCGAACGGTACGTGCGACGGCTTTCCAGCCGCGCGAGTCGATCTTCACGAAGGCCTCAACGTCGTGCTGGACCCAAGGGTCGCCGTTGACCTCACGGTAGTAACCCGTGTGAACGATCAACACGATCCGCCCCTCGAGCCGCGCATTGCCGCGAGGGCTGGTGTATTCCAGGTTACACAGAAGGACGTGGAGCTTCGCCGTGCGAATCACAAACTCCCAGGTGGCCGTCGCCCCCGCCCCGTCCGTTCCTTGATAGAGGCCTGGGCCGACTTGCCGCAGCTTGACCGGCGAGGTGCTCAAGTCCTGCCAGAGCGCCAGGGTCAGCCCCGGCTCGTTCAGCAAGCTCAGGTAGATTTTGGGATGGCAAGGGAACGTCTCCGGCTCCCCCTTGCGGTGGAACGTGTGGTCCCGGATCACCTCCGCGACCTGCTCCCGGTGCTGCGGTGCGATCTGGTCGAGCGGCACGACCTGGGCGGGATCGGTCGGGCGAGGCGCTGCGCTGGCGCTCGAGTTGGGCGCCAGCGCCGTCGCGAAGCCCGCGATGCTCACGATCCCGATCGCCAACGCCCGCCGGGCCAGGAGGAATCTCATGTGCGTCCTGCTCCCCTGTCGCCAAGGCCGCGGAACGACGGTTGGCCCGTTGAGTCTCCTGCCCCAACGACCGCGCTCCTGCTCTCCATGTCCCTTCCATTGATCGGTCGAATCGGTTCGATTCCTGACCGCAGTTCCCGATTGGGGCAGTTTTCAGGCGCAATGGCAAATCACAGAATTTGGGAAGCTTAATCGCTCCAGCGAGGTGGAAAACGCGCTCGGTCAGCGGCGTAGGAGGGCAAGCACGATCTCGAGTGCGATCAGGACGATCACAATGAATTCGAGCGTCTCCATGCGCGATCCCCCGGCTTGCTGGATGAGCAAGTCGTAAACGTCCCCGACCGTGTCAAGCTTGCGTCGGATCGAGTGTTGCCAATCGCGGAGGTGGAAGCGTGTCGAGGCCAGGTCGAACACGCGCGAAAGGTACTGATCGCCGATCAGTTTCAAGGCGTTGTCGGCGCGCTCAAAAAGGCTCGTGGCTTCGATTTCGAGTTCGCGCACGTTGTGAACCGCGTCGCGGTGAGAGTGCCATGCGACGCGCGGGCCATGCCCTCGCGTTTCGGGTCGAATGAGGCGGTAAGCGGCTTCCAGTCGGTCGTCCAGACGATCGTCGATGTGGCGGAATTCCAGGAGCTGAACATTGGCGAACTCAATCACCTGGAGCGTGTCGGCGCAGTCAGGGTCGGCAACGACCCCAGCAGCCCAGTCGAGCGCGACCAGGTCGTTCGGCGTATAGGAGAGACTCAGTCTCGTCGCCTCCATGACTTCCGCCTTGCTGAGCGGGCTCGACTCGAGCCGAACAAGCCCCGCGATCCAGTCGCGGTGCGCTTCGAGCCAGTCGGCATTGGCTTCGCCGACTTGAAAGACCACGTATTCTTCGCTGATTTCACTAAACTCGAAACCAACCACAGCCGGCCGGATGCGTACGATCCACGGCTCCAAAACCCGTCGCGCCGCGGCCGTCAGCGGCGCGGGCTCGGCAAGGGCGCCGGCGAGCTTCAGCAACTCTGCGGGTGTCATGCGCACGGGATATTGGATCGCCAGCGAGAGCGCGGCGAAATCGAAGATCGACAGCTCGGCCCGTGACGGGGTGATCGTCGACGCACCGTTCGGCAAGAAGATCCCCGAGCCGTCGATCACCGTACGCACCGGCGCCGGGCGGTAGCGGATCGATTCCGGCGTCCGTCTGCGCCGCACGAGATTGGCCGACTCGGCCGACAGCAACGTGCGGGCACGTTCGAGGTCGATCTCATAGCCGATATCAAATGCAAACGCGAGGTGGATCGTGGCGTCGATCGGTTCCATGAATCATCCCGGGACTTGGTTCAGGCAAGCACACGGCAACTCCGTGCCTTGAGGACGAGCCAGACATCGGCGCCGGGTTTCAAGTCCAGCGCGGTGACCGCGGGGAAGACCACGCTCGCGATCCAGCAAATCCCGCCGGTGCGAACGACCACCTCCGCGTCGGGCCCGTGGGGAACAATGCGTTCGACCGTGCCGGCGATCAGGTTGCGGGCACTGAGCCCGACGATCGGGCCGCGCGCGAGCAGGATATCGGCAGCAAGAATCTCGACGTTCACTCGCGTGTCTGCGGGACACTCGTGATACGGTACGATCAGGGTCGGTCCGTCGTCGAGGCGCAAGTGCGTTTCGCCGCCGTCGGCCGCATGGCTTTCGACGCGTGCCGCAAAAAGGTTGCGCACCCCTTCGAGGTGCGCTGCGGGACCGGGACGTCGCGCCAGCACATCGAGCGGCGGCCCTTCGTCGATAATTGTTCCGGCCGACAGCAGGAAGAGCCGTGACCCGAGCGCGATCGCCTCGGCCGGACTGTGGGTGACGTAGAGGAGGGGAATGCCCTCGGTTTGCTGCACCGTTCGAATGCGGGCGATGAGCGCGTGCCGGCTCGCGAGGTCGAGCGCCGACACCGGCTCGTCGCAGAGCAGCAATCGTGGGCGAGGAGCCAGTGCCCGGGCCAGGCCGACGCGCTGGCGTTCCCCTCCGGACAGCGTTTCGGGCCTACGACAAAGCAAATGCTCCACGCTGCATAATGACGCGATCTCGTCCAACCGTTCCATCGCCTGGCGCTTCGGCTGGCCGTTCAACCCGAAGCAAATGTTTTGGCCAACACTCAAGTGCGGGAAGAGCAAGTCGTCCTGAAAAATCATGCCGATCCTGCGCAAGCGTAGGGGCAAGTTGATGTGCGAGGCGGAGTCGAACAGGACCGCATCTGCCGAGCGCACGTAGCCGCGAGCAGGCTTCTGAAGGCCGGCAATCAGGCGTAAGAGCGTCGTTTTGCCCGCCCCCGAGGCGCCAAAAAGAACACCGATCTCGACCCCCAGCGTCAGCGCGGCCTTGAGCGTCAGGGCCTCGTGGACGAAGCACTCCAAATCGACCTCGAGGGCCTGGCGCATGATCAGCGTCCGAGCCCGCGCGCCGGCAACGCGCGCTGGGTCAGCC
>JARLIH010000271.1 GCA_031291845.1 Isosphaeraceae bacterium | reverse complement strand
GCCGGCCGAACGCGCGCGGCAACTCCGGACATGGAACGCGACCGGGGCTGCCCCGAGGTCTGACCGCCCGGTCCACGAGCGAATCGTGACCCAGGCGCGGCACCGGCCGTCGGCGGTCGCTGTCGAGCAGGCCGGGGCCACGCTCACCTACGAGATGTTGGAGCGACGCTCGGCCGAGGTCGCAGCGTGCCTCCGAAGCACGGGCGTGGTCGTGGTCGCGGTTTGCCTGCCGAGGAGCCCGGACCTGATCGTCGCCCTGCTCGGTGTTCTCAGGGCGGGTGGCGCCTACCTGCCCGTGGACCCGGCCCTCCCCCCGGACCGCATTCGCGGGATGCTCCGCGAGGCCGACCCGGCCGTCGTCGTGACCCGAACCGGGGTGCTCCCGGTCGGGCTCACCGACGGCCGGCGGGTCCTTTTGCTCGACGCCGAGGGCGAACTGGGACCCGGCACGGAGGGTTCGGCCCGCGTGTCTCGGCCTGATGACCTGGCCTACGTCCTCTACACCTCCGGGAGCACCGGCATACCACGGGGCGTGATGGTGGAACACCGCGCGGTCTCGAGTTACGTCGAGGCCGCCGCCCGAATGTTCGGCCTGCGGCCAACGGACCGCGTGCTCCAGTTCGCGTCGGTCAGTGTCGACGTCGCCGTGGAGGAGATCTTCGTCCCGCTGTCGGTGGGGGCCACGGTGGTACTCCGGACCGACGAGATGCTCGACTCGGTCCCGGGGTTTCTGGCGAGTTGCCGCGACCAGCGGATCAGCGTGCTGACACTGCCGACCGCTTACTGGCACGAGCTGATCCCCTGGCTTGGGGACGAACCGCTGCCCGAGACGGTCCAGTCGGTCGTGGTCGGCGGGGAGTCGATGATCGCGGATCGTCTTGCGGACTGGCGGCGCAAGGTCCCGCCGGCGGTCCGGCTCTTCAACATGTACGGCCCGACAGAGGCTACCGTCTCGGCCGTGGCCGACCAACTGCACTTGGCCGCGCCCGACCCCTGGGAGCCCGACACCGCGCTGGACGAGCTCCCCAGCCCACCGATCGGCCGCCCCATTCCCGGCCACAAGGCGTACGTGCTCGGGGACGATTTGGAACCGGTCCCGACGGGCCTTCCGGGCGAGCTCTACCTGGGCGGGGCCGGGCTTGCCCGCGGCTACCTCGGGGCACCTGGCAGGACGGCGGAACGGTTCGTGCCCGATCCCTTCGGGGCCGAGCCCGGCGGCCGTCTCTATCGCACGGGCGACCGCGTTCGGTGGCTTCCCGACGGTCGGCTCATGTTCCTGGGCCGGGTCGACGCGCAAGTCAAGATCCGCGGCTACCGGGTTGAGCTCGGGGAGATCGAAGGCGCCCTTCGACAGGCGCCCGGAGTCCAGGACGCCGCGGTCACATTCTCGCCGCCGACCGGCCGCGTCGTCGGCTATGTCGCCGTTGGGACGGGCGTCTCGGTCGACCCGGAAGAGGTGCGACGGCACTTGCGGAGCATGCTGCCCTCTTACGCGGTCCCCACCAATGTGGTCGTGCTCCCGGTCTTGCCGCGTTCCCCGAGCGGGAAGGTGGAGCGCTCCGCGCTACCGGCCCCGGGCGATGATGCGGCGGCGACACTGTCTCCCGAGCCGACCGCCGACCCCATCTCGGCGGCCGTTACGGCCGTCTGGGCGGACATCCTGCAGCGTCCGTCCGTCGGCCCGCGGGACGACTTCTTCGCCCTTGGCGGGCATTCGCTGCTGGCCGTCCAGGTCTGTAGCCGGCTCCGCGACCTGTTCCAGGTTGAGGTGCCGGTCCGCGACGTCTTCGAGCACCCGACCCCGGCTGCCCTGGCGGCCCTGGTCATGGACCAGGTCGCCCGCCGGCACGCCGACACCCCCAGTCCGCCCCCGGCGCGGGCGCCGATCGAACCGAGGCCGGGCGGCATCCCTCTTGAACCGTCCGTCGCCCAGGAGCGGCTTTGGTTCCTGGCGAAGCTCCAGCCGGGGCTGCCGGCCTACAATCTCGCGATGACCGTCCCGTTCCTCGGGCCATTGAACCCCGATGCCCTGTCCCGGAGCATCGACACTCTGGTCCAGCGGCACGAGGCGCTACGCACCGTCTTCCCGGACCGCGACGGGTTGCCAGGGGCGGAGTTGCTGCCCCCGATCCGCGGGCTGATGGCCGAGATCGACCTTCGGGACCGACCCGAGGGCGCCCGCTCGGACGAGCTCGGCCGCTTGATCGCGGCGGAGATCGACCACTCGTTCGACCTCTCGCGCGGCCCGCTGTTACGAGCGACCCTCGTCAGGGCGGCGGCCGACGTCCACTACCTGCTGTTGACCACGCATCACATCGCCGCCGACGGTTGGTCGCTGGGCATCCTCCGCCGCGACCTGGAACGGGCGTACGACGCCTACTCCCGGGGCCGCGACCCCGACTTCTCGGCGTTGCCGGTACGCTACGCCGACTTCGTCTGGTGGCAGCGGCAGCGGCTGACCGGCGTGGCCTTGGCCGACCGGCTGAAGTTCTGGTGGAACTACCTCGCGGGCGCGCCGCCCCGCCTGGAACTGCCGACCGACTCGCCCCGGCCACCGTTCCAGACCTTCCGCGGCGCATGGCGGTTGTTCCACCTCGATCATCCCACGGTAGCCGGCTTACTCCGCCTCGCCCGCCGGCGGCAGGCAACCCCGTTCATGGCCTTCCTGACCGCCTTCGTCACCCTGCTCCGCCGCTACTCGGGTCAGGACGACATCGTCGTCGGCACCCCGGTGGCCAATCGCGACGGGACCGGCCTGGAAGACGTTGTCGGGTACTTCGTGAACACCCTACCGGTCCGGGTCCGCATTCCCGAGGACGCGACCGGCCGCTCCCTGGTGGACCGGATTCGGGGCTCGGCCCTCGAGATGCAGGCCCACCAGGATCTCGCCTTCGAGCGGCTCCTCGACGAGCTTCACCCCGAGCGCGACGTGAGCTACGCCCCCGTCTTCCAGGTGATGTTCGCTTTCCAGAGCCTGCCGGCTGCGCTCCCCGTCCCTCCCCGGCGGGCGGCCGACGTGGACGAAACCCGGGTCGGCCGGTGCGCGGCCAAGTTCGACCTCGTCCTCTCCATCGACGCGACCCAGGACGGCTGGCTCGGCTACCTTGAATACAACGCCGACCTCTTCGACGACACGACTGCGGCCCGCCTCATCGCGCACTACCGAACGCTGATCGGTGAGCTCGGCCGCCACCCCGATGCTCCCGTCGCCTCACTCCGGCTGATCACGGGCGCTGAGTCGCGAGCTGTCCTCCAAACGTGGAACCAAACCTCGTTCACGACCCGAGGAGCGCGGACAGTCCCGGAGATGCTCGAACGGGCTACGGCCGAACACCCGGATCGGGTCGCCCTGGAGCAGAGCGGCCTGCAGCTCACCTACCGCGAAGCGGCGATGACGGCAGGTCGGCTGGCCGCCCGGTTGCGCGGGCTGGGCGTCGGTCCCGAGCGGGTCGTCGCCGTTTGCGTCGAACGGTCCCCGGCCCTCGCCGTGGCGCTCTGGGCCGTGCTCCGGGCCGGCGGCGCGTATCTGCCGCTCGACCCGTCCTACCCATCGTCACGGCTGAGCTCAATGCTCGCCGACTCCGGCGCGGACCTGGTCGTCGTTGGCAAGCGAGATCAGTTCCGGTTTGCCGACCTTCGGGTGCGGGCGCTGGTCGTCGACGACCACGGCCTGGCGATCGGGGACGAGAGCAGCGAGCCGCCCGAGTCGCCGGCCTTGGCCCCTTTCCCGTCCCAGTTGGCCTACCTCATCTACACGTCCGGGACCACCGGCCGGCCGAAGGGGTCGGCGATCCAGCACGCCGGGCTGGGGAACCTGACCGCCTGGTGGGCGTCGGCGTTCGGCCTGAAACCAGGCGATCGGACCACGGCCGTCTGCTCGCCGTCATTCGACGCCCACGTCGTGGAGCTCTGGCCGTCGCTGGCGGCCGGGGCGACGGTCTGTTACGCCGACGAGATCGCCCGGATGGACCCGCTCGGACTGGTCAAATGGCTAACCGACCTGAGGATCACGGTCAGCTTCCTTCCCACCCCGCTTGGCGAGGCCGTGCTCTCTCTCCCGTGGCCGCCCACCCTCCGGCTGCGGGCATTGCTGACGGCCGGCGACCGGCTCCGGGTCTGGCCGCGTTCAGGCCTCCCGTTCCGGGTCTTCAACCTCTACGGCCCGACCGAGACGTCCGTCTGCGCGACCGTCGCCGAGCTGGCGCCCCCGCTTGATGGCCGCTCGCCCCTGCCGCCGATCGGCGGGCCGGCCGGGAACGTCCGGCTGTTCGTGCTGGACGAGCACCTCGAGCCGGCCCCCGTCGGCGTGCCGGGCGAGCTTTACATCGGCGGCGCGGGTGTCGGCCGCGGGTATTACCGGCAGCCGGGGCTGACGGCCGAGCGCTTCGTCCCCGACCCGTTTGGACCCGAGCCCGGCGGTCGGCTGTACCGGACCGGCGATGTCGTCCGGTGGCGGCCGAACGGCGAGCTGGACTTCCTCCACCGGAACGACAGCCAGGTGAAGGTCCGCGGGTTCCGCATCGAGCTGGGAGAGGTCGAAGCCGCCTTGTGCGACGAGCCGGGAGTCGCCGCGGCCGCCGTCGTGGCCGTCGGGGAGGGGCCGGAGCGGCGACTGGTGGGCTTCGTCGTCCCGGAAGAGGGGGCAGCGCCGGCGACCGAACCGTTGTCCGCGGCCCTCGGCCGGAAGTTGCCTCCATATATGATCCCCCGGCACATCGTCCTCCTGCCCGAACTCCCGCTGACGCCCAACGGCAAGCTCGACCGCGCCGCGTTGGCGAAGCGCGAGCCGCCGGCGTCCCGGCGGGAGGACCTCCAGACCGGCCTGCCGCTGGAGCGGGAACTCTCCCGCATCTGGGCGGAGCTTGTTGGCCGCCCGCCGGCCACCCCCGACGACAACTTCTTCGACTCGGGCGGCCACTCGCTCCTCCTGACCCAGCTCGCGAGCCGGCTCGCCGAGGTGGTCGGGACCGAGTTGTCGCTCCGGCCGTTGTTCGAGAGCCCGACGTTCGAGGGATTCGTCCTGACGGCCCTCGCGGGTATGCTCGACTCGGCGCTTACCGACGAGGCGGAACGCCTCTTCGCCGCAGCCGAGCGGGCGCAGCCTACCGCCCCAGCCCATCCGGACACCGTAGGTCTCGTTGCGAGAGTGCCTGTCACAACCCAGTGAGGACGGTCATGTTCGACGACGAAGGACGGGAGTTCCAGGTCGTGATCAACGCCGAGGAGCAGTACTCGATCTGGCCGGCCGACCGCGAACCCCCCGCGGGCTGGCGGCCGGCCGGCAAGCAAGGGCCGAAGCCAGCCTGTCTCGAGTACATCGAACAGGTCTGGCAGGACATGCGCCCGCTCAGCCTCCGCCGGCAAATGGCGGAGCGCGGCGAGTGACTCGATTCGCGCTGCCAACCGGCGTCGCCGAGCCGATCGCCCATTGCGTAGGATGGCCCAGGGCGCTCCCACGACGCGAAACCGTCCTTGATACCGCCGGCCTCCGGCGCATGGCGCCGTAGCGGGCTGCTCGCGAAGGTGATGACGATGGACCGCTGGCTCTGTGCGACGAAACCTTCCAGCCATGCCGTCGTGCGTCTTCTCTGCCTTCCACGCGCTGGCGGCACAGTGCAGGATTACTCGGTCTGGGTCGAGAAGGTCTCCGAGAAAGTCCACCCTGTCGTACGTTCTCGCTCCGCAGGTTTACGGGCAACCGTTTCTTCGTGCAACATAACCTGGGGGTGCTTGCGTACGTGGAACGGCTGGTGCTGCGCCGCGATTCGCACGCGCTCTGAAACCACGAGGCCGTTCGTCCGCCATCGGCCTCGACCAGCAGGACCTTCTTCGTGCCCGGCCTGCTTCAATCGGTGGGGCGACGAGGGCGTCAGTCATCCCCGGAGCACTCACAGGATGCCCCTGTTGAACGACGATCATGATTATGGATGATGGTCGTTGGCGCCGCTTGAAACACAGACATGAATCATGTATAACCGCGTTGCAGTCCTGTAATCAGGACTAACGATTCACGAGCCATAGCGACGCGGTAGGAGTGCTGCATGACCAGCGCGAACCACACGTCCCCCGGTCCGGATGTTCATCAGGCACGCGGCGGACGCTATCCGATCGGCCGGCGGCCAGGAGCGAGTGGGTACGCCTGCGCGGCTCTCATTGCTGGGTTGTTGGCCTGCGAAGGTACGAGGACTCAGGGGGCGGAACCTGTCCCTCCCGGCTACGATTTCCCGGCGGACGCAGCGGCGCTCGATCGTCACCGTAAGAACCAGGACGTCGACGCAATGCGCCGTCATTCCTGGTCCCTTTGGGCCGGCATCACGCAGACGACCCAAGACGGAGTGCCCGTCTGGGAAACCTGGTATCCTCGAGACCTCGCACTCGATCCCCAGGAGCAGACGCCCCGTTCTTTTGCGTCGCGCCGCACGCTGGAGGCGCCACGGCAAGTGCAGTCGGCAGACGCGCGCGAGGGGAGCTGCCGGCAGGCCCTGCTATCGTCGATCCTTTTCAACGATCCGGCCTATCAGCACATCCGGTCGCTCCGCTATTACGACCTGGACACTTACCGGCGCCTGCTCAAGGAGTTCGATGCGGCCGGCACGCCTCCCGAAGAGCGGCGGATCAAGCCCTTCCCGCGGAACGCGATTGCCGTGCTCACGGCCTGGTGGCATATCAAGCAATCCGGGTTGACGGCCCTCCCAGTCTGGGACCTGGAGCCGACCCGCCCGCTCGCCTGGGGCAAGGGGAGCGCCGACCCGTCCAAGCGACTGCTCGGGAATTATCCCTATACGTGGAAGCGGTTCGTCGCGGTCGATCCGGGTCCCAGACCGGTGGGGCCGGATGAGTCGGCCGACGTGGATTTCACGTACGTCGACCAGTCCGACAGAGCGACGAAGACCGTGCGGAAGCCGGGGTGTCGCGTCGTGTCGATCAACCGCTTCTATCGGATCGAGATCCGAGGCGCCGCTGTGCTCAAAGCGGCACGAGAGGCCCTCGGCGACGGTGTTGCGGAGGGGGACTACGCGGTCCTTGTCGGCATGCACACGGCGACGAAGGAACTGCCGGAATGGGTCTGGTCCACGTTCTGGTGGCACGACTTCCCCAACGATGGACGCTACGCCCAGGGACGGCCCGACGCGGTCACGGGAGTGTGGCGCAACTACCTGATGAATGCCGTATACGATTTCATACTGCCGCGCGAATATGATGGTACGCCCACGGCGGCGTTCAATCCGTACATCGAGTCGCACTTCGCCAACGGCCCGGCATCGAACTGCATGGCCTGCCATCAGCGCGTGGCGTATCCCATGAAAGCAGCGCTCGACGGCGTCCAGCTTTTCCTGCCAGTGACGCGCGGCAAGTTGCCGCCAGATGGGCCCTACTTTGCGGACAAGGTCCAGCTCGATTACGTCTGGCCCCTCTACCTTCCCGGCTACGAACCCTAGTCGCGAGAAGGCCCCGGCACTGATCATGCGGCCGCGCGGTATCGTTCGAGTTCCTTTAGCAAGGCCGAAGCTGCGCGCGGAGCTTCATCCAGATCTCGGCCATGATCGTGCCCGGGATCGTGCGGCTGTCATGCCTCACGCGGTGGGTCAGGGGCCGCGTGCCGGTCGCGAGCAGGGCCGATTGCGCGTCGGCGTTCTGGGTGAACTTGGCCCGGCAGGCGCGCTCCATCAACGCCCAGTGCGCCCATGTGCCCACGGGGATGGACTCGCCCTGGTAGCGTACGGTCGGGCCGTAACCCTTCGTCTCCCCCTTCTGCCGCGCAGTGCCGCCGGCCAGGCGAGCCACCTCGCGCCGCTCGAGTCCATCAAATTTCAGCCCCTGCCAGAACGCCTCGACCGACGCATAGGATTGGCCGTCGAGCTCGAACGGCGTAGGGGCGAAATTGCTGATGAGCTTGATCTGCGGGTCGGGGCTCATGCTCGTCACGTTGATCGGCTCGCGGCAGGCTTCCTCGTGCGCGCCGAGGTCGCGCAGGGTCAGTCCGCTCCCATCGTTGCGCGCGACCAGGAACACGTGGCCCGTCTGATCCTGCTTCCAGGCGTCGAGCTCCGCGGCTTCGGCCTCGTTCTCCGGAACCAGGATGAGCGTGCCGGCCTTCAGAATCGTTCTCATGACTCTCCTCCCGAAACGCACGTCGATCCCAGGTCGGACAGCCGGCGCGCCGATCGGGTTCGTGGCGCGGCGGACAGGGCGGCGTGCCCCAACGATCAGAAAACGGTCGTTCACGACCGCGCTGAGACGTCCATCACAACCGTCGCGCCGTAGGGGGGCGCAAATGCTTCATTCACGACGCCCAGCAGCCACCACAGCACGCGAAACGGGGGCTCCTCGACGAGAAGGCCGATGTGTAGCCGTCGGTCCGGTTGGCACCCCGGCGGACGGGCCGTCGACGAAGCGCGAGGTACGGGTCGGGGTTTACCGCCTCCCCGAGGTCGTCGTCCACCTGCGCAAACCGCTCGCTGGACACGTTCCGCCGCGCGACCGCCGCCTCTTGCCACCTCGGGCAAGGCCCCAGCAACCTGGCCACACGCACCAGGGCAGCCAGCGCCTTGGCCCGCCGGTGGAACTTGCCGCGCAACGCTTCGCAGAGCGCGTCCACGGTCAAGACCCCCCGCCCCGGCCTCGGCGTGTCGTCCGGATCAAGCCAGCTCGCACACGCCAAGACGCCCGTTGGCGCCGAGCCCGAGGGTCTCGGCCTTCACGAACCCCTGGTGTACCAGGTACTCGGCCTGTTCCGGCGACAAGGCCCCCTGCATCCAGAAGTGCCGCGCCAGTTGGGAAACCACCTTCATCGTACGAGTGCTCCCGACAGCCGCTGTAGGGTGCATGAAATGGACCGTTCCCGTTGCACGAATGGGAACGGTGCATTTCATGCACCCTACAACGAAGCGAGACCAGACGGTGCCCGGGGGGACTGATCTAAGAGACATATCGCCGATTTTTCGCCGGGGCGCGCGTCATTCGGCGTGCAGGTGGACGCGCCAGAGGCCGATCGTCGTCGGAGGACCGACTGCCATCGCGGCGAAGACCGTGCCGTCGGGCGAGAACGCCAGCGGGTCGAACGCGTCGAGCTCTTCGATCTCCAGCGGCTTGCGCGTGCGGAGGTCCCAGAACGTGAGCGGCTTCATCCGTTGCGTGGTTGCGTTGTAGATCGGGCCGCAACTGGTCGCCAGAATCGGTGCGGATGGGTGGAACACGACCTTCTGATAGATTCCCTCGCGGTCCATCTTGAGCACGCCGACCTTGCGCCCGGTTGCGGCGTCCCAGAGGCGGAGGGTCGTGTCATCGAAGCTGTTGGAGGCGAGGAGATCGCCCTTCGGCGCGTAAAAGAGCGCCTGGATCGACGAGCCGTGCGCGGAGAACGAGGTCCGCGCGGTTCGGGTCGCCGGGTCGAACAGCACGATGTTTCCCTGGTCGTCGCCCAGTGCCAGGGTCTTGCCGTCGGGTGCGGCGGCGAGGGCACGAACTTGCGCCAGGGCCGGAGCGCTCCGGAGCACGGTCTCCTTGCCGGTGTCCATGTCCCAGAGCATGAGGTAATAGCGGGTGTCAGTCCTGGCGCGGTCGTAGAACATGCGAATGTACGCGACGCGTCCGTCGGCTGCGAAGCAGGGGTGGTTGTACTGGTCCTGCCCGCGGTCGTCGACGTAACCGCGGAGGAGCAGCGATTTCTCGGCGGCGACGTCCCAGAGCTCGAAAAATTTGTCGGTCGTGAACATGCCTCCGTTGGCGATGAGCTTCTTGCCGTCGCGAGAGAAGCCGACCACGCTGGCGATTTCCTGGTTGCCGTTGACCTTGTTCGACGACTTGAGGATGGCCACCTCTTCGCGTGTCTTGGGGTCCCAGAGGCGGATGCCCTGCGTGGCGATGAGCGAGCCGTCCGGAGAGAACACGGCGGGACCGCTGGAATTGCCGGCCAGGGCGCCGAGGTACTCGAAGCGAATCCGGGGCGCCGGCACGTCCTCGACGGCCACGGGGGGCTTGACGCCGTTCATGGCCTTGCCGCGGACACGTGGGGTCACGCGTGAGAGGGCGAAGACTCCGGTGGCGTCGTCGCCAACGAGCCGGACGGGGGTCTGGCGGACGTTCAGCTCCTTGCGCGCGGCGGTAGTCACCTGGTCGAAGACGTAGTGATACAGCTCGTCGCTGTCGACGATGCCGTCGCCGTCGCGGTCGGCCGCGCCGCCGAGCCCGTCGGCCAGGTAGAACGAGAAGAGGCCGTGACCGCGCTCGTCCCATTCATGCGACTGCTCAGCCTTGCGGCAACTGGCCATCGTGACGAGTCCTTGCGCCTCGCGGAACGCCGAGCCGACTTCCTGGCCCGAGGGGGCGCCGTCGGCCTCGCCCCGCGCGCCTCCGGCGTGGCAGCAGTCGAGCACCAGCATCTTCTGCGTGGCCTTGCACTGGGCGAGCTGGTTACGCAGCTCGTCGGTCCGCAGCGCCGAGAGCCCGAGGTTGTCGCGCCGGCAGTCCTGGGGTGCGAGGTATCCCTGCCCCCGGTCGTCGAGGAACCCGTGGCCCGAGAAGTAAATGAGCACCGTGTCGCCGGGCTCGGCCTTGGCGAGCCACTTTGGAATCTGGTCCGCCAGGGTGGTTCGCACCGGGCGGAGTGCGGCGTCCTTCTGGTCGTCGGTCATGACCAGGACATCGCGCGCGTCGTACCCGCAGCTCTTGACCAGGGTCTCGGCCACGAGCTTCGCGTCGGCCGCGCAGAAGCGCAGACGCGAGATCGCCGGGTCGGAGTACTTTTCCACGCCGATCACCACGGCCCAGCGGCGGGCGGCCGCCCCCTGGCCCAGCGCGACGTGGCCGCAGGCCAGGACGAGGAGGCTGGCGACTGCGAAGCGGACAATGGCAACAGGTCGCATGGTAAGGTCTCTCGCGCGTCTACGGCTTGTAATCCCAGACGATCACGGGCTGCCGGAGGAGCCCTCCGACGACCGAATACATCTTGGTGACGACCGTCTTACCGTCGGGGGTGAAGGCGATCGCGTTGACCCAGTCGGTCGGGCTTTCACTGACGGACCGGCTGGCCAGCGGGCGCCGGTCGACGACATCCCAGAGCCGCAGGTGCTCGAGGTTCGAGGTTTGGCCGGCGGTCAGGAGGGTTTTGCCGTCGGGGCAGAACGCGACCGCCCAGACCACCCCTTTCTCGGGGAGCGAACCCTTGCGCTGGAGGGTGTTCGCATCCCAGAGCTTGACGGCCTGTCCATTGTTCTCGAACGAGGCGAGCACGGCCCCCTCGCCCGCCACCGGCGAGAACGAGAGCCCCTTGACCTCGGCGCCGTGCGCGGACTGCGACGCTTTGATGGCTCCGGTCGCGAGCTCGCAGAGTGCGATCGTGCCCGAGTTGTAGCCGACCGCCAGTGTCTTGCCGTCGGGCGACAGCGTGAGTGCGCTCACCCAGTTTCCCGGCGCAGCGCCCTGGCCGTTGGCGAGCCGCCGCACCTGGCCCGTCGTGAGGTCCCAGAGTTTGACGGTGCCGTTGACCCGATCTTCGGAGACGGTCGTCGCCATCGCCAAGGCGTCGTTCCCCACGAAGACGAGCGCCCGGCCCTGTTGATCCAGCTCACGGGGAAGCAGCGGCGCCCGGCGGGCGAGCTGCTTTTGCTTCCAGTTCCATAGCGTGACGCCGCCTTCGTTCTGCGCTGAGAGCGCGAGCCATCGGCCGTCGGGTGAAAACACCATCGTGCCGAACACGTCGCCCGCCTCGCCGCGCGTTTTCAGCATGTCCTCTTCTTCGCCTTGCGCCGCTTCGTACAGGGCAATCGTCCCGCCACTCCCGAACGCGGCCAGCGTCTTACCGTCGGGCGACAGGGCTGCGAGTGCTGCGTGGTTTGCCACCACGACCCTGGAACGCTCGGAAAGCTGCGGAATGCCGTTGGGAACCGGCTTGGGCATGCCCGGCAGCGCGCCCGGCAGCGCCGCAACCGGCGCAGCCGAGCGCGTGAGCTTCCTCGACGGACCGCCGAGCCGCGCCAGCGGGAACACCCCCGTGACGTCCTCGCCGATCAGCCGGATCGGCGTCTGCCGGGCGTTCAGCTCGGTCCGGGCCGTTGTGGGCACGTGTTCGGACAGGTAGCGGTACAGCTCGTCGCTATTGATGATGCCGTCGAGGTCGTAATCCGCCGCGCCTCCGAGACCTTCAGCCACATAAAACGTGAACAGACCGTGCTCGCGTTCGTTCCACTCGTACGACTGTTCCGACTTGCGGCAACTGGCCAGCGTGACCAGCCCTTCCGCCTGCCGGAACGCGGCCCCGAGCTCCTGACCCGACGGCCCCGCAGGCGCGTCTCCCTTGGCGCTGCCGGAGTGGCAGCAGTCGAGGACGAGCACCTTCTGCGTGGCCTTGCAGTTCTGAAGCATGTTCCGCAGCTCCTCGGTGCGGATGCCGGTCAGACCCAGGCGGTTCAGCCGGCAATCCTGCGGCGCGAGGTATGCCTGGCCGCGGTCGTCGAGAAACCCGTGCCCCGCGAAGAAGACAAGCACCGTGTCCCCCGGCTCGGCCCGCTCGAGCCACGCGGGGACCTGCTCCTCCAGGTTGATCCGTAGCGGGCGGAGGTGGGGCTTCTCCTGGTCATCGGTGATGACCAGCACGTGGTTCGGGTCGTAGCCGCACTTGGCCGTCAGTTGCTGGCCGACGAGCCAGGCGTCCGGTACCGAGTACTTCAGCTTGGGGATGTCACGATCGAGGTATTGGTTGATCCCGACGACTACGGCCCACTTCGTCGCCTGCCGCGCCGGATCAGCGGGCTTGCGCGGCTGTTGCGCCAGGGCGTTGGCGCCTCCGAACAGGCCCAGGACGAGTGCTGGCAGCAGACCGTTGCGGGACCAGCGGTTCATATCGATCCCCTTATGCGAGCGGCTTTCCGGATCCGAACGAAGCCAACCTACGGATGAATTGTGACTGGTCGGGATGCAACCGGCAACGCCGAAGCGCGCCTGGGTCACCGTGAGGTATTGCGGTAGCGGTCGAAGTCGGGTGCCGGCTCTGGAAGCGGCGCGGCCTGATTTACCTGCGGCGCGGGCTCCGTCATCGGCAGCGGCGCTGGGGGAGAGACCGCCCGCGTGGGCCCGGGGGTCTGCGGCACGAGAGGAGCCGGAGCCCCTCCCGTCGGCCGTGGGCTGGGGGCCGGCTGCGACCGGGCGACGTCGGTCAGGACCGTGCAGCCGGGCTCGGCATCAATCGGCCCGCCTTTGTTGTCACCCAGGTCGCAGCGATGCGTGATGATGCGGCCCCCTCCTTTCACGGCGATCCCCGCATGGGCGTTGTTGCCGACGCGGCCTCCTTCCACGTTCGCCTCGCTCTCGGCCCCCACGAGGACCCCGTCGGCCGACGAGCCACTCACCTCGCAGTCAAACAGACGCAGCCGGCCGCCGTCGGTGACGACCGCCCCACCTTTGACGCAATCGCGCACGCGGCAGTCGAACAGCGTCGCCTGCCCTTTGGTCCTGAGGACCAGTCCGACGCCCGTCTCGGCGCGGACCTCGCAGCCACGAAAGACCGCGCGGGCCTCGTCGCGAACCTGGACGCCCGACACCGTTCCAAAGACGAACTTGCATCCCTCGAAGTATCCGCCCGCCTTCTCGGCAACCACCAGCGCGTGAGCCGGAATCCCGCGCACCCAAACCCGCCGCACGATCGGCTCGGCTCCCGCGCCGGTCACGACGAGGCCGGCGTCGGGCGCTTCGATCTCGAGCTCTTCCAGCACGGCACGGCCCGTCCGGACCTCAACACCGTGTCCTTTCTCCTTGCCTGCCTTCACGCGAACTGTCAGCCCGCGCACGACCGCCGTCTCCGCTTTGACGAGCAGGCCCGTGCCCCCCTCCGTTTCGATCACCACGTCCGACGGGTTGCCATCGCCGATGATCTCCACCGGCTTGTCGACGACGACCGCCCCCGAGTACGTGCCGGCCTTCACCCGGATGCGCTGGCCGGGCGCGGCTGCCCGGATGGCGTCGGCCAGGTTGGCGTGCGTGCCTTCGCCCCCGTTCCGGGCGACGATCAGCTCGCGCGAGGCCATGTCGGTGGGGACCTGCACGCTCGTCGGGATCTTGGGCGGTGACGGCTGGGCCGGACACACGGTGATGCCGACGACCAAGCCGACGGTCAGCCCCGCTGCGCCAACCGCGAGCGGCGGCATCAGTCGGCGCCGGAGGCCGGCCAGCCGAGCGCGCCACGAGGGGCGGCCGTCAGCCGGTTCGTCGTCCGTAGCGTGGTCAGCGTCGGGACGTGCCGGCTGCGGCCGCTTCGTCTTGGCACGCGGCGGGGCGGCGCCGTGCGACTCGTCCATCACGTTGAGCCAGTCGTCGCTGTCGGCGTCCACCGGCACGGCCGGGCGCCGGCGCCTCGGAGCGGGTTCGGCCTTCGCGGGCTCGGGCTCGACTGCCGGCCCTTGGGGCTCATCGTCAAATGCGGCGAGCCAATCATCGTCAAGTGAAACACGACTGCACGCTGCGTTCTTCAGTGGCATGGGTTTGACCCTCCTGGCACTGAGAGCGGACTCCGAGGCGATGTGGGGGCAGAAATCTGGGCCAACGCGCGAAAGAGCCGCAATCGACGGAGCGGGATTCCTCGCCGCACGGACGCATGCGGTACGGACAGGTCGAATCTGGTCCCGTCTCCGTCTGCGGGGAGAGGGTTAGGTGGGGGGCCGTGGCGGGACCGGGCCCACGTGCGCAGACCGCGCACCCCCAGCGCAAGGATGCCCCCCACCCCCTCCGGCGTCCGCTCACCTTCCGGGAGCGGCAGAGCGTCCGGGTTCAGTCCGCGGGAACGTAGAGGAGGTGGCACGTGGCGGTGGCAACGAGGCAAGCCTATCGATCGCAACCGCGCACGGGCGCGTCGATTCGCTCCAAACCGAAACGTCGGGGAACGCTGAGCGTCGCCTGGGCGCTCCTGGGCTGGTGGCCGCTGACGCCGCTCGGCCTGGCCGTTGGCGGGGGCCTTGCGGCGCTGCTCAAATGGGTCGCGCTGCCCAAACAGGACCGCGTCCTGACGGCCCTGGCACTCTGTGGGCTGGCGGTCGAGGCGCTGACGCTCGTCAACGTCGTGCTGATGGCGGCGTGGCTCCGCGTTCGTCCCCTGGGGACGAATGCGTCGTCGTTGAGGAGCGAGGCGTGCGTGCCGTTCCGCACGGGTTACCGGCTGGGCTGGGCAGCGTGGAACCCGCTGGTTCGCATCGAAGTCCGCTGGCGGTCGCCGTCCAACGCAACGACCGAGTTCGTCGCCGAGCGGGGTAGGCTGGTCGAGCACGTCACGGCGGAAGTCCGCGGCACGGCCGAGACGGTGGTGCGCCGCTTTGTGGTCGCGGATGTCTTGCACTTGTCGCGGGTGCGCTTCGATCGGTCGCAGGCGAGCTCGGTGGCCATCTTGCCGGCGCGCGGTCCTTTGGCCCGGCCCGACGTGCTGCCGCAGTTCGTCTCGGGTGACCAGCTCGGGCACCCTTCGGGCCGGCCTGAAGGGGACCTGATCGAGATGCGACGCTATGCCCCGGGCGACCCGCTGAAGCTGGTCCTCTGGAAACTCTACGGGCGGACGGGCCGGCTGTTGGTGCGAACGCCCGAGCGGGCCGTGTCGCCGTCGGCAGCGACGCTCGCCTACTTCGTGGCGGGGCTGGCGGACGAGGCGTCGGCGGGCGTCGCGCGGGGCTTGATCGAGAACGGGGCGCTCGGCAACGACGTGACCTTCCGCGCCGACGGCGCGCCCGCAACCACCCGCGCACCGGGCGAGGCCGTCAATCAGGTCGTGCGCTCGGTCGAAGCGAGGCATCAAAGCGGCGCGGGGCTCGCTTCGTTCCTCGATGAGGGGGAGGCGACGGGCATCCGTGCCTGCATCCTGTTCGTGCCGAGCCGGCCGGGCCCCTGGCTCGACCGCGTGGCGACGGCAATTGCGGCGCGGCCTGGTCCGGTCCGAGTGTTCGTCGGCGTTGATGGTCTCCGCCCCGCGTCAACTCGGGCAAGACTCCATGACTTGCTGGTCCACAACGGCGCGGGCGCAAATCAAGGTGAGTCCGTGAACGTGGTGAATGCCGCGGCCCATCGGCTCGAAGCCGCCGGCGCGATCGTGCGCGTGGTCGATCGGGTGTCGGGCCGGGTGTTCCGTCCCGAGGATCTGTTGGCGGTCGGAATGCCCGTTGTCCGGGAGCAAGGGGTGCAGTTATGAGCGTCGCAGCCAAGATCCATCATGGGAAAGAGCCCATGCACTTGCTCGCGGTCCGTCTGCCGGTCTACGCCGGGTTGGCCGTGCTGGCCGTCGGTCCGATCGCGCCGGGGGCGGGCCTGGCCGCCGCCCTGGCCGGGGTCATGGCGGGCCTTTGGGCGGGCCGAGAGCTGGCGGCCTCGTCGCTACGGGGACCGGTCGTCGCGGTCCTGGGCCTGGCCGTGATCGGCCTGGGCCTCGTCGCGGAGCGGCTCGTCGGCGGTCCCGCCTGGGTCGCCGACCTGCTGGGTTACCGCACGGCCCTGATCGTGGGGGAGGCACTCACGTTCGGCTTGATCGCCGCCGGGCTCGTGGCGGGCAGCCGCGCCCTCGCGGCGCGGACGCCGTTCTGCGGGGCGATCGAGGTCGCGCTCGTCGCGGCGCTCGTCGTGGGCACGTTCGCGGGCCACCGCGACGCCCATCTCGGCCGGCCGCAGTTCTTCAGCGATTGGGCGCTCAGTCACGGGCACGATCCCGTCCAGGCGCTCGTCGGCGTCGGGCTGGCCGGGTCGCTGGCCTGTGCCCTGCTGCTGCTCCGCCCCCAGCGCCCGGGCCGCACGGTGGTTTCGGCGTTGACGCTCGTCGCGCTCGTCTTGCTGCTGCTCTTCCTGCTCTGGCGTTTCATGCCCGAGTACCACAAGCCCGCCGACCCGCCAGTGCCCGACGCCGAGCCGGCCCCCCAGCCGAAACCGCGGCCCGACCAGAATTCCGACGACGGTACGCCTCCGCCACAGCCCGTGCCCATCGCGATCGTGAACCTGCTCGACGACCTGGACGACAGCGCCCAGCGTCTCTACTTCCGCCAGGCAGCCCAGAGTCAGCTCATCGGAACGCACCTCGTCGCGGCCGGTTCGGCGCTGGACGGCGACGTTCCTCGCGCCTTTCCCACCACCCGCGTTGAGTGCGCGACCGCCCCGATCGACGGCTCCTTGGTCGCCGAGGTGTCCCAGCGCATCTCGCTGCTGGTCGATCTCGCGCACCCCTTCGGGCTGATCGATCCGCGAGCGATCGAGGCCAAGCGGGTCGCCGATCCCAAGATCTTCCGGCGCACTTACCACGTTACCTCGCGAGTGCTGACCGTGCCGCTCAACCGCCTTGCCGACCGCAAGGCGGGCGACCCCGCGTGGCCGTCGACGGTGCGCGAGCACTACCTCGACGTGCCGGCCGACCCCCGTTACAAGGCACTCGCCGAACGGATCGTTGCCGAGGCGATCGATGATGCGAAGCTGAAGCCGATCTATCGAGGTTCACCCGCCCTGCGGGCCCTCGCCCTGATGCGCTGGATCGAGGAGCACACGACCTATTCCAAGCACCCCGAGCCCTCGCCCGACACGACGGCCGCCTTCGTCTTCGACAAGAAGCCGGGTAAATGCACCGAGGTCGCGCACGCGCTCGTGTTCATGCTGCGGAGCCTCGGCATCCCCGCGCGAGCGGCCGCGGGCTTCGCCGCGCCGACGAGCCGCCTGGGGACCGGCTCGTACCTTTTGCTCCAGGACACCGACGCGCACCAGTGGTGCGAGGTTTACCTGGAAGGCGTCGGCTGGGTCGTCGCCGACCGGTCCCCCGCGGCAACGATCACTGCGCCGGACCCGGAGCCCGATCCGGTGACCCAAGGGCACTATGGCGAGAAGAACCGCGAGCCCGAAGCGGCGGTCGTCGACCGGATGCGGGACGAGGAGCGGCGTGCGTCCGCCTGGGCGATCCGGCCCGTGCCGGTGATGGGATTCTCGGTACTCGTACCGCTGGCGGTGCTCTACGCCGTCAAACTTTGGCGCCGGCTGGCCCCGCGCTGGGCGAGCGACCGGGCGCTCGATCGTGTGGCGTACCGCGCAACGGTCGACCGCCTGGCCGAGGTCGGCCTGGTCCGCGGCTTCGGCGAGACCCGCGCTGAATTCGCCGAGCGCGTGGCGACGCTCGTGCCCGAGTTCGTCGCGCTGAGCGCTGCCCACGAACGCCGCGCGATCACGGGGGAGACGAGGTTCAACCGCGTCGCTTGGCTCGAGCTGGCCGGGAGAGTCGTCGACCGGTTGGGGGATGCCTTCCCTCGCCACACGCGAGCGATCGGCGTGTTGAATCCGGTATCGTGGCTGGCCGCGCGGTGATTGGCGCTGGCAGCCTGTCGCGCTGGAGATAACGAGTTGTTGCGAAGCGAAGGGACCCCGCTTAGCCTGAATGGACGAATACCTCTTGTTCGCCGGGAGGATGACGATGCCCCGCCTCGACGCCATTCAGAAGACGCTGCTCCAGCCGGGCGACCTCGTGATCGTCTACCTCTTCAGTGAGAACGTCGGGGCCGCGCTCGTGCTGGTCGGGCCGTCTTGACGGTGCGAGCGGACGAGCGACGGGCGCCGTCGGTGTCATCAGAGCGTGCCAACGGGCGGAGCAATGAGCAATGTTCAGCAAAGAGCCAAGCACGACCATTCCGGCAGCCAGGTCCCTCGCCATGGGAGCTGCCCTGGCCTGGGCCCTCACCATGGCGCCCGTACCCGCGTGGGCGCAAAACGGTAGCCCGTTCGCGCAATACCAGGCGGCCCTGACTCAGGGCCGGCCCGACGAGGCGGAGCGGATCGCGCGGACGGCCCTGGAGGCAGCCGAGCGGCGAGGCGCCGCGGAAGTCGCGAGCGGCTGGGCCGACTTGCTCGGCATGGTCTACATCTCGACGGAGCGCTTCGCCGAGGCTGAGCCCTTGCTCCGCCGGTCGCTCGCGGTGGCCGAGAGACAGTTCGGCGAGCAGGCCAAGACGATGAACGTCGTGGATCACCTCGGGCAGGCGCTCGAAGGCCTGGGGAGGCTCGACGAGGCCGAGGCCCTCTTCCGCCGGTCGCTCGACACCCGCACCCGGCTATTCGGACCCGCGAGCAGGCAGGTCTCGCGCTCGCTCGAAAACCTCTCGAGTCTCGCGATGAAGCGAGGGCAGTACGCCCGGGCGGAGGAACTCGTGCGGCGCTCGCTGGAAATCAATCAGCGCAACAACCACGCGGCCGGCATTGTTCAGGACCTGGTCAACCTTGCGAACGTGTCGCTGGTGCTCGGGCGGCTCGATGAGGCCGAGAGGCTCTACCAGCGGGTCATCGAAGTGACCGAGAAACAGTCCGGGCCGAACCACATCGATCTGGTAATGCCGCTCAACAACCTTGCGTCCCTCTGCAAGGACCAGGGGCGATTCTTCGAGGCGGACTACCTCCTGAGACGCAGCGCCAACATTGCAACCCGCGCGATGGGTCCGTCGTCGCTCCTGGTCGCAAGGATCGAGGGTAATCTGGGGGCGATCTATATCGACCAGTCGCGGTTTGAAGAGGGCGAGCGGCTGATCGAGCGCGCCCTGAACGTCTACGTGAAGCACCTCGGGCCCGAGCACCCCGACGTCAGCTACCTGCTCAACAACCTCGGCGATGTCTTCCTGAACACAAACCATCTCGAGCAGGCCGAACAGCTTTACCGCCAGGCCCTCGCCAACGACGAGAAGGCGCTCGGCCCGGCCCATCGGAGCACCGCGCTGCGGGTCCACAACCTCGGGGTGGTGGCCGAGATGCGCGGGCAAATCGCCGACGCCGAAGTGTTGCTGCGCGACGCCTTGGGCCGCCGCGAAAAGGCCGTGGGCCCCGACCATCCGGACACGGCGCTGACGCGCATCATGCTCGCCCTGGTCCTCCGTAAAGAGGGGAAGGACCAGCAAGCCATCGAAACCGTCGACCGCGCCCTGGCCTCTCTGGCCCGGCCCGGCGTCCACCACCGCTGGGTGCCGGAAGCGTACAAGATTCGCGCGCAAGCGGTCTGGGCACTCGGCCGTCGGGCCGACGCGCTCAACGACCTGAAACACGCGCTCGACCAGAACGAAGCCCTGCGGACGCAGGCCAGTGGCGCGGCCCGCGACGTGGCGACGGCGTTCGAGAAGTCGGCGTCCGCGTTCGAGCTGATGGCGGCGTATCAGGCCGAGCAGGGCGACGTGCCGCAAGCGTTCGCCGCCATCGAACGCTTCCGCGCCCGGTCGCTGCTCGACGAGATGAAGCTCGCCGGTTCCGATTTTACCGAAGGACTCGCTCCCGAACTGCGGACGAAGATCCGCACGCGTGAGCACGACCTCAGCGGCCGGATCACGCGGCTCGAGAAGCGGCTTGCCACCCTGCGGCCGGACCAGGCCCAGGAGCGGGACGGGCTTGACGGGGAGCTGGCGCAGGCGCGGGCGGACCTGGTCGCGCTCGATCGCGACATCCAGGGGCTCAGCCAGTCGTACCGCCGCGTGTTGTCGACCGGCGGCCAGGTCGCGACGCTGGCCGACGTCCAGAAGCGCTTGCTCCGTGAAGGCGACCTGCTGCTGTCCTACGTCATCGGCATGGAACATGCGCTCGTGTTCGCGGTGACCCGTGAATCGTCCCGCGTCGCGCCCTTGGAACTGTCGGCCGAGCAGGCCAAGAGCCTCGGCGTCGACCCCGGCCCGCTGACCGCCCCCCGCCTTCTCTCGGTGCTGGCGCGCGAGGATGGTCAGAGTGTGTTCGACCGCCTGACGAACCCCAAGGCAGCCGTGCCGACGGCCGAGCTGTTCGCGCTCTGGCAGGCCCTCATCCCCGCAGCCGAGCGCTCGGCCCTGGTCGAAGGCAAATACCAGCGGTTGGTGATCGTGCCCAACGGCCCGCTCAGCCGCCTGCCGTTCGAGGCGTTGGTGGTTGAGCCGGGCGAGGCGCCGAAGTACCTTTTGGACACGGGTCCGCCGGTGGCGTACGGCCCATCAGCGACCGTCCTGCTCAACCTGGTGGAGGCGAAGACCGAGGCCGCAAAAGTGGCCGAGCAGCCCGAGCCGGTCCTGGCCCTGGGTGATCCGGCGTACGGCGAGCCGGCCGCACCAGACCCCTCACGCGGCCCCGGCGAGGACAGCGCTCGCTACAGCCTGGGAGGGGGGAAGCTGCCGCGGCTCCTCTTTTCCAACTGGGAGGCGCAATGGGTCGCGAAGGGCTTCAACGACTCGGGGATCAAGGCCGTCGCGCTCCTCGGGCCCGACGCCACCGAGCGTCGCGTGCGCGCCCTGGCGCCGGGCCGGAAGGTGCTGCACTTCGCCTGCCACGGGCTCGTGGACCAGGCCTACGGCAACGCCTTCGGCGCCCTCGCCCTGACCCCCGGCCCCAACGGCGACCCGGCCGACGACGGTTATCTGAACCTTCGCGAGCTCTATGGAGTCGACCTGCACGGCTGCGAGCTGACGATCCTCTCGGCCTGCGATTCCAACCGCGGCGACACGCAGATCGGCGAAGGCACGTGGGCCCTCTCGCGCGGCTTCCTCGTCGCCGGCGCCCGGCGCGTCGTGGCCAGCAACTGGCTGGTCGACGACGAGGCGGCCGCAAGCCTGGTGAGCGTCTATTGCACGCTGCTGGCGAAGGCCGAGAAGGAAGGGAAGCCGGTCGACTATGCGGGTGCCCTGCGCGAGGCGAAGCGTTGGGTGCGCGGTCAGGAAAAGTGGAAGGCGCCGTACTACTGGGGATCACTGGTCCTCGTCGGGCCGGCCTCCACGAGCGCTGAGCCCCCGGGTGACCGCAAGCAGAATGCCTCGCATTGACGGGACGCTGGCCCACGAGTGATGCTGAGCGAGTATGCTTTAGGGCTCATGGTCTCTTGTGACACACGATTACGATGCGTTGCTCCGGCGTGAGGTCCCTCCCATGAACCGTCCGGCCTTGATCGATCGGGGTACACGTCGAAACGTCGTCCTGCTCGGGGGATTGCTCGCGCTCTTGACGGCGAGCACGCACGAGGCCCTGGCCCAGGCCAACGGGCGCGTCTTCGCCCTGCTGGCAATCGACACGGACGCGCAGGTCGCGGGCGTCGACGACGACGGCCGGGCCATGAGCGCGATGCTGGCGCGGGGGTTCGGCAGCTCTCGCCTCTTGAATATGAGGGTGCTCGTCGGTCCCCAGGTGCGGCCCGACGTGATCGTCAACACGATCCGCGGTCTGCCCGTCGGGCCGAACGACACGATCCTGTTCTACTACTCGGGGCATGGAGCGACGTTCGAAGGGCGGGGGCACGTGCTGACCACGTCGCACGGCAACCTGATGCGCGACAAGCTCCGCGCGGAGATGACCGCGCGGCGGGCGCGCCTGAACGTGATCTTGACCGACTGCTGCTCCAGCCTGGTCAAGTCACAGCCGCCGGCCCCCGGTATGGGGGCGCCGCCGGCCGTTCCCGAGGTCTCGCCAATGCTGCGCAGCCTGCTGTTGCAGCATCGCGGGACCGTCGACCTCACCTCGTCGAGCTTCGGCGAGCCGTCGTGGGGCCGGCAGGGGCTCGGCGGGATCTTCACCAGCGTGCTGACCCAGGTGATGGGCGCCTGGGAGATCGAGCCGTTCGACAAGGACAAAGACGGACTGGTCTCGTGGACCGAGGTGTTCGAGCTGGTCCGCCAAGGGACGCAGCAAGCGTTCCGCGACTTCAAGCAAGACTTCCTCCGGCAGGACAAGCGGGGCCTGGACCGAGGCGCGGCCGAGCAGCTCGAGCGCCAGCTCGACCAGGTGCCGCAGGCCTTCGCGCTTGGCGATGCGTTCGGCAAGGTCGTGCCGCAGCAGGACCTGTTCGCGCCCAACCTCGGCATCCACTTCCGCATGGTGCCCGTCGGCACGGCGTCCGGAGCGCAGTTGACCCAGGACCCTGTCGCAGGCTCGGGGGCCGCGCAGCTCGGGCTGGAGCCGGGCGACACGATCTACAACCTCGACGGCCTGCCGATCCGCGAGGCGGTCGACGTGATGAACCACCACGGCCGCACCAATGTCTCCTTCATCAACGTCCGCACGAACCAACGGCAGGCCGGAGTCATGACGCTCCCCCCCGCCACCCCCTTGCCGGCCGACGTGCCCCCCGAGAACTACGCGGCAAACCTCGGCATCCACTACCAGCTCATCCCCTACGAGGGCGACACCCTGGGCGCACGCCTCAGCCGATCCGCCGCCGGCAACACCCCCGCGGCGGGCCTCCAACTCGAACGGGGCGACATGATCGTCCGACTCGACGGCCAGCCGATCCGCCGGCCCGAGGACGTATTGGGGCACGTCGGACGGACGACGCTAGAGTTCGTCAACATCCGTACCGGCAAGGTCGAAGAACGCGTCGTCCAGTTGCCGGCCCAGGTGGTGCGCTGAGGCGAACCGGATCTCTGCCCCCTGCCTCGCCCCGCGTCCGCTCAAGGATTGGGGGGACGGCGGGATGGCCGGCGTCTCCGCAGCTTGGAGACGGACGCGAGCGAGGGCCGGTCATGGCGCTTTACACCACCGAGGAAGTCGAAATCGGGGCCGAGCACGACGAATACACCGTCGAGTCGCTCGACGACGTGCGGTCGCTATTCAAGATGATGGGGAACTGCTGCCGGGCGATGGTCCAGGGGCGCGACGACGTGATCGCCCTGGTGCTCACCGCCCTCTTCGCGGACGGCCACGTGCTGCTCGAAGACCATCCCGGGTCAGGCAAGACCACGCTGGCCAAGGCCCTGGGCAACACGATCGCACGGAGCGACGAGGACCCGCGGTTCGCGGCATTCCGGCGCATCCAGTTCACCCCCGACCTGCTGCCGTCCGACGTGACCGGCGCAACGATGTTCGAGCCCGAGACGCGCACGTTCGTCTACCGCCCCGGCCCGATCTTCGCCAACCTCGTCCTGGCCGACGAGATCAACCGCACCAGCCCCAAGGTCCAGGCCGCGCTCCTGGAAGCGATGGCCGAGAAGCAAGTCACGGTCGATAACGAGACCCACCGGCTGGAAGAGCTCTTCTTCGTACTGGCCACCCAGAACCCGCTCGACCTCGCGGGCACGTATCCCCTGCCCCGCGCTCAGCTCGACCGGTTCCTGTTCAAGATCCAGATGAAGCATCTCTCGCGCGAGGGGGAGCTCGCCGTCCTCGGCCGCTGGCGCGCGGCTCGGGCCAAGCCGGCGACGTTCGGCGTCGATCCCTCGGTCGTAATCCAGGCGCGCCAGCTCGTGCAGGACGGCGTGAAGGTCGGCCCCCTCATGCAGGAGTGCCTCGTCGACGTCGCCGAGGCCCTGCGCAAGGACAAGCGGGTAGCCCTCGGGATCTCGACGCGTTGTCTCGTGCTGGCGATCCCCGCGCTTCAGGTCTGGGCGACGATCCACGGCCGCGACTACGTATCGCCCCGCGACCTGAAGGCGCTGGCCGTACCAATGTTCAGCCACCGCCTCGAGCTGGCGCCCGGGGTGAACGACCCCAATACGGTCGTGGCGGAGTGCGTGCTGCCCGTCATCGAACGAGTGACGCGCAAGTCCTTGAAGGCATGAGCCGGGCGCGCTCCTTGTAAGACCTCCACGTTCCCACGAAGGTTGGTCTTGGCGAGGGCGCGACCGTGTAGGGGCGGGTTTGAAACCCGCCCTTTTTTTACCCTTGGTTCGCCCCGCCGCTCATGTGTCAGGAACGTTTTTTGGTCGGTTTTACCGGGCGGGTTTCAAACCCGCCCCTACAGGATCGGGACGCAGAGCGTGGGAACAAGGAACGCGACATCATCAACTCATGTTCGGAGATCGCCGCTATGTTGACGACAAAATCGAAATGTGTCGCCGCCTCGGCCTTGGCGCTCGCCCTCATTGCGGGAGGCGTGGTCCTTGCCGCGCGCAGGACCGCCGAGTCGACGCCGGCGATGCTGCCGGACTCGGCGTTCGCGAAGGCACCCGACGGCTTTCCCCGCATCATCCCCGTTCGCGAGGCCCCGAGCGACGACGACAAAGCCGCGCTCGAGGCTTACCGCGCGGAGCGGAAAGCGATCTGGAAGTTCCTGACCGAGGAGGGCGCGATGCGCCGCGCCAGGCCCGACGAGCGAGAGGCGGTCGGGGCGGCCCTCGACCGGCGGTTCGCCAGGGCGAAGACTCTTGCCCTGAAGGTGCTGAACGCGGACCCTCGTTCGGTCCCCGCGCTTTATGCGCTGGCGTTCGCTCGGATTGAAGGAGACGCCAACCTGCCCGACGGCCTGTTCCTGGTCCGCCGCGCCCGCAGGCAGGTGGAGCAGCTCGGCCGCGACAACCCGCACGATGTCGACGCGCTGGAGTGGTACCTGCGGGTGCTCTTTCTCGAGTACGACGTACTTGTCGACCTGGGCCGCGCGGAGGAGTCGATCCGCGCGATCGAACTGATGGAACGGCTGTACGAACCGCTACCGCACTTGAAGGTCTGGAGCTACTTCAAGCTCTCGCAGCTCGAGGCCGCCGAGGCCGCCATCCAGCAAGAGGAACAGGGCGGTCGGTTCCCGCGCCGGTCGGTGAACGACCGGCTGGCGCTCGAAGGGTTGCGGCACCGCCGGCTCGGCGAGCTCGAAGCGGGACGCAAGGCGACAGCGCTGGCGCAAGAGTCAGCCGTGATCTGGTCGAACCATGCCGAGGGGGCGTGGGCCTGCTTCCTGTTCGATGATGCCGAATCAGCCTATTGTCGTTCGGCCGCGCTCTGCGACAAGCGGGGCGGGCCCGACTTCTCGGCCAGCCCGTACACCTACCTGGCCCGGCTGTACGTGCAGGAAGGGCGGACGGCCGACGCCCTCGACGCCCTGCGCAAAGCGCGTGCGCATCGCGCCCAGCGCCCGGCGAGCACGCTCCAGAATGACCAGGCGGAGTTCGACCGGACGGTCGCGCTGGCGATGCTCTCGCTGGGACGGGTCGCCGAAGCCGAGCGGTTTGCGCGACGGGCCGTCGAATCGCCCGACCGCCTGGGCCGCACGTCCACCCGCCGCGACGAGCAGACGCTGGGTAACGCGATCGTCCTCTGGACCGTTCTGGCGGCCGAGCGGGAACGGCTCCGCGAACGGGCCTCGGCCCGAGGGGGGTCGGATTGGTCCGGCGTGGCCGCCCACGACGCCGCGCTCTGGACCCTGGCCCGGCAAGCCGCGAGCGTGGCGCGTGACCCGTCGCGCCCCAACGTCCTCCGTCCGTTTGTGCCAGGCTCGACCGTCGTCGAGTCGTGGCAGCTTGGCAGCGTGCTCCGCATGCTCCCCCCTGGTGCGGCGCTCGGCATGGTCGAACAGGCTCGTCGCGACGAGGACCATCCCGCGGCAGCCCCGTACTTCGACGCGCTGGAGGCGGAGGCCCGACTGCTCGCCGGCGACACGGACAGCGCCTTGAAGCTGGGCCGGCAGGCGCTCGATCGTCTGTCCCGGTCGGGCGAAGGGTTGCTGCGGGGCCGCACGGCGGCCATCGCTGCCGAGGCCGCGTGCCGGCTCGGGCGGCACGACGACGCCCGCGGGCTCTGGTCGCAGGCGCTCGCCGAGTGCCCGGCCGCCCCGCTCGTCCTGGGGCTTGCCGTGCCGGTGCGCATCGAGACCGCGGACAGCCCCGCGGCTCGTTCGGTGGCCGAGCGACTGCGCCGCTCGCCCCGTCTGCGGGCCGAGTCCTGGGGACTGCCGCTGAAGGTCAACGCCGCCGGCATCACACTCAGCCGGGCCGATGGCTCGACCCACGCCGCGCTCGAGCTGGCGCTCGGGCAGTCGCCGCGTGAAGCGGAACTGACCGCTGCCTGCGACCGGTTCCACGAGCGGATCGCCTCGCCGGCGATTTCGCTGACCGCGGCAGACGTCAACGCGCTGGACGGCGTGCCGGCCGCGGCCGCCTCGCGCCAGTCTGATGATGCCGTGCTCGCCCAGGTGCGGCCGCAAGCCGGAGCGACCCCGCCGCGCCCCTGATGAAGGGACGAACGGGCAAGCGCACGGAGGCACAGGACACGCCCTCCGCACGAGTTTGAGAATAACGCCCCTTGCGGTCGATCTGGTACGCTTCTACGAGGGAGCGCTGAGCGATTCCCAAGAATGACGCCTATCGGGAGCCTTTGTCATGACCCAGCGACGACCCTACTCCACGGCTTACCGGCTGCTGGCCCTTGCGGCCGTGCTGCTGGCCGTGAATCCCAGCCCCTCGAGGGGGCAGGCCCCACCCCCGATCGACCGGCAGGCGCAGAACGACCGGCCGAAGTTCCTGGTCCGCGTCTCGGTGGATAAGGAGTACCGCATCTACGGCGAGGGAGAGTCCCTCACACTGAAAGTCCGCTGCGAGGAAGACGCCTACCTTTACGTGCTGTACCAGCAGGCTGACGGCAAGATCTTCCAGATCTTCCCCAACAGCGGCCAGCCCGACAACCGCATCAAGGGCAAGCAGGACGTACGCGTGCCCGACCTCGACGACGCCTTCCGCTGGGTCGTCGGCCCGCCGTTCGGCCACGAGGTCGTGAAGGTCATCGCCTCGAAGAAGCCGGTCGACGCCCTCTCGCTCCCGGGACTGAAAGAGGGCCGCTTCAACCCCGTGACGGTCGAGCAGGTGGAAGGGGCTGCCAAGCAGCTCGCGAAGGAGCCGGCTAACGTCTGGTCCGAGCACGACCTGGCAATCCAGACGGTGCGCAAGGGGGTCCCCACGACCCCGCCCGACGCCCACAAGCGCTTCGGTGTGTTCTTCGGGGTTTCCGACTACGAATTCAACGAACTGGCCGCCGCGTCGTCGTCGAAGCACGAGGGTCCCAACGTGAAACATCCGGCCCTCGATGCGGAAGACATGGCCGCCTTGCTCAAGCAGAACGCCCGGCTCAACGACGCGCGTCTCTATCGCAACGCCGAGGCCACACGCGGGCAGATGAAGCAAGCGATCACCGAGTGGCTGCCGTCGGTGTCCCGGCCCGGTGACACGGTGTTTATCTTCTTCGCCGGGCACGGGACGCAGGTCCCCGACGACGCGAATGACGAGGCGGACGGCCAGGACGAAGTCCTCTTGACGTCCGACTTCATCGACCTGTCGATCCTGATGGAGATGGGCAAGCGGTTCAAGGACGGCACCGCGCCGGCGGCCTGGAAGGAACGCTTCGATCGGCTCGCCCCCACGGCCCAGCAGCTTCTCGACAAGGCCCGCGCGGCCGCCGCCGGGGTGACCGACGAGCAGGAGAAGAACAAGATCTTCGCACGCTACGGGGGCGAGATCGAAGGATACCTCTTGCGGCAGACCGCGGTCGACGACGACGAGATGGGGCACTGGATCCAGAAGCTCGACGGCCGGCACGTCGTTGTGATCGTCATGGCCTGCCACTCGGGCGGGTTGACTCCATCGAACCGGAACGGCAACAAGGGACTCGAGAGCCCTGGTCGTGCGGAAGCCCGCAGCTTCGACTTCTTGAAGGACGCGTTCGTCCGGCTGAAGGACCTGGACCAGCCTTCGCTCACGGTCATGACCGCGGCCGCCGAGGCCGAGTCGGCCATCGGCTTCAACGCGCAACGAAACGCGTTTTACACGGTCAACCTGAAGCAGGTCGTCGAGAAGAACGCCGCGCCGCTGGATGCGCGGCAAGCACACGAGCAATGCAAGCTCGCGATGGCGGCCGCGTTCAGCGAGATCAACGACGAGCTTCGGAAGAACAACCTCAAGCCCGTTACTCCCCACGTACCGCAGTTCTTTTCGACAGAGAACACGCCGGTTTTCCTCAAGGTTGGCCATTGAGCCCGGCTCCGCATCCACCAAAACATGCTTGATCCTGGGAGGATTGTTGCGATGCACCGTGTAGACGTGCGAATCACCGCCGCGTTGGCTCTGCTGCTCGCGGCCCTGTCGGCCCCCTTACCAAGTGCCGCTCAGACGGCGCCGGCGAAGGGCAGGCAATGGGCCCTCTTGATCGGCGTCGAGAAGTACCAGAAGGCGCGCCCGCTCGCCTTCACGATCAACGATGTCAAGGTGCTGTCGAAGACGCTGCACGAGCGGAACGGGATCGACGACGACGCGCTGCTGGCGATCACCGACGACGCGCTGTCCCCCCGGCTACGGCCGACGCGCGCCAACATGCTCGAGGAAATCCCGCGCTGGCTGTCGCGGATCGGGCGTGACGATCGCCTGATCGTCTACTTCAGCGGCCACGGGTTCCGCGACCCGGCCGGCAAGCTCTACCTCGCGCCGATCGACATCGACCCGAAAGACCCGGCCTCGACCGGCCTGCCCGTCGAGTGGTTCCGCCAGCAGGTCGCCGACTGCAAGGCCGACTTCAAGCTCCTGGTGCTCGACGCGTGCCACTCCGGCTCCGAGAAGGGAGAGGACGATGGGTCGAAGGATGTCGCGTCGAAAGACATCGGCGAACAGTTCAAGAGCCTGGAGCGCGTGGTCACCCTGGCCAGCTCGACCGGCGAGGAAGGGAGCCTGATCTGGGACGACAAGGAACAATCACTGTACAGCTACTGGCTCAACCAGGGTCTCAAGGGGCACGCCGACGCCGACGCCAATGGCGCAGTCGACATCGATGAGCTGAACAACTACGTCTACAAGAACGTCGTGCGCACCTCCAAGAGCCACTTCCCGCGCAAGCAAACGCCGGTCCGCATCGTGCGGTCGGGGGTCGAGGGAACGCCGGTGGTCGTACGGGTCAAGCCGAGCGACCTCAAGACGCTGCTGAACGACATGGCCGAGCAGCTCACCCTGGCCGCCGGCGACCGCAAGGTGAAGAAGGTGGGGGTGCTCGAATTCTCGAGCGACAGCGCCCGTGGCGAGCTGCTGGGGGCCAACTTCGGCACCCTCGGCCGCTGGTGCGCCGACTGGATGGAACGGCGCTTGATGGAAGAGGGTGAGGGCAGCCAGACGGTGACCAACGGCAAGGTGTTGCAGGCCGCCCTGGCGAAGGAGAACGTCGGGCTCGACGACCTGTCGAACCCCGATCGATTGAAGCAGCTTTCGCAGTCCATGCACGGGCTCCCTGCGTTGGCGCAGGGGACGTTCCGCAACCGGACCGGCCGGGTGGTCACCTTGCAGTGCCGGTTGTTCCGGCTCGAGGACGACGAGGTTGCCGGTTCCGCCGGCGGTGTCGCGCTGTTGAACGAGTCGGAGTGGGCCATGCTCGGCAAGAGTGCCGCGCTGAGCCCCGCGGACCGGATTCCGCCCCCCCCCTCGTTCGACACCACGACTCCCCCGAAAGATCCCCAGGACGCCACCGTGGCCAAGCTCGACGAGAAGGGGGAGGGCCCCCACCCGATGACCAACCCGAGCTTCGAGCTCCCGGTGCGCATCTACGTCAACGGCAAGGAGCGCCAGGGCGTCGCCAAGGGAAACAACTGGTACGTGCCGCTCCAGCGCGGCGAGACGTATGAGATCTACGTCGAAAACCGCGCGGGGCAGCCGGTCTGCATGAAGCTGCTCGTCGACGGCCTGAACACGCTCCCCGACCTGGAGATGGCCAAGACGAAGGGCGTGGCCACTTACCTCTGGGGCCAGCACGTGAACCTGGCCGACGCGCGGCATTACGTGCTGGATCCGGCGACCCTGAAAACCCCGCGCAAGATCTGGCGGGTGAACGGGTTCATCACCGAGACCGGCACGGACGGCAAGGTCCGTGACTTTGTGGTGAGCACGGCCGAGAAGTCGCTCGCGGCCAAGCGGAAGTTCACGGATCAGATGGGGCTGATCACCGCGGCGTTCTACGACGCCGTTCCCACCGCGGGCCCGCTCGCCGTCAGCCGTGGCGCCACCGTCGGTTCGGCACTCGGAACCGAGGCCGGAACCGAGCGTTCCATCGACCTGCCGGAGAATGAAAAGTACAAGCCGGGCAAGCTCCGCGCCGTCGTGAACATTTACTACTCCGACCCGGGCGACTCCACCCCGCCGCCGGCCGCCCCGCCGGCGCCGGCTCGGCCGTGATGGAGGACGTCTTGGCTGATCGCTTGCTAATGAATTATCGGGATGAAGTTTCCGATTCTCCTGGCCGTCACCGATTTTGGGGAGCGCAAGAGTGAACGTTGGGCTTGGGAGTGCCTGCCCCGTACGGAGCATCTGAAAGTAGCTCAGCGTTTCGTACGTGTTTAGCGTCTCGCATCGCGAAATTCGTGGTGTAGCCGAGCCGCGCTCCTCTGTAGGGGCGGGTTTCAAACCCGCCCTACTTCACCGATCGAATTTCTCCTGCCACAGCAACGGTGGAATGCCATAAGCGACGAAATGGGCGGGTTTCAACCCCGCCCCGCCCCCGTCGTAGCGCCCCCGAGAGATCGGCAGAGGACAACTCTTAACTACAGTAAACACAACATCGT
>JARLIH010000270.1 GCA_031291845.1 Isosphaeraceae bacterium | reverse complement strand
GGCTGGGCCGTTGAAAAGTTGGGCTTGGCGGTCGAAAGCGTTCTCGCCGAATGTGTAGCGCGAATCCCCCTCTCCCCCTTGCGGGAGAGGGCGGCCGGGTGAGGGGGCGCGCTGCGAGGACGTCCTCCTCGGGGCACTCCTCACCCAGCCACTGACACGGCTGACCTCGCCCGCAAGAGGAGCGGTGGGAAGAGCGCCCGAAACGCAACAAATCCCGTTCGCCGACGCAGCGCAAGAACCGCTGCAACCCGCCTTTTCACCACCCCAGCCTCGCCCGCCCGCACAAAATCGGCTCGTTCAGCTCAGCTCCCTGGGCACTTTGCCGCCGTCCACCAGCCGGATCGGCCGTCCGTCCGGGGCCTCGAACTGGTGGTTCGGGTCGATCCCCAGCGCCGAGTACAGCACAGCGGCCAGGTCGGCCGGCGTCGTCGGCCGTTCGACGGGCGAGTCTCCCTTCGCGTCGGTCCGTCCGAGAACCAGGCCTTTCGGCATTCCCGCGCCGGCGAGCAATGCGCAGTTGGCCCGGCCGTGGTGGTCGCGTCCGGCCATCTTGTTGATGGTCGGCGTCCGACCGAACTCGCCCATCATGACGACGAGTGTGTCAGCGAGCAGACCCCGCTGTTCCAGGTCGGCAATGAGGGCCGCCACCCCTTGGTCGAGCGGCGGTGCGAGCGTGTTCTTGATCGTCGGGAAATTCTGTTGGTGCGTGTCCCACCCGAGCTGCGCCATGCCGCGGTCATTCAGCGTCACGAAGGACACGCCCGCCTCGATCAGCCGCCGCGACAGCAGGCACGACTGGCCGAACGGCGTCCGCCCATACCGTTTGCGAACCTCTTCCGGCTCATCGTCGATCCGGAACGCGGCCTGGGCTGCGGTCGAGGTCAACAGGTCATACGCTTGGTCGGCGAACTGGTCGCGACTTCTCGTCAACGGCGTCGCCGAGACCTCTCGGGCCGACCCGTCGAGCGCCTTGACCATATCGCGCCGGCGCCGCAGGCGGTCGAGCGTCAGGCGGTCCGGCGGCGTAAGGTTGCGCACTCGGAACCCCGGCAAGTTCGGATCGCCGCCGACCGCGAAGGGATCGTATGCCGGCGTCAAGTAGCCGCTCGACGCGAACAGCGGGGCGTCGGGAGCCGCGACATAAGGCGGAAGCATCCCGCGCTGGGACTCGCGCACCTTCGAAACGACGCTTCCGAAGCTCGGGTAGACCAGGGCCGGCGAAGGCCGGTAGCCCGTCAGCAAATGGTGCGCTGCACGGTCGTGGTCGGCTTCGGGCGAGGTCACGGCACGGAGCAACGTCACCTTGTCCATCGACTTCGCGAGCGCGGGAAAGACCTCGCTGATTTTCAGTCCCGGCACCGCCGTATCGATCGTCTTGAACTCTCCCTTGACGTCGATGGGCGCGTCGGGTTTGGGATCGAACGTGTCGATGTGCGAAGGGCCACCGGCGAGCCAGATCAAGATGCAGTTGCGCGCCTTGATGGGCTTCGCGCCACCGGTTTCCGCAGCCAGTGACTGCAGGCGCAAGACTTGATCCAAGCTCAAACCTAACGCGCCGAGCAACCCCGCGCGCAGCAGCGCACGACGACCCGGACCGCGGCAGGCGAAGTCGTTCGGGGGCAAAGCCATGGCGAAACTCCTCGCGAAAGAGGAAAGGCGGTCCAACGACGGTCAGTGGTTGAAGGCGAACTCGCGCGAGTTCAGCAAGGCCCAGAACAGGTCCTCCGTCGCTTCACGCAGCGATCCGGCCTGTTTGAGCTCGGCCGACCACTTGGAGATTTCCTCGGGCAAAGCGGGGCGGCACAGCGTGCGCAGGTAGAGGTTTTCAACGATGTCTTCCGGGCCGGGCGGCGGATCGAGCGTGAACAGGTTCGCGACGTATCCGTTCGGGCTCGCGATCTTGCTTTCGATCACGTCGCCGCCGATCAGCAGCAAGGACTGGCCAAGGCTGAGCGCGGGCGTGGGCACGGAGGCACAACCGTTGGTCCGCAAGCAGCGACCAAATGTGTCGAGGATCTGGCTCGCGGTCGACGGGTCGGGCACTTCGATGGCGAGCCGCTTATGATTGGCGCCTGGGAACCGGTTTTGGACTTCGGTCACTTGCGCAATCGCGTCGGCCATCTGGTGCGCCGTCAACGGCCGGGGAACCTGGTGCGAAAAGAGCCGCGTGTCCTGCTCGTTGCCGGGAACGGTCGACGACGACAGCCCGTAGGCCTCGGACGTGACGATCGTGCGAATCAGGTCGCGCAAGTCGTACTTATGAGCCACAAAATGCTTGCCCAATGCGTCGAGCAGCTCGGGGTGGACGGGCGGGTTGGAGCGGCTCAGGTCGTCGGGAGGGTCGGCGATGCCCTTGCCGAAGAGCTGCGCCCAGACGAAGTTCGCGGTCGCGCGTGCGAAGTAGGGGTTCTCCGGCCGGGTGATCCAATCGGCGAGGGGTTTGCGCGGGTCTTCCTCGTTCGCCACCTTGACAAGGGTGCCGTCGAGCAGCCGGGGCGAGGCCGGCTTCTTGGTGCGCAGGTGTTCGACTTGGCCATCCGGGTTCAGCTTCACCTGCGGCTTGCCCATCATCCCGCCGCCACCGGCGCGCTGGACCTTGGCGAAACAGGCAGCCAGGCCGAAATAGTCGTCCTGGGTCCAAACGTCAAACGGGTGGTCATGGCACTGGGCGCAGCGAATGCGCAGTCCGAGGAAGCGCTGGGCGGTCTGTTCGGCCTGAGTCTTCGCGTCGGGTCCGTCCAGGGCGTAGTTCACCGGCCCCCCTTCGGCATCTTCAGGCTTGCCCAGGGCGGTCAGCAGCGTTCGCACGGTCTGGTCCCACGGCGCGTTCTTGAGGAGCTGCTCGTCGATCCAGGCCTGATAGCGTGCCGCACCATTGCCGAAGCGATTGGATGTAATCTGGAGCAAGTCGCCGAACTTGATCCTCCAGAAGAGGCTGAACTCGCGTTTCGCCAACAGCGAATCGACCAGCCTGGTGCGCTTATCAGCGTGCTCGTCCGCGAGGAACTCGCGAACCTGTTCCGGCAGCGGTTGCTCGCCCGTGAGGTCGAGCGACACCCGTCTCAGGAACGCGGTGTCGCTCGAACGAGGACTCGGCGGCACCTTCAGCGACTCGAGTCGTTTGAAGAGCTCTTCATCAATAAAATTGCGACGAGTGAGCTTCGCGTAGTTGAACTCGAGGCCCGGATTGATGATGGTGGCCAGTCGCGTGCTGACGACCTGCGATTGGTACCGTACGACCAAGTCGGCCTCGGCCCGGCGGAGCAGCGAGACGTTCCCGCGCGCGTCGATCTTGGCTGCCGAGTCGTCGTTGACGCGGTAGATCGCCAATCGCGTCACGTCGCGGACGTGGCCGTCTGCATAGTGGGCGACGACACGTAATTGAAGGGGCCCCGGCTCATCGAGCCGTGCGTCGGGCGGTTCGACGGAGAGACCGGTCAACGGGCCATGCGTCTTGCCCCTTGCCTCCGGCGCTCCCGCCTTGACCCACTCCAGAAGAGTACGGTACTCGGGCGACTCGGGCACCACCCGTTGCCCGCCCGGGTGCGGAACCCGGCCCGTGGCCTTGCCGAGCAGCAGGCTCGCCCCGGGATCGAACCGCGAAATGCGCCTCTGTCCCGCGTCGCGCGCCACGGCTTGCCAGTCTCCCGCCGGGTCGTAGCCGAACAAGGACAGGTGAAAGCCGTTCTGGCCGTCGGCCCGCCCGTGGCAACCGCCGGTGTTGCAGCCGGCCCGGGTCAGGATCGGGACGATGTCCTCGGCAAAGCTCCAGGGATGCTCCGCTTCGTCCTCCACGGTGAGTTGCGCGGTGCCCACCTGGCCTTCGAAGTTTCCCGAGATCGTCGCCCTGCCCGGCCGGCGTCGGCGGACGTACCCGTCCCCACCAATCGCCGCAACCTCTGAAGGCTGGATGCTCCAAAGAACATTCCGCGTCACGTCGCGCCGGCCACCGTGCTCGCCGGCGATCTCCGCCAGCACTTGCGCGCCGTCATCGCCCGGCGCGAGCGCCAGCCGTTGCGGACTGATCTTTAGCGGCGGGGGCTCCGGCTTCGGTACCGGTGGGGGTGGCGGCGGCACCGGACGCTGCACGATAGGGGTGGACACCGGTGCGGGACTCGTGGCTGGCGTCTTGCCGCAACCGCCGGTGAAGAAGGCGATCGCTCCAATGCCCAGAGCGCCCCAGGCAAACCAGCGGCGGACCATGAGCCGGTCTCCGTTTCCCCTCGAGCACGAATCGCATCTGCGAAGAGATGACAGTTGTCGGTGCTTTCGCTAATCCTAATGGTCTAAGAGCCGTAACGCAAGCCCTTCCACCGAAGATTCGCAAAACCAGGTCGAAGATCGGGGCTGCGGACCCGGGCGGGAGACTCAGCCTGAGGGCGAGCCACGAACTTTCACCCTGACAGCGGGATCGAGTCGTGTTCTCGTTCTGCGGATGCGGAGGCGTCGGGGCGACACTTGCGACGGCCGTTCGTTGAGAGTATTATTTCGGTCGAGACTGTTAGGCCTGACGCGGCGGTACACATCGTGATTCTCACTCCGGCTGCACAGAAGTTTGTTCTCCACTGGGGCGAGATGGGCCAAGCGTGGGGAATCAACCGGACGATGGCGCAGGTCCATGCGCTGCTGTTCGTTTCGCCCGATCCCTTGGACGCGGAGGAGATCAGCGGGCTGCTCGACGTGAGTCGTTCGAACGTCTCCACAAGCCTTCGCGAGCTGATCACCTGGGGAGTGGTGCGCCGGGTCCATATCATCGGCGACCGGCGCGACCGTTTCGAGGCGCTCAAGGACGTGATGGAAACGTTCCGCGTGATCATGGCGGAGCGGAAGCGCCGGGAGATGGACCCGACCATCGCGCTGCTCGAGCACTGCGTGAAGGAGGCGAAGGCGGGCGATGCCTCCGAGGAATACACGCGCGAGCAGCTCGAGAAAATGCTCGAGTTCACGCGCATGGTTACCACGTGGTACAGCCAGATCGACCACCTTCCCACGCCGGCCTTGCAGCGGCTCTTCCGCGGCGGCGCCAAGCTCATGAAGCTGTTCGGCGGCTCGGCGAGCGAGCCGGCCGAAGCCAGTGCGCACTGATCTCGCGCCTGTTGGGCTTCAGGGACGAGGCAATCAAACCGGCGGCTTGGACGCGGCCTGTGCGCGGCGTGCCATCTCATCCGGCGGCACATCCTCGATGTGCGTGGCGATGTGCCAGGTGTGTCCGAACGGATCTTCGACAGACCCCATGCGGTCACCGTAGAACTGGTCGGTGACCGGGCGGCTCACCTTGGCTCCCGCCGAGACGGCCTGGTTGAACAGCACGTCAACGTCCTCAACGTAGAGGAGTATGCTCACAGCGGAGCCGCCATAGGACTGAGGCCCGCGCACGCCTCGCTCCGGGGCCTCGTCGGCCAGCATGATCGGCGAGTCGCCGATCAGCAGCTCCGCATGTCCCACCTTGCCGTCGGGTGCTGCCATCCGGAAAAGCTCTGTCGCGCCAAACGCCGTTTTGTAGAACTCGATGGCGTCCGCTGCGCCTCGAACGATCAGGTACGGCGTAACCGTGTGGTAACGATCGGGGACCGGCTTGACCGCCATGAACCGCCTCCTTCGAGCCACGAGTGAGGAAGGCCTCGCTACTCGGACCCATCTACAACAGAAACCTGTTCCCTCGCAAGCCCGTTGGCAGGACGTTTGCGAGCTCGTGTGAGGAGCAATCCTGGGTGGCCCGCCGGGCGGCTGTGG
>JARLIH010000023.1 GCA_031291845.1 Isosphaeraceae bacterium | reverse complement strand
GATGGAGACGTAGCCGTGGCCCGACTTGACGTAGCCGAGCAGGGCGCGCTGCTGGTTCTCGGTGAACTTGAACTCCGGGTCGCGCCGGTCGGCGTTCATGATCACGATGCCGTATTTCGCGAGGGCCGGCGATTCCAGCAGGGCGGCGTCCTCGCACAGCGTGACCTCGTAGCGCCCGGTATCCTCCAGGGCGTTCGACAGGTACAATGCCTGGTCGCGGTAGCCGTGGTGCTGGCGCTGACCGCCCGTGAGCAGCAGGACCTTCTTGCCTTGAGGGTCCTTCATCTTTTTCTGGGCTGAGGCCGGGTGTGCCGGCAGGCCGACGAGGGCGATCGCCAGCATCAGCCGCCAGCCAACGGGACGGTTGATACGCACGGGAGATTCTCCGGGGGTGACGGGGCGAACGTTCCAGTGGGGGCACTCACCGCAACGGCTCGCATCGTAGTCGCGCACCGAGTGGGCCGCAAGCGGCGCGAAGCAACACCCTGACGCGAACTGCGGCCGAGGAGTTACACGAGCATGTTGCGAACTGGGAAGGTAAGCGGGTTCGTCCGGACGGTTGCCGTCGGGGCACTGTTGGGCCTGGGGGTCGCCGCCGACGCTCCGACGCAGACCGTGAGCGTCGGCCAACTGAGCTTCGAGGCGCCCGGGTCGTGGAAGAGCGTGAAGCCTCGCTCGCAGATGATCCAGACTCAGTTAACAATCGCGCCGGCTCAGGGCGATGAGGATCCCGCGGAATTTACCGTCTCGGCGTTCGCCGGTGGTGGCGGCGGGATCGACGCGAACATCAAACGCTGGCAAAGCCAGTTCAAGGACGCCGGGGGCAACGAGCCGAAGCTCGATCGGAAGACGGTCAAAGGCAAGAACGTCGACGTCGTTCGCGCCGAGACGGCCGGCCACTATTACCCCCCGCCGTTCACCCGGCTCCCCGACAAGGCCGATTACCGCCTTCTCGGCGCCATTGTTCAGACCGACGACGCGGGGTATTACTTGAAGCTTATTGGCCCAGAGAAGACGATCAGCGCGGCGCGTCCCGCCTTTGACAAGATGCTGGCGACGATCAAGGCCGGAGAAAAATAACCGATCGACCTCGGCCGACAGCCCCTCCGGCCATTTGCCCGGCCCACGGTCGACAGGACCCACGAATGTCGCTATCCACGATCGCCTGCGCTCGTTGTGCGCTGGGCAACCATCCCTCGAACCGGTTTTGCTCGGGCTGCGGGCTCCCTCTGGGCGCCGTGCAGCCCGATGCCGGCGCGGGAAGCGACGCGCTTGGTCCGTATGAGGCTCCCGAGCCCGACGACCCCGACGCCGCGCGCGTGATCCGCGAGTTTGTAGCGCGCGCGGCGTACGAGAGCGCGCCATCCGGCCACGGCTGGCGGATGATTGTGCCCTTGCAGCTCGACCGTCTTCAGGCCGTATACCTCGGCTACGCAGGGACCGATCCCGAGCGTAGGGCGATCCTTTCCTTCGTCTCGGTGTGCGGTCCCGCGAACGACCGCGACGGACGCATCCTCCTCAAGATGAACGCCCGGAGCGTTGAGGGGCACTTCGCGGTCAAGGTGCTACGGGGTGAGGAGTATTTTGTCGTGATCGAGAACCTGCCGATCGATGCGCTCGAGGCGTTCGATGCCGGCGGGCTCGTCCGCCGGATTGCCGAGGCGGCCGACGGGCTTGAGGACCGCCTGTCCCGGGGACGCGACCTGTATTGAACGGGCGCCTCGGCTGAGTCCGTCATCATCGCGGCTGCGGCACGTCGGCGGCCCGATAGATCAAGATCGTGTGATCGTCCGTCTCGCGCACGGGCCGGATCCCGTCCAGGCTCTGAAAGTACCCCTTTGGTCCCCACGGTCCCCACTTCAGGGACGCCGAGACGGCGAGGTACTTACTCCGCACGTCGACCTGTCGCGGTAAGTCGGGATGGTCTTCTCCGGCGTCAACCACGTAGCAGCGCCCGTCGACTCCGTAATGCCTGGGGTCGGTGTCGCCAAAGTAGTAGAAGGACATGTCCTGGTAGTCGGGGTGCGCGCGCTGGAGGCGGGCAAGCGCCTTGAGTCCTTGGCCCCAGTCAAGGTTCGAGTCGGCGAGGATGGCGCGACCACCTCGCGGTCCGCCTGCGGCCACATTGAAATAGGTCAGCTCATACGGGTGGATCGACGCGACCGCAACGGCCTGACCCAACAGACCCACGCACGCGAGCGTCCTCATTTCGCGTGACGCCTCGGCGAGCGCTGAGACCCAAACGATGGCGAGGGGAGCGAGCGGGAGCAAGTAGCGCACCCCGTAATTGCGCGAGGATCCGAGCGATGTGATTATCAGGAACAGGGCGATGACGAGGGGCAGCATCGAATCAAACGGCCCCCGCCGGCGTAACCGAGCGCGGGCGACGGCGAACAGCCAGAAGCTCAGCGGTACCTTCACCGCCAGCGCCACGAGGTAGTAATGCCGCCACCCCGTGGCCTGGCGCGCGCCCAGCAGATAGCTCGATCCTCCGGATCGCTGGTGGACGACCTGCGTCGCAAACCCGACCCAGTCGCAGGGCATCGGCAGCTCGATCGCACGGCTGACCCACTTCTGAACGGTAGGACCGAATCGCCCGGCGAGGCTCGGGTGTTCGCCCGGGGCATGGCTAAGCGGTATCAGTGCGAAACCGGTGACGACGAAATTCGCGGCCAGCATCGCGGCTGAGAAGCCAAGGATGCCGAGCCCCACCTCCGCGGTCAGCCGGAGCCAACGGCGCTGGCCGTCCCGCCATCGCTCCGCCCACCAGACCACGGCGAGGATCGGTGGGACGAGGACCGTCGTGAACTTGCACGACCAGGCCACGCCCGCCAGCGCGGCCGACGCCCAGAAATACCGGCGGCCGTCGCCCCGGAGGAACTTCCAGAACAAAAAGAACACACCCGTCGTCGCCGCGACGAGCGGCAGCTCCATCGTCGCGAGGGCGCCGTGCGCCAGGATGTTCGGGCTCAGCGCAAACAACCAGGCCGCCAGGGCCATCGCTCGTGGCCCGTACAGGGCGCGGCTCCACGCAGTCGTGACCAGGAGTGCCACGAGCCAGATCCACAGCCCGCCGAGCCGGACCAACGGGAGCAAGGCTTGCTGGTGTTCGATCGGCCGGTCCACGAATTCGGTGAATCCCGCACGGTCGATCGCCCAGAGCACCGGCACCTGCTGGAGCTTCCAGAATGTCAGCGGCGACCCCATCCGGGTGATCTCGGTCTGATCCCCAGTCCGCCACCAGCGTGCAGCGATCCTAAGGTAGGCAACCTCGTCGTACGTCGCCGACGTGTGCAACAGGGAGTCGACCATCAGGCCGAGGCCGGTCAACGCGGCCATGACGACCGCCGGCCGACACCACCAGGGCTCCGCCCTCATGACCCATCCCTTGATGTAAGAACCCCCGTCTCACCTCAGAGCACACGGAGAGGACTGCCTGCGAATACCAAGGAATCAACAAACGATCCTTTTCCCCTCTTGCTGGCTACGACGTATGTTGCGGATCGCGCGGGCGGCGGCAAGAGCGTCCTGCAGGTTGGGCGCGAGTGTCTTCTCGCCGCGGACCAGCCTGCAGAACTGGTCGTTGAGGACTTCCCCGACGGTCGGCTCGAGCGGCAGCCGCTCCTCGTGGGTTCCCGCGGCGTCGGTCCACTGAATGCGTTCCGGCATTTCGAGCCAGGCAGCGCCGTGCTCGGCGAACACTTGAATTCCGGGCTGGGGAAGGAAGCGGTTCGCTTCGCCCCACGGGTTTCTGTAATAGCGGCCGAAGCTCATTTGGGCCAGCGCGCCGTCCGCGAACTCCGCGGTGAAGTTCTCGAAATCCGGCCCCTCGGCTGTGCCCGGGAGCACCGAGCACTCCACCGCCTGGAGCGCCAGCGGGGGAGTCTGGAAGAGGAAACAGCACCAGTCGAGCAGATAACTCCCCGGGTCGATCAGCAACGGGGCAGGGGCCATCTGGGTAGCCGGCCCGGGCTGGGCGTAGCGGTCGAAGCCGAACAGCCGATTGTGCCCCACCACCAGCCGGGGACGCCCTAGCGTCGTCGCCAGCAGCTCCTTGAGTCGCAACGTGGCCGGATAGAACCGGCGCGCGAACTCGGGCATGAACGCGATGCCGCTCGATTCGATCAAAGGGGCAAGGGCTTCGAGCCGCTCCGGGTCGCTTGCGACCGGAAGTGCGCAGTAGACGGGCTTGCGGTAGGCGCACGCGATCTCAATCGGATGCAGTCCGAACCACTGAGGAGATAACAGGTAAATCGCGTCGACGTCCGAGCGGTCGATCAGGGCGGTCAGGCCTTCGACGGCCGCGCAGCCGAGCTGGCTCGCCTCGAGCTCGGCGCGTCTCAGGACCTGGTCGTAGAGGGCTGTCACTTGCACCCGGTCGCGCAGCTTGATCAGGGCGGGCTTGTGCCGCGCTTCCCAGAGCCGGCCGAGGCCGATCACCCCCAACCGCAGACGAGTCTGTCGCGACGCTGCCAAGAACGCCTCCCGCGCGGTTTCTCTATCACCCGGGAGCCTCCGCTCCCGGGGCGCCCTCGCAAACGATTGCTGCACCGAAGGGTAACACCGAAACCCACTTTCATCCACCCATTTCGCGCCCGCCACCGGTCGCTATAATGTGCGAGTCCCGGTTCTGGGCGGTGGGGAACGGACAAAAGATGCGAGCTGTCCTCCAACGAGTGAGTCGCGCGGCCGTCGACGTTGAAGGCGACACGGTTGGCCGGATTGACGTCGGTTGGCTCGTCCTTCTCGGCGTGGCGCGTGGTGATGCGGACGATGATGCGACGCGGATTGCCGAGAAGGTCGCGCAACTTCGCGCCTTCGAGGACGACCAGGGAAAAATGAACCGGAACGTACTCGAAGCCGGCGGCAGCGTGCTCGTCGTCAGCCAATTCACATTGCTCGGCGACTGCCGCACCGGTCGACGTCCCAGTTTCACCGATGCCGCCGAGCCCTCCGAGGCCGAACGCTTGTACCTCCTCGTTGTCGAGCGCCTCCGGAAGCTCGGGCTGCACGTCGCAACGGGGACGTTTCGCGCGATGATGAAGGTTGAGCTCGTCAACGAAGGTCCCGTCACGTTGCTACTGGATAGCCGGAAGGCATTTTAGGGGAACTCGCGCAGCGCCCCCTCGTTCCGATCAGGCCGGTTTCGTCGAACCTCCCGCGGGGACGGCGCCGGGGACTTCGTCGAAGCTGTCAAGGCTCTTGCGCAAGGTGGGTGCGAGCTCGTCGAATCGCTTCGATTCAACCGTGTACTTCAGTTCGTAGTCGAACCGTCCTCCGCGGAAGCGGCGCTCGATGATCGTCATCGAGAACGGCCCTCGTCTCGTCCTTACGATGGTCTCAAGGGCTTCGTGCGCACCCTGCTTTGCGAGCGTGCACGAAAGGATCTCGCAGTCGGGCTCGGCCGCGCGAAGCTGGTCGGGCAACTCTTGCTGCAGGGCCTTGAGATCGAGCGGGCGGTGCGGTTGTGCGAGGACGAGCAAGTTATCGGACCAGATGCCGTGCGCGGGGCCGTTGGCAAAAAACAGGGCGACCTGGCTGGGGGCGAGCACCGGCTGCCAGCCGTCAGGCAGGTCGAGTGCGAACTTGAACTCGCGCTGGACCCAGCGATTGGCCGGCTTCACGAGCAGGTCGGCACCCGTGTTCGGCGGCGAGTACTGGGCCTCGGAGACGATGCGGTCGAAGAGCGGTCGCGCGGCCGGGTAGGTGTTCTCGTCGACGTTCAGCGTGAAACTGTACATCTGCCGGTTCGCGAGCACCCGGACGGTCACCTCGCGCCAGAGACCCCCGCCGCGGGGCCGGAACTCCCAGGTCGTCTCGAGACGGTCGCCTCGCTTCGGGTCCTTGATCACTTCGTTCTTGGCGAGCGAGGCACCGGGCCGGCCGCCGCGCTTCGAATTGGCGTCGACGCGCGTGCGCCACTCGTCGAGGTTCTCCGGCGCGAGTCCCAGCTCGCAGGCAACGACGCCGGGCCGCTCGGGATCCTCCTGGCGAATCAGGGCCACGAAGACGCGATCCTCTTCCTCGCGCACGGCGATCGGCCAGGACGCCGGCAGCGAAACCTTCACGCCGTACTTGGGCGCTTCAAACACCGCGGTCGGCGCGTCGGGAGCCGAACGTGACGGTGTTGCCAAGCAGACTGTGAGCAAGGCGACTGTCGCCGCGCCACGGGCCGAGAGCTGGTCCAGGGGATCCCCGAAGCGTGCCATTTCGATACTCTCCAGAGTCTCGTGGGTGGAGGAACCTCATCCTCACGCGTCGCGGATGAACTCGGCCGCATAGGAGCGGACGGTCTTGCCGTTGAGGATGTGAAACTTTCGCAGGCGCTCGACGAGCTGGCCGCCGAAACGCTTGAGCGGAAGGTGAACGATCTTGCGGTCGAAGCGGCGAGCGAGCCGTCGCCACGAAGCCAGGGGTGGGCGGGGGCTGACGACCGCGACGTGACGCTCCTGGCTGTGGAGGAAACCGGCGGACAGCAGGCGCTCCTCCAGCGTCTCGGCGAAGTCAAGCCGAGGGTCGGTCCAAACCTCGGCGACGTGCCTTGGGGGGAAAAGGAACAGGGCACCACCGTACTCGGCCTGGGCGATGCCGGGGCCGACGAGATTTTGCATGGGATTGGTGGCGAAGAACGCGAGTGTCGACTCCTCCGAGTGCTCGGCGTACCAGGTCGCGCGGTGCGTGTAGACCGCGGGGTCGGCGGGTACGTCAAAGAGGAAGACCACGATTTCGATGGTGCCCCGGCTCGGCGGGATGACCTTCACATACAGGTCGCCCGTGTGCCAGTTGCGCAACGTTTCGCGGATGTCGATGCCGTCCATGACGCTCGTCGTGAACTTCTCCGACCGCGCGAGGTCAGCGCCGAGGATCGCTTTGGCGGCGTCGCGTACGTGGCGGTGGAAGCTCTCGATGTGATCATCCTCGGGCGGCCACGAACACATTCCGAACGGATCCCAGCGGTGCTTCCAGTTTTGGCGGACGCGTTCCAGCGGACGTGGGCGGAGCTCGCACGTGCGCCAGGAGAGCATCTGCCCCGGGAGACGGCTGACCATCCGCGCCATACCCCAGCCCGGCACAAGTGCACGCTCGATACCCATCCGCACGCAGGCCGGGTCGTTGCCGTCCTCGGGATCGTCGGGCAGCTCCGAGTAGGGATATTCGCGTGCGGTTTCCGCCACGGCCAGGGCAAAATCGTCGCCCGCGGTTTGCTTCGCCGCGACCACCAGGGCGTAAAGGTCGGGGGTGAGCCGACGGCCGACGAGAGCGAGGTTGCGGACGTACCGGAAATAGACCGAGAGGAGCTGCGGCGTGATCCGCTGCGCCACCTGGGGTCGATCCGCTTTCAGCCGGTCGCGCGCCTGAAGCACCATCTCCTTGACGCCGTCAACCGAGAGGTTGTCGTCCGGCGTCAACTCGCGCCGGCCTCGCTCGTAAAGACCGGTGATGAACGGCAACTCGCCCAGGACGAAGATGAGCGTTCGGGGATCGACCGGGAACGTCTGCAACGGTGCGAAGAACGGCTCTGGCTCGTCGAGCTCCAACTTGCGCAGGTAGGCGTCCTTGATCCAGGGCCAGTCCAAGAGCGAGCAAACGAAGAGAATGGACTCGTGGCGCTCCTCGAGCGCACGCAAGCGCTGAGCCATCCAGACGATGCGCTCCGCATGTTGGCTGCCGCGCTCGGGGGGCGGGATCGCGGGCAGGACAGCGGCGGCAAACCCTTCCGGGCTGACGTACTTGAGGGCATACGGATCGGGGAACACCGCGGTCTGGGGGACGAAGCGAGGAGTCTCGAGGTCGATGAACTCCCGCGCGATATGGTCGCCGAGCGCGACGCGCAAGCCCGCGATCACACCCTGGCACGGGTCGACCGGCACGTAGCTGAACCCGTGCGCGGGGTCATCGGGGTCGGCGTCGAGCTGCGTGACCAGCGAGACCGCGGGAAGCCCCGCAATCGCGGACTCGACGTCGTCCTGGAACGACGGAGGGAGCGGCACCGCGAGACAGTCGTAGGGGCGCGCGAGCAACTCCTCTCGCACGCGCACCGCGCAATCACCCGAGCCGTGGATAATGGGCAAGGCCCGCACCTTGGGGCCAATCCGCAGGAAGTCGTCCGCGCTCGCTCGGCTCATCAGCACCACATCCACCACGGGACGACCACACCGCCGCCGTCCGTGCCTTCGTTGAGCACGCGTTCCTCAGCCAGCACCCAGCGCCCTTCGCGCTGGAGCCACGTTTCAACCTGTCGGGCGTCGCGAGTGCGGGCCATGCCGAAGATGCCCGTGTACCGCTCGATCCGGCGCGTGGTCAGCCGGGCGATGTTACCGGCGATCTGGAGGTCTTCGATCTCGAGCACCTCACGATATTCCGGGTGTTTGCGGAACAGCCCGGCCGCATAGTCGATGGCCTTGTCGTGCTTGATGACAACCGTCCCCGCCTCGTTCTTTCCCTCGTACGACGGATCGACCAAGGCACGAATCGTGTCCAGGTCGTGAGCGTTGACGGCGTTCAACAAGACCTCGCGCTGCCTGCGAATTTCGAGCTCGAGCTCCATGACCTCACTCCGAAAGAGAGGCGGAATGGATCAGCGTCTTCTACACATCGTCGTCCTCGTTGAAGTCATCCTCGTCCCCTTCTTCCTCATCAGCGTCGGGGTGGAGGGGGTCGCCAGGATTGAAAAAGAGGTCTCCGAGTCCCATTGGCGCGTGCTGTCCGCCGAGCGCCCTGCGCTTGCGGCGGGCGAGGGCCTCCAGGTCTGCGGCTTCCTCGCCCAAGACGCACAGCAAGGCCTCGCGCCAGGCGGCGTCTCGGCTGAGCGGGTGCTTCGAGTCCTGCGCCATGCGCTTGATCGCGAAGCGCAACAGGTTGATCCCGTCGCGAGGCGAGAAGTCGAGCTTGAGCGAATGGGCCTCCTGGAGGAACTCAACCGTCAGCGCGAGCAGGTCCTGCTTCGCGAACGGCAGGTGGTAACGCAGGATCTCCATCTCGTCATCCCGCTTCGGGAAGCCGAGGGCCAGTGTCGGCTGAAGCCGCGAGAGAATGTAGTCGGGCACTTCGTAGGTCGACTCGTCCTCATTCATGGTCACGCAAACACGAAAGTCGGCATGAGCCGGGATCGTCACGCCGGCCACGACGCTCTCGACGTAGCGGCGGTGGTCGAGCAGGGGGGCGAGGCTCGCCCACGACTTCTCGTTCATCCGGTTCCCCTCGTCGAGCACGCACACTCCGCCCGTAATCATGGCCGAAACGAGAGGTGAGGCGTGATAAGCAATGCGGCCCGACTCGGCCAAGACGGGGGTGACGAGCAGGTCCTCGGGACGCGTGTCGGCCGTGCACTGGTTGATGTAGAGCGGCTGTTTGCGCAGCCGCGCCGCGGCCATCGCCAGCGTGGTTTTCCCGATGCCGGGCGGCCCTGTCAGGCGGGGAGAGAGCGGTCGGTCGCTGGGGTCGACAACCAGCCAGCAGGCCAGCAATTGCCTTAAGACTTCGTCCTGACCGATCCAGTCCTGCCGGCTGTCGTCCGGCGTTCCCAGATGAAGGGTCACGCCCTCCAGTTCGGCCGTTTTGGCTGGCGTCGTCATGAAGTTTCAGCCCATCTTCCCTGCCCGGTTTCCCCGTGCCAGCGATTCCGAAACACTGCGCACGGCGCTTTCTGAGCTCATCCGTAGTGTAACGCTTCAATGGACACCAGGCGAGAACCTTGGCGCGAAGTCATTCATGATCGGTAATGCGCCCGGAAAAGGACACGCTACGTCTTCAACGAGGACCGCACCGGTCGAATTCGCGACGTTCGGCTTGACCTGACCATCTTCTACGACCGGAACGAGTCGTCTCCCGTTTGACCGGGTTGGCGCCCGACCTCGAAGGGAGACAGATCGAGCCGCGGGGGGCGTCGGAGTACGAGGTCACCGACGACCTCCGCGGTCGCGGGCGAGAGCTGCAACCCCGCGCGCTTGTGACCAGTCGCCACGATCACGTTTTCGAATCCGGGCGCGTACCCGATGTAAGGCCGGGTGTCGATGCTGCCGGGGCGCAAGCCGGCCCAGCACCGCTCGACCGTAGCACCGCTCAAGCCCGGGCAAAGTTGTAATGCCTCGGCCAGGAGCCCGAGCACGCCTTGCGCCGTGACGTTCGTATCGAACCCAACGTGCTCCTCGGTGGCCCCAACCAGGATCCGGCCGTCGTCGCGCGGGACGAGGTAGTTGGAACCGCGTTCGACGACGCGCTTCAGCACGGGCCGATCGGGGCGGAGCAGAACGATCTGCCCTTTCACGGGCGGCGTCGGGGCGGTGACGGCCAGTTCCGCCAGTACGCCGGCTGACCAAGCCCCCGCGGCGACGACCACGCAGTCGCAGGGGAGCGGTCCTTGGTCGGTGACGACGGCCGTAACGCGTGAGCCGCTGGTCTCAAAGCCCTTGACCGCTCGGTGTGGCGTTAGGGTCGCGTCCCGGCCCTCGATTGCGGCGGACAGCGCGCGCAGGTGCCACGGGTTACGGACCTGCGCGCGATCTGGCAGGTAATAGGCGACCTCGATCGACGGGCTGAGCGCGGGTTCGACGCGCCGGATATCGTCGTAGGCCAAGCGCTCGAATTCCACCCCTTCCGCACGCCAACGTCCGGCCGCCGCCCGCAGCGCCTCGGCCTCGTCGCGGTTGCACGCGACGTCAACACCGCCGGACCGGCGATACCCGTTGTCGATTCCCGTCTCGGCCAGCAGCGCAGCGGACCAATCCGAGAACAGCCGCGCGCTCCAGGACCGCAACGCGACCGTCGGATGCACGGAAACGTGCTCGCTGGTTGGTGCGATCATACCTGCGCCGGCCCACGACGCCTCGCGGCCGAGTTCGCGGCGGTCGAGCACGGTCGTCCGGACCCCTTCACGGGTCAAAACATAGGCGGTCGACAGTCCGATGACTCCTCCGCCGACAATCACGACGTCCGTAAGCGGCATGCGTTCGTTCCGTTGACCCAGCACGGGCTGATGAGGCGACGGGCATCCTTCGTCAGCGGCCCAACGTTTTCATCCAGGTCGCTTGGGCGATCCGAAACAGGCCACGACCCTCACCGGCCAGCACGAGGTCTGCGCCGTCCCAACAGACGGCTTCGATGCCGCGCCCTTGATCCGCGAACGGGACCACGGCCAGTTTCGCCCAGTCGTCGTTGTTCAAGTCGGTACGCTCGAATATCCGAAGGACGTTGTATGAGCAGACCGCGAGCCGCCGCCGATCTCGCGAAAGGGCGGCACCGGTGACGGGCTCGGTACAGCCGGGGAGTCGTCCGAGCCGTCGCGCGACGGCCGGACGAGCGAGCGGCGCGGGCGGGTCGACAGGCACGGCAAACAGGTCGGCGTGGCGCTGGTCGAGGTACTTGGCGACCAGAACGGCTCGCCCGCGATCGATATACATGCCCTCCGCGTCAAACCGCTCCCCGGGGGCGAAACGGTAGTAGGTCGCCGCAGTCACGGCGAGCGGACCAGGGGCGGGCTTTGCCGGATCAGGTTCGTCGACGCGGTAGATCGCACGCAACGGCAGCCGCAAGTCGTTGTTACCGATGTCTCCGATATAGAGCCGCCCGTTTCCGTCGTCAGCGAAGTCCTCCCAGTCGAAGTTCGGCGCCTGGACGGCAAACTCGCCGATGAAACCACCGTCGCGCTTGACGGCGAACAGCATCGCGGGATTGCCCGAGTCGTTAAGGACCCAGAACACGTCAGGAGACCGGTGGCTGCGGATGATGCCGGAAGCCTCCCTGATGGCGCGGTGGTTCATGCGCCCGAGGCTCTCGAGCGCCGAGTCCCTGTCCGTACCGATCACTGCGAGAAGCGCCGCGATAGCCAATGTCGCTCGCACCGGGATCCCTCCGCCGGTTTCCAGACCCGTCCGCCGCAGGTGGCCGATGGCGGCCGCCTCAGGAATCGCCTGTCAGCCTTGCCCGCCACGACGACAGCCGCCCTACCGTACCTGTCCGTTCGCCGAAAGGCTGATCACCGGTAGGGTCGCCCTCGACTTCTTGCGCCGGCGTGGAGGCAAGAGGGCTTCGGCGTATTCCCAGATCTGTTCCGGGGTCTCGAAAACCTGCTCGAAAATCCAGTCCTCATCGTATTCACAATTGTCGGTTGTATATTCGCGGCAGATCTTGGGGCGGCTGAGGTAGATCTGACAGCGGTCGTCCTTCGTGAGGTACTGGCACCGGGTCATCACGACGAGGTACCAGGTCCCTTTTTCGACATAGACCAGCGTCCGGCCGTGCGCGAGGTACCAGCGGATGGAGTCGAAGTCGTCCCACGTGGTGGGCGTCTCGATGGGCAGGGAGAAGTACCGGCAGCACTTGCCCGAACAGTGGTTGCACAGACAGTCCCCAGGCGCGAGGTCTTCGCGTCGGACCTTGGGCTTTTTCACGCGTCAGACCTTTTCTCGAGACCACCTGCGATCGGCGGTTCACACCCACGGTTCACGGGACGGCGAGTTCGGCTCAATCATAGCAGGCCGCGTACAGCGCGGCCACATGCGCGTCCGTCGTGCCGCAGCAGCCGCCCAGCAAACGCACTCCAAAGTCGAGGAGTCTCGGTACAGCGCGGGCGAAATCGGCGGGCGAGTCCAGCGTCTCGCCCGGTCGCCCCGCGGCCGGCTTCACGAACAACGGCAGGTTCGTCCCGCGCGCTAGGGTCTCGATCGCGGCCAACGCGGGGACCATACCGAGCACGCAATTCACGCCAAGCACGGCTGCGCCGAGGTCGGACAGTCGGCGCGCGGAGTCGGCGACCGGTTCGGGCCAGGCGACCAGGCTCGCGACGACCGGGAGCGTAACCAGATCCCGTACTGCCCGAAGCGAGGCTTCCGCCTGGTCGAGCCGATGCGTCTCGAACAAGAGTGCGTCGACTCCCGAGGCCGCCAGGATCGCAGCCTGCGCGCGCGCCGCGCCGGCAACCGAAGTTGCGGTCGGTCCGATGCTGCCGAACACGAGGCCGTGTTCGCCGACAGCCTCGCGGGCGAGCGCGACGGCACGGCGGTTGATTGACTCAACGTCGTCTTGGCGACCCCAACGGGTGAGCCAAGCAAGATTTGCGCCAAATGTGTTGGTGACGACGGCTGCCGCGCCCGCGGCGCGGTCGCGCCCGTGCAACGACAGCACCGCGTCCGGCCGCGAGAGGTTCCAGAAGGCGGGATCGTCGTTTGCCAGATCCAGCCCCAGCGCGATCAAGCGGGTCCCGAACCCGGCGTCGAGCACGACCGGGCCGCGGGCCATGGCATGGGCAAGACGGTCGCTCACGACGTCTTCGGCTTGTTGCGGTACTTCGCGCTGACCCGGACGAGGAAGCGGGTCTCGTCGTCGGTAAGGGCGGACCGGCCTTCGCGGTGAAGCTTGTCCAGGATCTCGTCCATGCGGGCTTCCTCGGCCGCCTCCCGCGCCAGCCGACGTTGCCGGCGCAGCTCCGAGCGGCGTCGACGCCACCGCTTGAGTGCGCTCTCGCGGTAAGGGCGGACCTTCGCCGGCTTCCCTTCGAGACTCGTGTAGCCCTCCGAGAAGTCGTAGCCGAAGACACCGTCGTCGTAGAAACCCCCATCCTCCATCAGCCGCATCTCGGCGCGCACCATGAGCTCGATGAGGAGCGCCAGTCCGATCAACGTCAGCCCGTCTCCGTTATGGGACACGAGGAGCCGGACCAGGCCGACAAGGGCAAGCAAGGCCGCCGAGGTGTGGGCCGTCCACGGGCCGATCATGCTGTCCTTGGTGGACGTAACGGCCGCATTGGCGACGTAGCCCCGCACGAGCCGACCAGCGTCGAAGGGGAGCGCGGGGATGAGGTTCGCGAGGAAAAGGATCCAGTTCAGGTGTCCGAACCAGCCGAACCACCACCGGACGTCCGCCAGTTTCGCGGGGTCCTTCCCGACCCAGGGCGCACCGGAGCCGTGGAACGGAGACCATACGAATTGTGCGTGGCCCAGCACACTCAGTCCGAGCGCAGTGACCAGCACGACGACGAGATTCGCGCCCGGACCTGCCAGGATGACCAGCGGATTGTCAGTCGACCGGACGGCCACAGAGGGGGTTACCAGGTTTCCGAGGGGCCAGAGACGCACCTCGTCTCGCTCGTAACCGAGCCAGCTCGCCGCGGCCGCATGCCCGAATTCGTGCACCGCCAGCGCGACGAACAAGAGCAGCATCCAGCAGGCCGACTCGGTCAACGGGCTGGTGCCGGGCTCCGCTTTTGCGAGCGCGGACGAGAGGAGCTGGAGCGCGACGAAGACGACGAGGAAGATGTGGACCCGGACCTGTGTTCCGAACCATCGGCCGAGGTTGATCGGTGACCACGTCAAGGGATCGGTCATAACGGTCACCCGCGAGCGGGGCATCCTTTTCGAGGGGGGCGGAAGTGGCCACCACCTCGTCTATAATGTAGCAGCCGTCAAGTGCCCCCGCAACGCAAGCGGCGCGCCGGAACGTCGCACCGTGGCCCTTTCGGCGGGAGTACGGCCCCTAGCCGAGCTTCGCCTTGGATCGATCCGCCCCCAGGACTTCGGAGGTTGCTGCGTGACTGACCCCCTCCCGCCGAGTGAAAATGAGCAGGCGCCCTCGGAGGTCTGCGTACGAGTCGAACTGGGCCCGCGCTCCTATGACGTTCGCGTCGTGAGCGGACACACGGACAGGTTCGGCCCGTTCGCGCGTGCTGCGCTGGAGACGACGTGGGCCGGTCGGTCGTGTCAACGGGCCCTGGTCGTCACCGACGAGAACGTGGCTCCCTTGCACGGTCCGATCGTGGCGGGTCTCGCGGACATCGGGATTATCGCGACCCTAGCCGTCCTTCCGCCGGGCGAGGCAACCAAGTCCCTCGACCGCGCGGCGGACCTCTATGAGGACTTGATCCGCATGCGGGCCGACCGGCACACGTGCGTCGTCGCGCTTGGCGGCGGCGTCATCGGAGACCTTGCGGGCTTCGTCGCGGCAACGTACGCTCGGGGCCTGACCCTCCTGATGGTCCCGACGACGCTCTTGGCCATGGTCGATAGCTCGGTCGGCGGCAAGGTTGGGGTGAACCACCCGCGCGCGAAGAACATCATCGGCGCCTTCCATCAACCGCTGGGCGTCTGGATCGATACGGAACTGCTCGCCACGTTGCCGGCTCGCGAGCTGCGCTGCGGGCTGGCCGAGGTGATCAAGTACGGCATGATCCTCGACGCCCATTTCTTCCACTACCTCGAGGAAAACGCCGACGCGATCTTGAACCGTGACCCGGCGGTGCTGCGCACGATCGTCGCGCGTAGCTGCCGGCTCAAGGCCGAAGTCGTCAGTCAGGATGAACGGGAGGAGACGGGAGTGCGGGCGATCCTTAACTTCGGCCACACCTTTGGGCACGCGGTCGAGGCCGTCGCGGGCTACTGCGGCAGTTTTCAGCACGGCGAGGCAGTGGCCGTCGGTATGATCGGCGGGTGCCGGTTGTCGGAGCGTCTGGGGTGGATCGGTCCGGAGGTGACGTCGCGAGTGACCGCGCTCATCCAGCGGTTCGGCCTGCCAACCGTCG
>JARLIH010000006.1 GCA_031291845.1 Isosphaeraceae bacterium | reverse complement strand
GTTCAAGAGCACGAGGGAGCCTGGGGCATCATCCAGGTGAGCGACGTCTCGGTGCCAGTGCCGCTCGAGCGGCTCCGCACCCTCTTTTCGGCCCACGCCGCCGAACGCCTGGGATACCTCCCGCTCCTCCAGGCGTGGCACATCGAATTGGGGCCGGTTGGGCGCCTGTCGGCTGAGGATCGATTCGATGGGCCGGCGATCGAGGTCGCGTTGAACGGCCTTGGCGAGTTGTCAGCAAGCGGGTAGATGTCCGTTTGGTATGTTCTCGCCAATTCCCTCTCGTTGCTAACCCGAAGCGCAAGCGAAGTCTTACGTAAAATTTCGCTTGCGCTTCGGGTTAGTCTGTTGCCGAAGGACGTATGAAACAACCACCTGAATCCGCCTATCCGTAAGTTTGAGCCAGGTCGCCCGCACTTTGTGGGCCTACCGGCTCGCGGTGTCCGCGTCTTTCTTCGTGCTATCCGCCGTGGAACTGGCCGTCGCCATCTGGGTCTTGGCGAACTCGAGCCAACGTCGTTCCAGCTCGGCGAAGCCTTCGATCTTGTAGACCCGGCGCAGCTCGTCCTCGTGGCTCCGTTGCTGGCAGCCGCGGACGAAATCGATGAATTGGGCCGCGGTGCCTTGCTCGACGAGAAAACGGGTTAGTGAGACGCTCTGGGCGTAGTACAGACCCCAGTGCTCGGCATTGGGGTAATCCATAACCATGAGGTCACCCATGTGGAACAGCCGGCCGGACGCAAGGGGCTGGTCCAGGTCGGCGGCGCGCAGTCGCTGCTCGGTGCGGGGCTCCGCGAGCACCGCCATCCCTTCGTCGGCCCAGCGCGGAATCTGTTTGTGCGGGAAAAAGTCGGCCAGGACGACGTGCGTGATCTCGTGGGGAAGGATGGCGGCCGCGACCTTTGGGTGGTCCGCTCGCAGGTTGACCCGCCGGCAATTGATCCGGCCGGCGTCCATGCCCATCGTCGAGAAACCGGGTGAGTCCTCGGGTTGGCCCGTCATGGCGCTGAAGATCTTGGCGGTTGGGTAGAGGTAGATGTCGCACTTCGGCGTCCAGGGATCCCGTGGCCCCGCACCGGACCAGCGCTTGGTCTGTTCGTCACGCGTTCGCTCGGCGACTTCGGCCACGCGCAGGGCCAGGTCTTGGTCGGCGTGAAAGATCCGGAAGCTGCCTGTTTCGTGAACCTGCCAGCGTTCGCTGTCGGCCGCCGGCCGCAGCGCCGGACCGTCGTTCCCCGCGGGGCGGGGGGCCTGGCGAACGCCGGGACCGTCTGTCCCAGGAGCCGCCGGGCCTCTTTCGCCTACCGGTCCGTTGGCCGCGAGCAACAGGTCCCCCGGTTCCTCGGGGGCGGCGCCTCGGACCACGACCTTGTTGGACCGGCTGCGGTTCTGTCCCTTGGACCGTTCGGCCGCAAGGTTTCGGAGGTAGTCGCCGAACCAGAGCTTCGGGCTCATCTCCTTGATCTTGACGATGTCCGCGTCGATCTGGGCCCATTCCTCCGCGCTCGCCGGCTTGGCGTTGATCCGCTTGACGATCTCAACGCACCGGCAATAGGCCAGGTGATTGAAGTACTCCTTGGGCAGCCGGTTTTCCCTCGCGAGCGCGCCATAAATTCGCCCGGCTTCCTCGTAGGACTGAGCCTTGAACGCCTTGTTGGCTAGGCCGATCTGTGTGTTCGCGCCGGCGGCCGTGGGTTGCGCCGGATTGGCCCCTGGCGCCTGAGGCGGGGTGGCATCGCGCGTGTCGGCGGCCCCCTCGGCTCGAGCCGCGTTCGCGTCTTTCGCGGCAGGCGCGACGGACGGCTCCTTGCCGACCGGAGCGACTTCCGGTTTGTCCGGCGTCAGCCGAGCTCGGGGCAGAGTTGAATCGGCCGGGGCGGTCGTCTTGGGAAGGGCCGTCGCCGCCGGAGGTGTCGCGGGCGTGCGCGGCTTGCGGTCGAGGATTGCCAGGTTTTCGCGGTAGAGCTCAGCCTCGTCGGGCTTGCCCGCGGCGTCAGCCTGGCGCGCGGCGGAATCGTACGCTCGACGGAGCATTTCAAGGACCGTGGGGCGGTCGGCCACGGTGGCCGAGGTCAGGGCCGATTCAAGCACCTCCGCGGCCGCTTTCGGCTCGCTCCGCTCCAGGAGCGCGCGGGCTTGACCGAGAGCCTGGGGCGTCCCGGCCTGGGAGAATTGCGGGCTAGCGCATGCGAACGAGGCGGCGAGGACCGCCGTGGCGATTGACCGGTGCATGACCTTCCGTGTCCTGCGTCTGGGGTTGGCCAGGTGTGGGGCGCGGTGCGAACAGGCGTACGATCCGGCCAACCTCGTCCCTGAAGTTTAAGCGACCGGCGGGCTGATCCACTCCTTTGAAACCGCGGCGCTGGGAGCGCCACATCTCGCAGGCCGGAGAAGTCCCAACCACGGAGACAGCGGGGTCGGGTTCGTGGGCGAATCCCGGGGCGGGTCCTTCCTCGAACGATCGCGCATTATGTCGGCGACCTCAATGCGGGTCAATCCGACTTCGCGCGCCATTCGGCGAGGGCGAGCAGCGACAACGGATTTCTCTCGCGGCTGCTTGGTTCGGGCAGGCACGCCAACGCGCGGGCGAATCGGCCCCGTCCGGTCGACGCGCTCCCATTTCAGCTTCGGGTTGCTATGATAATCTAGGGTTAAGCCGCTCGCGAGCCGGCGCGGGCCGTGCGAGGCTAGAATGAGGGAGCAGTGTGCATGCGTATCATTGCCGGCCAGCGACGCGGTCACAAGTTTGACGGCCCAAAGGGCTCGGCGACCCGGCCGACGAGCGATCTCGTGCGCGAGTCGATTTTCAATATTCTCGGGACGTTGGTGGAAAACCGCGTCGTTGTGGACCTCTTTGCGGGCACGGGTGCCTTGGGTTTGGAGGCGCTCAGCCGCGGGGCGGAGCGGGCGGTTTTCGTCGAGCAAAATCGCGATAACGTCGCCCTCATCCATCGTAACCTCACGACCCTTCGGTTCGAGGGACGCGGCACGGTTCGTCTGTCTGACGCCTACCGTTGGGCGCGGGCGTACCAGCCGGTCGACGACTCCCCCTTGGCCGTGTTCGTCGACCCGCCTTATCGCGAGTACGACGACCGTCCGGAGAAGGTGAACCAGATGCTCCGGCAGCTTGTCGAAAAACTGCCCGAAGGGTCGGTCATTGCCGTGGAATCGAGCCGGTCACTCGACGCCGACGTCCTTCCCGAGCTCGAATCCTGGGACGTTCGGCGTTATGGGGGAACGCAGGTCGCCATCCGGACGGTGGACCGCCCGGACCACGAGGCCGGACAGGCCGCGCTCCCCCAGGGCGAGGAGTGACCGATGCCGTCGTCCGGTACGGAAGCCTCGCGCCACCTCGCGACCGAGATCGTGCGGAAGCTGCGCGAGGCCGGCCACACCGCGCTCTGGGCGGGCGGTTGCGTGCGCGACCTGCTGCTCGGGCTGGCACCAAGCGACTACGACGTGGCGACGGACGCAACTCCAGCGCAGGTCACGGCCTTGTTCCTGCGCCGCACGATTCAGGTGGGCGCGGCATTCGGGGTGGTGCGCGTGCGCGGGTCGAAGCTCACAGGGGCTGAAGTCGAGGTCGCGACGTTCCGTAGCGACGGTGCATACCTCGACGGCCGGCACCCCGAATCGGTCGTGTTCAGCACGCCGCGTGCGGACGCGGAGCGCCGCGACTTCACGATCAACGGGATGTTCTACGATCCGATGTCGGGCGAGGTGATCGACTTCGTCGGCGGCCAAGCGGATTTGGCGGCAAAGGTGCTGCGCGCGATCGGCGATCCCGCAGCGCGGTTTGGCGAAGATAAGCTGCGGCTCTTGCGCGCGGTGCGCTTTGCCGCCCGTTTCGGCCTCACGATCGATCCTGCCACGCTGGGCGCCCTGCGGGCGATGGCCGCTCAGGTCACGGTCGTCGCCGCCGAACGGATCGCGCAAGAGCTGCGCAGGATGCTTGTCCACGAGAGCCGCGCGCAGGCCTTCGAACTCGCACTCGACGTCGGGCTCGTGAAGGCGGTGCTCCCCCCTCTGCTCGCGATCCGCGGGCTGTTCCAGGGAAAGCCGATACAGCCGGAGGGGGACCTCTGGGACCACACGATGCTGGTCCTCAAGCTGTTACCGCCGGACCCGAGCTTTCCGCTCGCGTTCGCCTCGCTGTTGCACGACATCGGCAAGCCGCCGACCAAGGCCATCCATAACGGCCGCATGTCGTTTCACAACCACGAGCAGGTCGGCAGCCGAATCGCCGACGACTTGTGCCGCAAGCTGAAGCTCTCCAATGCGGAGCGGGAGCGGACTTGCTGGCTCGTCGAGTACCACCAATATCTGGGAGAAGCGAAGCGGCTGCGGGAGTCAAAGCTCAAACGCATCCTCGCTCAGCCGGGCATCGAGGAACTTCTCGCGCTCCACCGCGCGGATGCCCTGGCTTCGTCCGGCGGGACCGAGCAGATCGACTACTGTGAATACTACCTCCGCGAACAGCCGACCGGGCCGATCAACCCACCGCCGCTGGTGACGGGCCATGACCTGGTCCGCCACGGCCTGAACCCGGGCGCTCACTTCGCAGAGATCCTGGAACGGCTGCGCGAGGCACAACTCGAACGGATCGTCAACAGCAAGCGCGAGGCGCTCGACTGGCTTGATCGCACGCTCGAAGAACGCGGAATTCTGCCTCGATGATGCCCTCAAGGCGTTGATGGCAGCGGCTGGATCGGCTAGTTTTACATTCTTGATCTCTCGATCCGCGACCACCGTGTCCCTCTCTCTTCAGCATGGTGACGACATGACGGTAAATTCACGGCGCCTCGGCGTCCTCGTGTTCCTGGCGCTCATCACTTCCTCGCTCTGGCCGGTAAACGCCCAGGAACGGAAGTCCTATCCCGCGATCGGGACGATTGAACGGCTCGACCCGCGCGTCGACAAACTCGTCCCACGCGAGGCCCGCATTGAGAAGCTGGCCGAGGGGTTCGACTGGTCCGAGGGACCTGTCTGGAGCAAGAAGGAGAAATTCCTCCTGTTCTCCGATGTGCCGCGGAACACCGTATTTCAGTGGAGCGAAGGCAAAGAAGTTCACGTGTTCTTGAACCCCAGCGGCTACACCGGCGCGGCCCCCAAGGCTGGTGAGCCGGGCTCGAACGGCCTCTTGCGTGACGCCGAGGGGCGGCTCGTCCTCTGCCAGCACGGCGATCGCCGCGTGGCCCGGCTCGAGGCCGACGGCTCGTTCAAGACGTTGGCCGATCGGTACGACGGCAAGCGATTCAGCAGCCCCAACGACGGCACCTTCAAGTCGAATGGCGACCTGTATTTCACGGACCCGCCGTACGGCCTCTCGGGGCTCAACAATGACCCCGCGAAAGAGACTCCGTTCAACGGCGTCTATCGTGTCGGGAAGGACGGCGCGGTCACGCTGCTCACCAAGGAGATGACGTTCCCCAACGGGATCGGCTTCTCTCCCGACGAGAAAGTTCTCTACGTTGCCAACTCCGACCCGGGCAAGGCGGTCTGGATGGCGTTCGACGTGAAAAACGACGGCTCTCTCGGTGCGGGTCGAGTCTTTTTCGATTCGACATCGCTGGCAAAGGCCGGCAAGAAAGGCCTTCCGGACGGGTTGAAGGTCGATCAGTCGGGCAACGTCTTCGCTACCGGCCCGGGCGGTATCCTCATCTTCACGGCCGACGGTACGCACCTTGGGACTCTCAACACGGGCGAGGCCACCGCGAACTGCGGTTGGGGCGACGACGGATCGACCCTCTATATTACGGCCGACATGTACCTCTGCCGCATTCGCCTCACGACGAAGGGTCAGGGCTTCTGAGCGCTGGGGCCGGGAACGGCCCTGCCGCGGAACGGATGGCGACGCCGGCCTATTCTCGCTGACGACCCGACACTTTCTGTCCTTCCCAGCGCGGGCGAGCCGCCCAGGAATCGCGATCCTCTCCCCACGGGAGAAGTCCGCCGCTGCGCATCCTTCCGCTCCCAGGGGAAGAGGCCATCGGAAACCTCCCTCGCCGCCCCCGAGGAAAGCGTCCGTCCGGCAGGCTATACTCGTGAGGGTGTCGCGTCGCAGCGACACATGCCCGACCACACATCCCAGGGAGCCGCAACCATGTCAAGCGTCGTCCGAAGGCTCGCTACGGCCGCCGTCGCGGTCGTCGTCGTATTGTGTCAATCGTCTGCGCATGCGCAGTACGGCCGTTACTATTACCCGCGCGGGTACGGCGGTTATGGCTGGAACGGGTGGGGCGGCGGGACCGGGACCGTTCAAGGGGACGTCGCCCGCGGCCTCGGTGCGTTCGCGGCCGGAGCGGGTGTGTACAACGAGGCGACCGCGAACGCCAATGCGATCAACACGGATACGGCGATCCGGTTCAACCAATACATGTTCCAGTCGCAGATGGAGGCTAACAAGCGGTACCAGCAGAAGCTCGCGGATCGCAAGAAGGCCGTCAACGAGACGTCCGCCACAGTGTACGACCGCCTGCGCAACCACCCCGAGGCCGCGGATATCACCAGTGGCGACGCCCTGAACGTGGTCTACGACGAACTGTCCGACCCGCGCGTCTACGCGAAGGTCTTCAACGCCGCAAAGACGACGGTCAAAGGGACCCTGATCCGGGAGATTCCGTTCCAGTCGGCGGCCGATGCGATCACCGCAAGCGTGGACGACCTCACGAAAAAAGGTGCCCCCCCCGCGCTCCGCAAGCCGGCGTTCGAGGCCGAACGGACGGAGATGCGCGCGATTGTTCAGGAGTTGCGCGGGCAAAACCACGAGAATGGACAATACGACAAGGCCACGCTCGAAAAAGCCCAAAACCAGGTGCTGGCCATCCTGAGGAAGGTGGACGAAGTCTACCCCAAGAATTCGCGTGACTGGAACGAGTCGCGGAAGTTCCTCAAGGCCGCCTACGGCTTGTTGAGATTGCTCGAGACACCGGCGATCGACGTCCTTCTGGCAGGCGTCGAGAAGCGACCGGAGGCGACCCTCAGCGAATTACTGACATTCATGCAGTCTTTCAATCTGCGCTTCGGCGTGGCCAAGACCCCGCAGCAAAAGAACGCGTACAACACGCTCTATCCCCTGCTGACGGCCCTGCGCGACCAGGCACTCTCGGGCGCGAGCCCGCCGCCGCCGCTGGCACCCTCCGACCCGGAACAGGCCAGCGCGTTCTTCGAGGGGATCGACGTTCAGGATCTGACGAAAAAGCCGCGTCTGAAGCAACCGGACGACGTCAAGTAGCTGCTCACCCGGATACGGTTCAGCCGCGAGAACGCGCACCGTCCGGCGGGGCGTTCTCGTTGACCGTTGCCGGTGAACGAGCCGCGAACCATTTCTTCAAAAGGGAGAGCGTCATGTCCCAGGAACGCACCTATACGGATGATGAAGTCGCAGCCAAGATCAAGGACGAAGGCCTGGACGGGTGGGCGGTGGAAGACGGCTGGTTGCGACGCAAGTTCAACACCGACGGCTGGCCGACCACACTCATGCTGGTGAACGCGGTCGGCTTTCTGTGCGAAGCCGCCTGGCACCACGCCGACCTGAGCGTGACGTGGGGAAAAGTCTGGGTCAAGCTCAAGACCCACTCAGCAGGCGGGATCACGGACAAGGATTTCGCCCTCGCTCGCAAGATCGAAGACCTCGCCGTCTGGCGGCCCGAAGCCGGGAGCCCGCTGGAAGGAACGCCCAATAAATTTGTTAAAGTGAAGATGTGATTGGAACTCGATAGTTGTGTGTCGGGATGGATTTGGGTCAAGTCAGACCATTTCGAGTAGGCGGTGCGGCGAGTAAGAAGCAGCGCGTTCTCGCCGATCTCCCCCGAGACACCGAGGCCTGGGCGCCACGCTGGCGTCTTTCGTGGGCATGCGCCACAGGCTGAGTCCGCGGGAGGGCGCATGTCCTCGAAGACCCGGGTATGGCTCCCGACACCGTCCGTAGACAGCGGTGGGCGCCGAGCTCGCCGGTCGTGGTGGAGATCAGAAACCAATCTCAAAAATTCCGAGCGTTCGGCTTCAACACCGTGGATTCTTTCGAACCCAAGGTTTATAATGAGGGTTGGTTATCCCTGCCTCAATCCGCCTGCCTTCCCAGCCGTCACGGGCGGGACCTCGCCCGCTCGCGTGTGATCCCACCGACCGCTACGAGGGTCTCCCAATGCCGCGATATCCCTCTGTCTTTCTCCCGGCGCTGCTTGTTGCGACGTGTTCGCCGCTCATCGCGCGGGGAGATCAGGCGATTGAGTACAACCGCGACATCCGGCCGATCCTGGCGGAGAACTGCTTCGCCTGCCACGGGCCGGACAGCGCCAGCCGCAAGGGCGATCTTCGGCTCGACAAGCGTGAGGCGGCCGTTGAGGCCGGTGCGATCGAGCCGGGAAAGCCCGGCGACAGCGAGCTTGTCGCGCGCGTGTTCTCCACGGCCAAGTCGGAGGCAATGCCCCCGCCGGCGACCAAGAAGAGCCTCTCGGCGGAGCAGAAGGAACGTCTCAAACGCTGGATCGCCAGCGGTGCCGAATATCAGCCGCACTGGTCCTTGATTGCCCCGAAACGGCCGACACCGCCTGCCGTAAAGAACGAAGCGTGGATCAGAAACCCGATCGATCGCTTCATCTTGGCGAAGCTCGAGGAAGCAGGCCTGGGCCCCGCGGCCGAGGCCGATCGGCGGACGCTGGCGCGGCGATTGAGCCTGGACCTCACCGGGCTTCCTCCTGAGCCTTCGGTGGTCGATGCCTTTGTGAAGGACTTGGCCCCTGACGCGTATGCGAAGCTCGTCGACCGCTTCTTGAACTCCGCCGATTGGGGCGAGCACCGCGGCCGTTACTGGCTTGACGCCGCCCGATACGCCGACTCCCACGGCATCCATTTCGATAACTACCGCGAGATCTGGACGTTCCGCGAGTGGGTGATCCGCGCCTTTAACAACAACGTGCCGTTCGACCGTTTCACCATTGAGCAACTCGCAGGAGACCTCCTGCCGAACGCGACGCTCGACCAGCGCGTCGCCTCGGGATTCAACCGGTGCAACATCACGACGAGCGAGGGGGGCGCGATCGACGAGGAATACCTCGTTCTCTACGCTCGCGATCGGACCGAGACGACCTCGCTGGTCTGGATGGGCCTGACCGCGGGCTGCGGGGTGTGCCACGACCATAAGTTCGACCCGCTGAGCCAGAAGGAGTTTTATTCCCTCTCGGCGTTCTTCAATAACACGACCCAGGCGGCGATGGACGGCAACATCAAGGATACGCCTCCGACGCTCATCGTTCCGCTGGCGCCCGATCGGGCTCGCTGGGGAACGATCGAGAAAGAGATAGCCGACGCCCGCCGGCTCGTCGATGAGCGGAAGCAATCGGCTCGCGGCGACTTTGAGAAGTGGTTGACTTCGGCGTCTCCGGACTCGGTCTCGGCCCTGATCCCGACCGAGGGTTTGCTGCTGCTCGCGCGTCTGAACGAGGGGCAGGGGACCTCCGTTGCACTGACGCTCGACGGTGCGCCTCGCACGGTCGGGGTCGACGCAGGCTCCTGGGAGCCGGGCCGAATCGACGCGAAGGCACTCGCGGTCGAGCCGAAGACGCGTCTCGAGCTGTCCGAAGTCGGCGACTTCGAGAAGAACCAACCTTTCTCCTACGGTGCGTGGGTCAAACTGCCAAAGCCCAACATGACCGGCTCCGTGATCGCGCGGATGGACGATCAGCATGACTTCCGCGGGTGGGACCTCTGGCTCGAGAATGGTCGCCTTGCCGCGCACTTCGTGAGCAAATGGCCCGAGGATGCGTTCAAGGTCATCGCGCGGACGCCGCTGAAGGCCGGCGAGTGGCAGCACCTGTTCGTCAGCTACGACGGTTCGGGCCGTGCTGCGGGCGTGCAGCTCTTCGTCGACGGCCATGCGCAGGAGAAAGACGTCGCGGCCGATGCGCTCAAGAGTACGATCAAGACGGCCGTCCCCTGGAAGCTGGCACAACGACACTCATCCGCACGAGTGGACGGGATTGCCGTCTCCGACGTGCGGGTTTACAACCGCAATCTCGCCGCTCCGGATGTCTCGCGACTTGCGAGGACGACGCGCGCTCTTTGGCTCGTCGCGAAGCCGGTGGCCGAGCGTACCGAGTCGGACAAAAATGAGCTTTTCGACTGGTGGTTGCCGGCCGTCGATCGGCCGTTTGCCGACCGCCAGGGCAAGCTGAAGACTCTGGAGCAAGAACAGGCCGCGATTAAGGCGAGGGCGACGGTTGCGCACGTCATGAACGAGAAGCCCGAGCCGCCCATGGCGTTCGTGCTCTACCGAGGGGACTATGACAAGCGCAGGGACAAAGTCACTCCGGCGACGCCGGCCGCGCTGCCGCCTTGGCCCTCCGACCTGCCCCGCAACCGCCTCGGGTTGGCCCAATGGCTCCTGCGTCCCGAGCATCCGCTGACGGCGCGCGTTACCGTCAATCGCTTCTGGCAGGAAGTCTTTGGGACCGGACTCGTTCGCACGGCGGGGGACTTCGGCGTCAGCGGCGAGCTTCCCTCGCACCCCGAGCTGCTCGACTGGCTGGCCGTCGAGTTCCGCGAGTCGGGCTGGGACGTGAAAAAGTTCTTCCGGCTGCTCGTGACCTCCAACAGTTACCGGCAGGCCGCGGTTGCGACCCCCGAGAAAGTGGCGAAGGACCCGAGTAATCGTCTCCTGTCGCGCGGGCCGCGGTTCCGGATGGATGCCGAGATGGTGCGCGACTACGCCCTCGCCGCGAGCGGCATGCTTGTTCACAAGGTCGGCGGGCCGAGCGTCAAGCCGTACCAGCCGGAGGGGGTCTGGGAAGCGGTCGCGATGATCGGCAGCAACACGCGCGATTACCGCCCCGACCAGGGCGAGAACCTGTACCGGCGCAGCCTCTACACGTTCTGGAAACGCGCGGCACCACCGGCGTCGATGGACATCTTCAATGCCCCCAGCCGCGAAGTCTGCACGGTGAAGCGCGAACGGACGAATACTCCGCTTCAGGCCCTGGTGACGATGAACGACCCCCAGTTCGTTGAAGCCGCGCGGAACCTGGCGCAGCGTGCGCTCAAGGACTCGAATGCAACCGACGTGCGTCTGGCGTTCATCACGGAACGACTGATGGCGCGGCCCTTGCGGGCCGAGGAAAGCCGGATCGTGCAAAACTCGCTCGGCAGCTTGCTCGCGTATTACCGGGAGCATGCCGACGATGCGAAGTCGTTGATCGGCGTGGGCGACTCGAAGGCCGACCCATCGATCGACGCGCCGACGCTTGCCGCGTGGACGATGGTGACGAACGAGCTGATGAACCTCGACGAAGTCCTGAACAAGTAGGGCCGGTCATTGCCCGCCGGCATGCCGGTCCTGCATGGATCAAGAGCGGCTTGGCCGCATAACGAAGGGGAGAGAGACGCGATGAGCCTCTTCCATGAATGGGTTCGCAACGAGACGCGCCGGCAGTTCCTGGGCCAGGGTGCGAACGCCGTGGGGTGGGCCGCGCTGGCCTCGTTGCTCGGAACGGACAGGGTCAAGGGGGCGGCCATCCAGGGGGGCGCTGCGCCCCGGCACGCGCTGAACCATTTCGCGCCCAAAGCGAAGCAGGTGATCTATCTGCACATGGTCGGCGGCCCCGCACAGATGGACCTGTACGACTACAAGCCGGTCATGCAGCAGTGGTACGACAAGGACCTCCCCGACTCGGTGCGGATGGGCCAGCGGCTCACGACGATGACCTCGGGTCAGAAGCGGTTCCCGATCGCCCCGTCGATGTTCAAGTTCGCCCGGCACGGTCAGAGCCAGATGTGGGTGTCGGAGCTCCTGCCGTACACGGCCAGCATGGTCGACGACATGTGCTTTATCCGCAGCATGCACACCGAGGCGATCAATCACGAGCCGGCGATCACCTACATGCAGACCGGCAACCAGGTCACGGGCCGCCCCTGCCTGGGCTCGTGGGTATCGTATGGTCTTGGCTCTCAGAACGACAACCTGCCCACCTTCGTCGTGCTCGTCGCGAAGCCGTCGAACACCGAGCAGGTCCAGGCGATCTCCGCCCGCCTCTGGTCGTCGGGATATCTGTCGGGAGAACACGCGGGTGTTTCGTTCCGCTCCGGTGGTGACCCGATCCTCTACATCAACAACCCGCCGGGCGTCCCCGCACAGGTGCGCAGGCAGACCCTTGACGGCCTAAGATCGCTGAACGAAATGACCTACCAGGCCGTCGGGGACCCGGAGACCCACACGCGGATTCAGCAGTACGAGCTGGCGTTCCGCATGCAGTCGAGCGTCCCCGAGCTGACCGCCGTCGAGAACGAGCCCGCGTCCACCTACCGGTTCTACGGCGAAGAGGCGCGGAAGCCGGGAACGTTCGCCCACACCGCGCTCCTAGCCCGCCGGATGGTCGAGCGCGGGGTGCGGTTCGTTCAGGTCTTTCACAACAACTGCGACACCCACGGCAACGTCGCCGGTCGGCTCCCCAGCCAGTGCAAGGACGTCGACCAGCCTTGCTGGGGTCTCATCCAAGACCTCAAGCAACGGGGAATGCTCGACGAGACCCTGGTCATCTGGGGCGGCGAATTCGGTCGAACGATCTACTCGCAAGGCGGCCTGTCCGCCGCGAACTACGGACGCGATCACCACCCTCGCTGTTATACGATGTGGATGGCCGGCGGCGGCTCTCGTCCCGGAACGATCTACGGTGAAACGGACGACTTCTCGTACAACATCGTGAAGGACCCGGTCCACATCCACGACTTCCACGCGACGGTTTTGAATCTGCTTGGATTCGACCACGAGCGGTTCACTTACAGGTACCAGGGCCTCGACCAGCGGCTGACGGGTGTCGAGCCGGCGAAGGTGATCAAGGCGCTGCTGGCGTGAGGGTCAGCGATCGGCCGGAATAAGAGTTCGGCCTCGCCGGGCGAGCACGAATCCCGAGCGTTGTTGAGTGCCTTCGAAGAAACCCGTCTCCCGCAAGGGGAGAGGTGCAGAAAACGCCCGTGGCGCAACCACAACCCGGCCGCCGCGCGGCTCGGGCTGAGCCTTGCAGTCCCAAATAGTGTGCATAGGCTTTGCTAGCCTAATCCCCCTCCCTACAACGGCTTCGGGACGCTGCGCCCTTCGTCCACGTATCGTTCAAGCAGCCGCGTCAATCGCCCGACAATCTCCGGCTTTTCCGCCTGCATGTTGCGCTGCTCGGCGGGGTCGTCGTTGAGGTTATAGAGCTGCACTTCGGGCAGCTTCTTCGCTTCGGACGAGCCGGGTTTCGGGTCACTCCAGCCCCCCGAATCGCGACAGAGCGCGAGCTTCCACGGCCCTTGGCGGATGGCAAAGGATCCGTTGATCGAATGGTGGACTGTTGCCTCGCGGAGCGGTTCCCTCGCTGTTCCCAGCAAGTCGGGCAGGAGATTCACGCTGTCCTCGCCTGCATTGCTCGGCAACTGCGTACCGAGAATCCCTGCGCACGTTGCGAGTAGATCGGTCAGGCAGATCGTGTCGCCGCAGCGCGTCCCCGCAGGGATTTGGCCCGGCCAACGCGCGAGGAAAGGGATCCGATGACCCCCCTCGAAGATATCGGCCTTCGCGCCTCTCCACGGGCGATTCGGGTCATGCCCACGTGTGGCCAACGCCTTGAAGTCGGCCATCGGCGAGCAACCGTTATCGCTCGTGACGATCACGAGCGTCTTGCCGTCTTGACCATTGCGCGCGAGTGCATCCAGGATCGTTCCGATGGCAGAGTCGACCTGCAAGACGAAATCGGCGTATGGTCCGAGCCCGCTTTTTCCGGCGTAAAGGCTGCTGGGAAGAAGGGGCGTGTGGGGTGCGCTCAACGCGAGGTAGAGGAAGAAGGGCGTCGTGCCGCCGCGCTGACGATCAAGGAACGCCGACGCCTCACGCACCAGGCTTGGCAAGACGTCGACGGCTTCAAAGTCCGTCGTCGCCGGCCCCGCTCGGAGATACGTTTTCACTGTTGTCGGTGTGCCGACGCACCGGTCGTTCCGGATGAACAGGAACGGCGGCATGTCGAGCGATGCGCTGATTCCGAAAAACTCGTCGAATCCTCGCGACGTCGGCCCGTTCCCGATCGGCGCGGTATAGTCCACTTCCCCGATGTTTCCGCCCGGTTGGATCGCGTCGCCGAAGTGTTGGCGCGAGCGCGTCGACCAGTCGAGCCCGAGGTGCCATTTGCCAATGCAGGCGGTGCGATAACCCTGCTGCTTCAAGAACGACGGAACCGTGACGCGCCCCGGCTCGACCAAAGGAGGCGAATAGCCCCCGAGCACTCCTTGTTTCAACCGCGAGCGCCAGGCATAGCGGCCGGTGAGGATCCCGTAGCGAGTTGGCGTGCAAACCGCCGAGCCGGAATGGGCGTCCGTGAAGATGCGGCCTTCGGCAGCCAGCCGATCCAGGTGAGGGACGGCGATCTTCGATTCAAGGTTAAACGCCCGTACGTCGCCGAACCCGAGATCGTCGGCCAGGATGTAGACGATGTTCGGCCGGTTTGCGCCTTTGGCTACCTCTGCCGGCGCACCAGGGCAGGCGAGCCACGCGGCGAGGAAGCTGGCGCCGCCGAGAACATTCGTCAACGCTTTTCCCCACATGCTGACCCCTCCAAAGATCGTCATCCACTCCTAGGTTCAATCGCCGGCCGGGTCAGTATACTGGTGCGACTGACTGCCAGGGGCAACGCATTGCGGAAACTCCAGAAACGAGGGCGGGCGAACCGTGAGCTTCGATCTGATCCTGAAGAACGGATGGGTCATTGACGGATCGGGTGGTCCGCCGTACCGCGCCGATGTTGGCCTTACCGGTGAGAAGATTGGAGCGGTCGCGCGACTCGACGGGGCCGTGGCGGCCGAGGTACTCGACGTCGAGGGCCGGTTCGTCGTTCCCGGCTTCATCGACGCCCATGTCCACGGAGACGCCATGCTGCTGGCCGATCCGATCCATCTGCCCGCCTTGCGGCAAGGGGTGACGACGTACATCCTCGGGCAGGACGGCAGCGCGTTTGCGCCGGCGTCCCCCGCGACGATGGACTACATGAGACGCTACACGGCGGGGTTCAACGGCAACCCGTCGATCGACTATGCCTGGCGGACGGTGGGTGAATACCTCGACACGTTCAACAATCGCACTGCGCTGAACGTGGCCTACCTGATTCCCAACGGCAACGTCCGGATCGAGGTTATGGGCCTCGCCGAGCGCGCGGCGACCGGCGACGAAATCAAGCGGATGCAATCGCTCGTACGCGAAGGGATGGACGCCGGGGCGGTCGGGCTTTCCACGGGCCTGGACTACATTCCCAGTCGCTATGCCGATGCGCGCGAGATCGCCGCGCTTTGCGAGGTCATTGCCCCGGACGACGGTGTGTATGTCACACACATGCGCGGCTATGGGCCGAACGCGGGCGTGGGCATGCGGGAGGTCTACGAGATCGCGCGCCTCTCCGGCGCTGCGGCGCACGTCTCACATTACAACGGGCCGGCCGACTTGCTGTTGCCGCTCATGGACCAGGGGCGGGCGATGGGCCTGGACCTCACGTTTGACACCTATCCCTACCTGGCGGGCAGCACGATTCTCGGGATGGTGGCACTTCCTCCGTGGGTCCAGACTGGGGAGATCGACGCGACGATCGCGCGGCTCGCCGATCCGGCCATCCGCAGCCGGCTGAACACGGAGTGGTTCTCCAGCCCGACGCCTTACCCGCTCGACACGACCACGATCGCGATGGTCGCCGATCCAGCTTGGCAGTGGGCCGAAGGGTTGACGGTCAGCGCGGCGGCCGCTCGAGCCGGGCTGGCGCCGGGAGAGTTTGTCTGCGATATCCTGGTTGCTTCCGGGATGGCGGTTGGGATTGTCGGCTTCAGGCCGGGGGACCGGACCGACGACGACGTACGGGCGATCCTTCGTCATCCTGCCCACATGGCGGGCTCGGACGGGATCTTTCGGGGCGGGTTTCCACACCCTCGTGGGTGGGGCGCGTTCGCGCGGTTCCTTGGCAGGCACACGCGTGAGCTAAAGGACTACACGTGGGCCGAGGCCGTGACGCACCTTGCCAGTCACGCAGCCCGGCGCTACCGGCTCACGGACCGAGGCCTCCTTCGCCCGGGATTCGCGGCGGACATCGCCGTGTTCGACCCGGCCACCGTGACCGACCGCTCCACGTACGCGGCCGGGCGGACGCACGCGGACGGAGTCGACCATGTCCTCGTCAACGGTACGCTGGTCCTCAAGGACAGAGAGCCGACGGGCGCAACGCCCGGGCGGGGGCTGCGGCGCGGCTGACCTGGGGGGTGCACGAAATGGGCCACTCCATTCAGTGCATTTCACGCGCTCGGCGAGATCAATTCAAGATTTCCAGCTTCGGCAGCTTGGGAGTCTTGATGTTTTGGATGCTGATCTGCGCCGCGAGTTGCTCGACGACGCCGAGGAGATAGGGCCGGGAGAGTGAGCCGGGGCTGAGGGCTTCTTGGATCTTGCCCTCATCGCCGCGCTCGCGGACGTTGATGTTGAGCGGCACTTCGCCAAGGAACGGTACGCCAAGCTGTTCCGCGCGATGGCGCGCCCCGCCTCGGCCGAAAAGGTACACGCGCTCTGCACCGGCTTCACCGAAGAAATCCTCTTGGGCGGCCGCGGCCTGCGCCTTCGGTCCGCCGCGCTCCTTAAGATAGGCGGCGACGTCGAAGAAGCTCATGTTCTCGACCATTCCCAGCAGCGGGACCTTCAACTGCCGGAACATCGTCACGGCACGCGTGGCGTCGAGCAGCGCCACTTCCTGCGGCGTGCACACGACGACCGCGCCCGTCAACGGGAGCGCCTGGGCGAGACTAAGCGGCACGTCACCCGTTCCCGGGGGCAGGTCGATCACCAGGTAGTCGAGGTCGCCCCAATCGACCTGATGGAGGAACTGCTGGATCACACCGTGCAGCATCGGTCCGCGCATGATCACAGCTTTCTCGGGCTCGAGCAGAAAACCCATCGACATGAGCTTCAGCCCGGCCGTTTCGATCGGCTGGATGCGCTCGCCGCGCGCCATGGGTCGGCCCGTGGCACCCACCAGGTGCGGTATTGAGGGCCCGTAAACATCGGCGTCCATCAGTCCGACTTTCGAGCCGTATGATTGCAGGCCAAATGCGATCGCCGCCGCCATCGTGGACTTGCCGACGCCCCCTTTGCCCGAACCGACGGCGATGACGTTCTTGACGCCGGGGATGTCCCCCTTCTCGCTGATGCCCTTCCCGCGCACGTCCGCGCTCATCGTCACCTGGTAGGTCAGGTTTGTCCCGAGCCGGCTGGTCAGAGCCTCGCGCACGTCGCCCTCGATCTTTGCCTTCATGGGACACGCGGGGGTTGTCAGGTTTACCGTCAGCGCGATGGAGCTGGGGCCGACTTGGATGTTCTTGATCATGCCAAGGTCGACGAGGTCACGGCCGAGGTCGGGGTCTTTCACACCTTTGAGGGCGTTCAGCACATCCTGTTCAGTCATGCTCGATGAAGGCTTGCCAAACATGGTCTTTTTTTCCTGGCTCGTTGGTGGGGAAAACGCCGGGGGGCGGGATCAGCGGGCCGGCCGCAGGGGTTCGGCAAGCAGGGGTGAAAGCCAATTCCAGGGCTCAGGCTCCGGCTCGGGTGGGAGCTCCCGGCACCAGCCCTGGCTGTCCCGGCGCTGGCGCGCGAGGGGGAGCCAGCGCTCCAGCAGGTCGGCCACGAGCGGAGGAGGCGCGATGCCCGACATCACATGGGTCGCCCCCAGCCGGCGGGCCAGGACCGGCACTCCGTCCAGCCGTAGCGGATTCAGCACGAGCGAAAGCGAGTTGGGGGCCACCTGATGAACTTCACCCAGGTCTTCCAGGCCGGCGCGGGGTCGATGACCGAGGTCGATGAGCACGATCGGACACGAAGCCCCCTCGAGCGCTGCATGGAGGTCGGCCGTAGACCGAGTCTCCACCCACCGAACCGGCCAGCCCGGAAGCCGGGGGCGGAGATGCCGGGCCCAGTAGCCGAGGCGTTCGTGAAGGACGACAGGCAAATTCGCCACGTTCGCCAAAATGCCTCACGTTCGCGGATTGAATGAATGAGTCCCGGCACGCGCCGAGTTCATTTGATTTTAGCGTCGGACCGCGCATGCGGCGAGGGCTTCGGCCACCGCCGGCTACCCCGTTTGGCCCAATTCGGAGGTTCCGATTACGACGCGAACGTGGCTGTCAGGCACACGTTTTGCCAAACCCCTTCCCTTGAACGGCCATTTCGCGGCGGGGTACAATTCCTTAGTTAGCAGACGCCCGCCCGCTTCGTCGCGCGGCGAACGGCGAGATTGCTCACGCCCACGCGCTTCGAGGCGTTCGATAGCTATGGCCGACCGCGACTATTATGAAGTGCTGGGCGTGGCGCGCGACGCGACGCCCGAAGCCATCAAGAAGGCCTATCGAGCTCTCGCGCGGAAGCACCACCCCGACGTCAATCCCGGCGACAAAAAGGCCGAAGCCAAGTTCAAGGAGACTCAGCAAGCGTACGACATTCTGTCCGATTCCGAGAAGCGTGCGATGTACGACCGGTACGGAACCGCCGCGTTCGAGGGGGTTGCGGCGGGGCCCCGCACGGGTGCTTCGGAATGGACGGCCCGCCAGGCCGGCCCAGGGGCGGGCTACGAATCCTTCGACTTCGGCCAGTTCTTCGGCCCAGGGGCTGCCGCGCCGGAAGAAGTGGAGGGGGGCGGGATCTTCGAGGAGCTTCTCGGCCGGGTTCGCTCGGGCCGAGGAGGCCGCCGGCAAGCCGGCCCGCGACCCGGGCGGCCCATGGAGGCCCACCTGACGATTCCGTTCTTGACGGCCGTGCGGGGCGGCGAGACGACAATCGAAATTCAGCGCGATGGGGGCCGGCGCGAAAGCCTCGTGGTCAAGATCCCCCCGGGCATCGAGTCCGGTGCCAAACTCCGTTTGCGGGGACAGGGTGAGCCGGGCGAGAAGGGGGCGCCGGCGGGCGATCTGACCATTCAAGTCACCATCGAACCCCATTCCTACTTCACCCGAGACGGGCAGAACCTCTCGGTCGAGGTGCCGGTAACGGTCGCGGAAGCGGTGCTGGGCGCGAAGATCGATGTGCCGGGGCTCAGTGGAACGAAGTCGCTGACCATTCCGCCCGGGAGCTCGAGCGGCCTCAAGCTCAGGCTTCGCGGCCAGGGCATCCCGGCTACAGCGAACAAGCCCGAGGGGGACTTGTTCGTCGTCCTCAGAATCGTCGTGCCGAAAATCGTTGACGAGTCCAGCAAGCAGCTCATTCGCGAATTCGATCAGCGCAACCCAGTGAACCCGCGCGCGGGACTGTGGTGATCTCGGCCGCAGGGCGGTGACCGAGTGGGGGCGTGTACCGATTATGAGCCGACCCATCATACCCCGTGAGCAAGCCGCTCAGAACCTCGCGGTCCCCACGCGTGTCTTGGTGCGCTATGAGGCGCGCGGGTTGGTCCGGGCGGTCAACGTCGCGGGCGTCGAAGGCTATGAGCCAGCCGAAATCCGCCGGCTCTGGACGATCGTGAGCTGCCAGCGCGACCTGGGGATCAACCTCGCGGGCGTCGAGGCCGTGCTGAAGCTGCGCGACGAGCTCGCAGGGGTCCACCGGCGGCTCGGCACCCTGGCGCGGGAGCTCGAAGCCGCGCTGGAAGAACTGCCACGGCCCGACTCCGATGCCTGAGCCGCCGCGAAGCCGCCTCCGTCAGCTCCTCGACCGACCCGACGCCGGGCCTCGCGTGCGCAAGGCCGTCTTGTCGTTGCTGGGTACCGTCATCGCGAGCATTGCCGTCATCGGCGCCCTTCTTATGTGGCATCTTTCACGCAAGGCCCGCTTGATCCGTGAGCAGCTCAAGCCGCCCCGCGCCTCGAGCCTTTCCGACCCCGACCCCCACGAGACCTGACGATGGCCAGGGCAACCTTCCGACGCGACGAGCGACTCACGGACGCGCGTGACTTTCAGCACGTGTTCGAGCGCCGGCGGTCGGTGTCCGACGACAAGCTGATCGTCTACGGCGTCGAAAACGGCCGCGCGATCTGCCGCCTCGGTCTTTCGGTGGGGCGCAAGAAAGTGCGGCGTGCCCACGATCGAAATCGCTTCAAGCGCGTCGTTCGCGAAGCCTTTCGACTGAGCAAGGCGGAGCTGCCCGCGGGCGTCGATCTGGTCGTCGTGCCCAAATCGTCCGCACGGCTTTCCCTGGCCGACGTGCGACTCGCGCTCCCCTCACTGGCGCAGGCCGTTGCACGCCGGCTCGGTCCGCGGCCGGCGAAGGTCGCGCCATGACGCTTGCCCCCTGGCGCTGGCCCGGCCTGCTGCTCACCCGCGCGCTCATCGTCCTCATTCGCGTCTACCAGGTCACGCTGAGTCCGCTACTCGCCGCGTTCGGGCCGGTCTGCCGGTTCGAGCCGAGCTGCAGCCGTTACATGATCGGCGCATTGCGAAAATACGGCCTCGTGAAGGGGCTTTGGAAGGGGACGGGCCGCGTCCTGCGTTGCCACCCGTGGCACCCGGGTGGTTTCGACCCACCCTGAGCGAGCAGCATGCTCGTGCCGCGTGATCGCCCGCCGTTGATTTTCAGGGTGTGGTCGGCCGCTATTCCGAGCCCCGAATGGGGTGGCCGGTCGCTAGCCAAGGGTGCGAACCCCAGGAAGAACCCCGGGCTTGCACCTCTCGCCAGTGCACCGGCCGCCAGGGTTTATTTCCCCGGCTAACGACTGGATACGCCGTTCGGGGCTAAAAACCGCGTCCCTTCAAGATGCGTCGCCGTCCGGAAGACCCACGGAAAATGCTTGCTGATGACGATAGGGTTCTGCGGCGATGAGCTCAGGTGCCAAAGGACACGACCGGGTAAGAATCTCGATAACGCGTCAACGTCGGAAACACCGGCATTCGCTCGCACGAGTAATCGTAGGGTTGTTGTGCTTCGCCGCTTGTCGCTTTGTCGCGACGACAAGTTTTTCTCTTTCGTTGTCGGCGGAGGTAGTGTATGTTAGGACATCCCCTGCGACGTGGAGGGGAAACGACCCTGAGGTCCTGATGTGTCATGGCGCTGTCGCCTCTCGCCGACCGTCTCCTCGCGCGGGTGATTTGCCCGCACTGCTGGGACACGTTTGCCCCGGAGCAGGTCCTGTGGGTTTCCGAGCACTCGGACCTCTTGGGTGACCCGTTGCTCGGTCCCGAGCAACCGCAGCGTTTTCTGCCTAGCCGCTTCACCGTAGAGGGAGACGCGCTGGACGCGGCAGGGATGGTGTGCCGCAGCCTGGCCTGCCCGAAATGCCACCTGGGCGTGCCGCGTTGCGCACTCGAGATGGAAACCCTCTTCCTTTCGATCTTGGGTGCGCCCGGGAGCGGGAAGTCGTACTTCCTCTCCGCGCTCATCCATGAGCTACGGCGGACCCTCCCCGCGCAGTTCGCCATTAATATCGGCGACGTGGACCTGGCATCGAACCGCATTCTGAACGAGTGTGAGGAATCGCTCTTCTTCAACCCGGCACCCGACCAACTGGTGCCTCTGGGAGACCTCATCCCGAAGACGGAGCTCGAGGGAGAACTTTACGAAACGATTGCGCTCGGCAACCAGACGATCACGTACCCCCGCCCTTTCCTTTTCGATCTGCGAGTGCGGCCCGAGCATCACAAGTATTCGGCAGACGCCCCGATGGCGCGGCTGCTCTGCCTCTACGACAACGCGGGGGAGCACTTTCTGCCGGGCAAAGACACGACCGCGACGCCCGTGACGCGTCACCTGGCCCAATCTCGCGCCCTCCTGTTTGTCCTCGACCCGACGCAGGATCCACGCTTCGCTGCGGCGATTCGTGCGGTCGGGGGCGGTCCGAGGCCAGCCGGCAAGGGGGGGCGAGTGAGCCGTCAGGAGATGATCCTCCACGAAGCGGCCGCCCGCATCCGGCGCTACACGGGCCTGTCGCACTCGGAGCGGCACCCCCGGCCGTTGATCCTTGTGCTGACGAAGGTCGACCAGTGGTCCGGGCTCCTCCACGACGCCGATCCGTCCGAGCCCTGGCGCACGCTCTCGGGATGGAACCACGCGGGGCTGGACATCGATCGGATCGAGCAGCAGTCGAGCCGGCTCCGGCAGCTCCTTGTGCAATTCTCGCCCGAGATCGTTTCGGCGGCCGAAGGGTTCGCGCAGGACGTCTTCTACATCGCCACGAGCGCCCTCGGGGAACAGACCGAGCTGGACCCGGAGACCGGCTTCCTCGGCATCCGGCCCCAGAACATTCGGCCCCGTTGGGCGGCCGTCCCGCTGTTGTACGCATTGTCGCGCACCTTGCCCGGCCTGATCCCCCGCTTCCGGCGCAAGCCGTCCAAGGCGATCTGACGGGTTTTCGCCAGCCGGACACGGCCACTCCTGCGACACTCCGACCGAGGGATGACCCCATGAGCCAGGAGCTGCACTACACCTCAGCGCCCCGCGGTCTCTGGCCCGGCAGCCAGGGCTACTGTACCGTCGCGTGCACGGCGCACATGCCGAGCAGCCTGGCCGAACGTCTCGAGGGCCTGAGCGCCTACCGCAACATCTTCCCGCCGCATGACCCACGTGCGACGCAGAACCCCGTGGTCTTGTCCCACCTGCGCGTGATGATCGCCGGTGCCTCGCGGCACGTCGTGTCGCGGGTCGGCTTCGCAGGCCTCGACTATACCGAGCGAGCGAACAAGTACGCCCATCACGTCGTCTTGGACCCATCCGAGCTACCGACCGGGGGACCGGCGTGGCTCTTGGGCCAGCCCGGGTTCTTGCGCGCGGCGTGGGACGGCAACGTCGGCTGGATCGACATCCCGCACCCGGTCCCGCGGGGCGACGTGCGCCCCAGTGTCTGCCGGGCCTGGCAGCAGGCCACCGGCGACGCGGGCTGGGCCGGAGTTTTGGCCGAAACGTTCCTCGCCGGGTCGAGGCCGGTCACGTACCTGATCCACGAGCCAGGCCAAGATGTTTTGCCGCTGATCCTGGAAGCGCAGTTGTTGCTCCCGCCCGAGCGGCGCTGGGACCTCACGTTCAGCACGTATTTCACCACGCTGCCGCAAGGTGTCGTCTGCGCCTGGCGCGGGGTCGTGCGCGGCACGCCCGAGGAAGCCCAGTCGCGCCGGGCGGGACAGACGCTCGTCCTCGACCTGTGGCGGCCGCTCGGACAGGCTCCGGACGGCCCGCTGGTCGAACAGGCGCGCACGGGCCGACTGCCTGTGACCCGCCTTGGGCGGGAGGCCGCGCCTCCGTCGTTGCCGGCAGAGCAACGCCTGGGCGCCGACGAAGCCATCGTACTCCGATCGGTTCCCGCGGCCGGCGTCTACGGCGTGGTACCCGAACTACCGCAGCCGCCTGCCTTGTTGCAGCCGTTGCGCTCGCGGGAGTGGAGCGGGACACCTTGGCCCCGACGGGCAAGGGCCGTCGTGGCGGTGGTCTGTCTGCTCTTCTTCACCGTAGGGGGGCTCGCGGCGTGGCAGATATTGAAGCCGCGAAAAAGGAGAAACGTGGATCAAGTCGCTCAAACAGGGATGAAGCCCGGCTCGGGATTGGCTGGTCGCCAGGACCAGATTTCGCAGGTGACGAATCCGCCCGGACCGGATGCCTATGCACCCCCCTCGTCTCGGAAGGCCCCTCCTTTTGTTGGTTCGTCAGAAGAACAAACGGCCGGCGCAGCAAACAGACTAGCAATCGCGGGGCCCAGGCCGCCGAACGCGGATATAGATAAGGCCAAGAAATCGCCTGCCGGAGAGGTCTCTTTCAGCGAAAAGGGTCGAGCCAACGATCAAGAGCCCCAAAAATCGGAGGCCACTCGATCGGACTCTCGTGATCGAAAGTCCTCCTTCGCCACAGCAGAAAAGTCGGGTAATCCGACGCGTATAGCTCAACCCGTGCCCAAGATGGAAACTTCGAAAAGCACTGTCGAGCTACTGTGGGTCGACCTACCCCCAGTGAGCGACTTCAGTGAACCGGAGGATTTCGAGCTTCCGCCCGACATCGAAAAGGGCGAAGCCGTAAGCCTTGAATTGAAAGGCCTTCGAGACCCTACGTATTCACGCTTTTCGCTTAAAGCGGTTCCCTCCAATCCGGATAGCGGAACCGGCCTACGAATTCTTTCGGATGTGCGGGGGAAGACGAGGGAGGTTGCAGGGATTACATTAAAAGACCGGCGGTTGTTCTTTAGATGGGGGAAAAGCCTCATTCCATCGTTCAGTGAACATGTGCTTGTTGTTCGTTCATGCGTGTTGGAGGTCCGGGGTGCAGGTAAGGAACCATTGAAGAGAGTCGTGTTGCGTAGACGTGCCGGGCGATCGAATCCTATAAGTATGAACCAACTCGGGACGAGTCAAACAATTGATTGGGGAAATGCAGGCAGGCCCTTTGGACGCGAGCTGCGAATCGGAGAATGCAAATGGACCAATGCTCGAATCGGATTGATTGACAAACAGGAGGATCCAAGAGGACGAGCCCGAGTATTCCGCCTGGAAAGCCCCGACGGCCCTTCCCTGAGGCTGGATCTTGTTCAGCCTACCAAGGTTGATTCAAGGGTCGTTGACAACTTAGTCATGGCGTTCGATCCAAGCGAACAATCGCTTCGAGCCGACGCAGTCGAACTGCTCAGGCAGCTTGAAGCAAATAACCCCAGCCTTCCCCCTGTGCAAAATCGAGACGAGAGGGAACAAATTACGTCCAAGTTCGGAAATCTGCAAGGCATCAGGCATGACTGCTTGATGTTTATTAGAGGCGAACTGGCGAAATCCAATTTTAAGACCATAAATATTATGAATTCTATTGACACATTTAATACGAATAGATTAGCTATCAAGAACCTTGTTCGTGATCCTTCTTGGGAGAAGCAAGACAATCTTTTGTGCGATGGAATCACCACGGATATTCGGCGCTTAGAGCGCATCCGCGGCCTGAGAACGACTATGCTATCTGATCAAGCAACGCTCAGTGTATCAGTTGTTATGATGGTCGACAGCGAGCCTGTTGAAATTGCGTCTTTGGGCATCGTTCGTCGGAGCCCAGAGAATGAAAAACCCGGTCCGGAATCGGGGGTAAAGAGATGACCGACATCACCCGCACCGTCGGCGAGATCCGCATGTTCGTTCAGTCCGTCGACCGGACGGCCCAGCCCCATTTGGCCTTGATGGCGGGGGAACTCTCGCGGGCGTGCGCAGAGGTGAACGATCGGCTGAGTCGCTGCGCGGGCTATTTGCGGCAGGGGCTGCGGTCGGAGGCGCTGCAACTGGCGCGCACGCCGCCGGACCTGCTCGATTTGGTGGCCGTGCTCGATTTCCCCGAGCGGGCTGACTGGGACGGATTGGCCCTTGCCTACGGTTGGCCGCAGGCCACTCCGCTGGCGATCGACCTGGCGGAGGCGGTCAACGAAGCCTATGCCCTGGAAGATCCGCTGGAGGACCTGCTCCGGAATCATCGGCGGTTGGCACTGGCACGCGCGCCGCTACCCGCGCGGCTGGAGGTCATTCGGCAGATCAACGAGCTCGATCCAAACAACACGATCTGGGCGGAGGATGTCCGGTTGTTCGAGGCCGCGCGCATCAGCCAGATCGAGCACGAGGTTCGGGTGGCCCGCGCGCGGCTCGACTCGCCGGCGCTGGCGCAGCTATCCACGGAGGTTGAGACGTCCGCGTGGCTGACGGCGCTTCCCGGGCCGGTGGTCACGGCTTTGCGCGACGCGGTCCGGCATGTCAAGCGCGAAGAGGCACGCGCGGCGCTGCGGTCGCTGCTCGACCCGCTCGATCAGGCGCGGATCAGGAACGACGCCACGCTGGGGCGGCAGCTTCGCGGTCGCTGGCTCTGCGCCCTTGACGATGCCGCCCTCACACCGCGAGATCCGCTCTGGGGACAGGCCGACGTGGCCCTCGACTGGCTCGCGGGTGAAGACCGGCGCGAGAACCACGAGCAAGCGTTTCGCACGGCACTCCAGGACTTGGAGCAGGCGGTGGACGACGGGGCGCCTCACGCGGCCGTCGCGGCACGCGAGCAAGCCGTCCGCGAGTTCGGGCTGCATGTGCCGCACGACTTCGAGGCAAAGCTCCAAGAGCGCTACCGAGAACTCGGGCGCCAGGCGCATCGGCGCAATCATTGGGTGCTTGCGACGGTCGGCGGGACGACGCTCGTGCTCATCGGCGTCGTGGCCTGGGCCAACCTGCTTCAGAAACGCGAGCGCGCCGTCCGGCAGGACGTCGGGCGAATCGAGTCGTTGATCGAAACGGGGCATCTGGAAGAGGCCAGGTCGGTCCTGGAAGGCCTGGAGTCTTCCTACCAGGGGGCGAGCCAGGACCGCGACGTGGCACCAGTCGTCGCGCGGCTCAACGCTGCCGAGCGGCAGGAGAGCGAGCGGGTCGGCCAGTTCGCGGCCGCGATGACGCAGGCTCAGCGCGCGCCGATCCTACAGGAGGACGTCCCCGCGCTGGCGACCGCCCGCGCGCTGGCGCGCCAGGGCACGGAGAAGGCGCAGGTCGAGCAGCTAGCGGGCACGCGCCGGGCCGGCCTCGAGCACGAACGGGCGCGGCTTCGCCGGGAGGTCATGGCGAGCCTGGAGACGGCCACGGAGAAACTGACGACGATCGAAACGAGCGTGCGGCATGCTCCCGAGGACTCGGCCGCCCTCGGCGTGCTTCGGAAGGAACTCCGGGACATCGAAGAGCCGGCGCGGGCTGCCGGCGAGGACGTCCGGGTGCAAGTGGCGAGACTCGTCAAGAAAGGTGACGAACTCGAGGCTGCCCGCGCTGCATCGGTCGAGCGGGAACAATTGCTGGCCGCCCTGGCGCGCGCCGCTGGGGCGATTCGCCAGCCCGATGATGTGAAGGCATACATCGAAGCGTGCCGTTATTACAAAGACAAGTTCCCATCCGAGGCCCGTTCCAGCGATCTCGTTCGGGCAATGGAGGATCAAGCGGCGTGGGAGCGAGTCGCCGGCTGGACGGCTCTGGCTCGGACCTGGCCTGCGCCCGTGGCGAACCTCACTCCCAGGGCGGCGAGCGAACGGGTGCGTCGGTTGACCGGCCTCGGCGAGGACCTGTCCGAGTTTCCCGATCGCGAGCGCATCGCCCGGTACCGCCGCTACGTCGAGTCGCGAGCGCGGTTGTCGTCGCCTGACGAGGACAACCCGACCGCGCAGATCCAGCGACTTTTCGCGAACCCGCTGGTCAAGAGCGTCTATCGCGTCACGACCACGGACGGGCGGTCCTTCTACTCGCTGAAAGAGCCCAAGGACACCCCCGCGGGCACGCGGATCAACAAGCTCGTCACGATCGACTGCCAGGAGAAGCAGCAGTTCATCCACCAGTCTCTCGTGCTTGCGCAAGGCCCCGCGCCGCAGTCTGCGCTTGCCAAACGGGTCTTGCAGGTAGTCGACACCCTGTCGGAAACGCCGGAACAGTGGGACGCCAAGATGGCCGACATCCTTTTCCTGGTCCGCAAGGATCCGGACGTCGATCCGGTACTCAAGGTGATCTTGTTGAAAGGTTGTCTTCAGGCCGCTGTGCGGGGTGATACGTCCCTCGAAGGGGGGCTCAAGGCACAGGCTGACCGGATCGAACAGTCCCGATTGAACCTTAACGTCACGTGGGTCGACCCGGACGACGACGCGGCCCATCACGAGCGTGAGAAGGCGCGGGTGCTCCTTGCCGGCTTGCCCGGTTTCGGCTCGTGCGTCCAGAGCGCGGAGAAAGCGAGGCGCGAACTCGAGGCGGAGGTCGGGCACTACTACGTTCCGATCGGGCTGCTTCTGAAAGATTCGGACGGCGCGTGGCACTGTCGCGGCCTAGCGGTCAACACGCTCGAGGCGGATGAGCTTTGGGTCGTTGGACCCAAGGCGGCGTGGACTCGCGTCGGCAAAGGGAGAGGCTCCGGCGACGATGGCCCAATCGTGACGGAGACCAAAGAGCTCCTCGAAGGCCAGCTTGTCTTTGCCCAGCGAGGCATTCGCTAACCGCGGCGTCGTCGTCTGGGCTTCAAGTTGTCCGGCGCGTCGCGTTCGGTCCGTTCTGCCGATGGGTTCGACGGTCGGAGATTGGCGATGACTTCAGAAGAATGGTACGTCCGCGATCGCAACCGGGTAACCGGGCCTTTCGACCGCGACCAGCTCGACGCGATGCGTCGGCGTGGCCAGCTCGCGCGTTTTCACCAGGTTTCTCAAGACCGGCAGAGGTGGGTCAGCGCGACAACCCTCACTGGACTGTTCGCATCCACGGCCCCGAGCGCGGCCATCGAGCTCGAGCCGTCGGAACACGCGCCCGCGCCCGGGTCATTGCCGGCTTGGTTCTACTCGATGGGCAAGGACCCGGCCGGGCCGGTCAGCCTGGAGGATCTCTTGAACCTGTTTCGGGCCGGGGCGATCAGCGCCGAAACATTGGTCTGGAGGGAAGGCCTTCCGACCTGGGTCGCGGTCCGGGACTCCGGTCTCTTCGTCAGCAGCCCGTCGCTTGCCGCGGCACCACAGCCCCTCGCCGCAAGATCGACGGGTCATGGCAAAAACAAGGTCTCGGCAGCGCTGTTTGCCTTCTTCCTTGGGGGGCTCGGCATGCACAAGTTTTATCTCGGGGCCTGGGGCTGGGGAATCATCTATCTGCTGACCTTCTGGACATTCATTCCGGCGATCATCGCCTTGATCGAGTTTATTATGTTTTTGGCGATATCGGATCGAGCCTTCGATGAGAAATACAACTCTGGGAACGTGACCGCCTTCACCTGGTGACTGCGCTGGCGACAGAGACGCAATCGAGGTTCTAGTTCCTACCACGAGCGATGATTGCCCTACGTATCAAAACGCGCCTCCGATCTATTCGGGTCGTGACGGGGTGAACCAGCCGGGAAACGCTTGCGAAAAAAAGGCGAGAGCATCAGATTAAATAGATCTGAGGATTGTAAATGATGGTGAACTTGATGATTCGAATCTCATAAAACCGCAAATTGGAGATTAGGGGTGTGCAAAGAACGAGCGGGAGCGGTAATCTTGTTGCCGCTCGTCGGCTCGAAGTTGCCATGAGATCCAGTCGCATGTTCGAAGAATGTTATAGGAAGGTGCACGAACTCCGTCTGGAGCGGTAGACATGATGCATGAGATGAACTGCCCCCACTGTAACGCCAAGGTTCGTTCCGAGGAGCAGTTTACCGAAGGCACGACGATGGCGTGCCCTTTCTGTAAGACGACATTTAGGCTCGTCGCGGTCGGAGACGCCGGACTGTCAAAGCGCGGCGAACCGTCGCCGCTACCGCCCCGTGCCCCTGCGGCCAAGGGGACGGGGCCCAAGCGTCTGCAACCGACCGGCGCGATCCCAGCGATCCAGCACTCCCGAAAGACCATCGGAACGGTCATTCTCCTGAGTATCGCCGGTCTTGCGGCACTCTTTGTCACCTGGTACGTCGATACCGTGCGGTCGCTCACCAAGACGGCGGACCGCGCCTCGAAGCAGCGCGTGGAGCGGTTGGTCCACGGAGCCGAGCAAGGCGCGGTCAAGAAGAAATCGGCTCCTGTTCCGCAGGCGCTCGTGGTGCGCTCGTTCGAGTCGGCGAGCATGGAAATCGACAACATCGTAGTCGGTGTCTCCGCGGCCGAGATCGGCCGCGTGCGGATCAACAAGCAAGAGTCGGCAAACAACTATCTCATACTGAGAATTCAGATCACAAACCGGTCTCAAGACACGATCGCATACCAGGGCTGGCAGCGTTCCGACGTAGCCGTCGTCCTTCGGGACGTCACTCGCAAGACCTACGAACGGGCCAGTTTTTCGCCCGGCGAGCTTCCCGAGGGATGTGTCGAGGAGTCGAAAATCGCGGCCGGGGAGACTCTCCGGGACAATCTTGTTTTCGAAGCCCCAAGCCCGCCGTACAGGAGCCTGGAACTGGAACTGCCGCTGTCCGAGACTTCAACGTTCCGATTGGCCGTGGCCGACTCCATGATTCGCGCCGCAAAACCCGTCGCTTCGCTCGTCGTTCGGCCCCTGCCGGGTGCAGCGTCGGCCACGTCCGCTCAACCGGCCGGCGCGCCTGGCGCATCGCTCTCGGACGCATTCTCGGGCAAGCCGGCGCAAGCCGAAAAAGCGGCGGCAAAGCCCTCCCGGGCGGATGAACTGGCCCTCCGCCGCACGATCCTTGCCGAGTACCGCGAGCTGTGGGCGCAAGTGGAAAGACGCTCGAAAGGGATGGCTTACGACCGCGGCAGGCAGTACAAGCGCAGCCGGCGCACGGAGATCCTCAACTCGATGAGCGAGAAGTACAAGATGCCGGTCGATGATCTTCGGGGCATCCTGCCGTGACGCACTCGAGGTGCCGCGAGGGTTTGTGGCGGCGCTTTTGGGAGCGGAGTTCACCAGCGTTCCGGACCAGTTCGTCGGGAGAGCGACATGGCGTCGGGGAGAGGTCGGGGCAAGCTTGGTTTTCTGAAGCCGCTCCTTGGCCATTGGGTCGCAGAGGCGCCGTCGCCGATGGGGACCCTGTTATGCACGCGCAGTTTCGAGGAAGTCCTTGGCGGGTCGTACATACGGCTCGAAGCGCGTTGGACCTCGGCCGCTGGCGAGAAGACGCCGGAACAAGCCGCCCTGTTTGCGAAATATGCCGGCAAGCCATACGAAGAGATCGCCATCATCGGGGTCGGACCGGCAGGCGAGGTCTGCTTCTGGTCGTTTACCTCGGACGGAAAGAATTCGCAGGGGACGGTCGCAGATGTGACCGACCTTCACGAGGATGCGGTCGGCTTCGAGGCCCAGATGCCTCAGGGCTTGGCCCGCATGGCTTACTGGCTCGAGGATAGAGGCGGGTTCGTCTGGGTGGTTGAATCGAAGAATGCGAAAGGCTGGAAGCGCCTCACCGCGCACCATTACCGCCCGGCCTGAGTGCCGAGGCGTGCCGGCCGGGGTGCAAGCTCAAGGGGGAAGCGCCTGGTCGATGTCGGCCCAGAGGTCGTCGGGATCTTCGAGCCCAACGGAAAGTCGCACCAGACCTGGCGTGATTCCCTGCCGCGCCCACTGCTCGGGCGACTGGTTCCGGTGGCTGGTGCTGGCCGGATGGCTGAGCGTGGTTGCGACGTCGGCCAAACTCGGCGCGAAGGGAATGTGTTGCAAAGCACGGATGAAGAGGTCGGCCCTCTGACGGTCCTCGAGGTCGATCGTGACGATCGTCCCGAAGCCTCCCTTCAACCAATGCGCGGCTCGAACGTGGTCGGGGTGCGCGACGAGGCCGGGGTAGTGAGCCGTCCGTACACGCCGGTCGCCGGCGAGGCGCTCCGCCAGCTTGAGTGCCGTGGCGCAGGCACGTGAGGAACGAAGACTGAGTGTGGCCATTCCCCGCAACGCCAGCCAGCTCTCGAACGGGTTGCCCGACAGTCCGAAGGTCGACGCCGTCGCGGCCGTCCGCGCGATCAGCTCACTTGGGCCAGCGGCGAGCCCGAGGGTCAAGTCGCTATGGCCGCCGATCAGCTTGGTTGCCGAATGGGCCACGACGTCGGCCCCCAGGGCCAGCGGAAAACAGAGGAGGGGGGCGAACGTGTGGTCGATGACGAGGGTGGCACTCGCCACCCGCGAGACCTCAGCGAGGCCCGCGATATCGGCCAGGCGGAGCAGGGGGTTCGACAGCGTCTCGGCAAAGACGACTCGGGTCGCCGGCGTGACGACGGCACGCAGGCTCTCGGGTCGCGCTGCATCGAAAAGGCTGTGGCTGATTCCGAACCGGGCGAGCTCCCTCCCGACGAGCGCGACGGTTTTGCCGTACAGTCCTTCGGAGAGTGCGACGTGCGCACCCTGGCCCAAAAGCGTCAAGAAGAGAGCCGCCTCCGCTGCCATGCCGGAAGCGCAGACCAGGCCGGCCTCGGCTCCCTCGAGCGCTGCGATCTTGGCGGCGAGCTGGGACGCGTTCGGGTGGCCGTCGCGTGCATAGATAAAGCCCTGTTCGCGGCGCTCGTACAGAGCGTCGATCTGCTCGAGTCCCGCAACGCTGTACACGCTACTAAGCTGGAGCGGCGGCACCAAAGGCTGCGTCGCCGACGGAGGCAAGCCGGCCGGCCGTGCGCAGAGGGTCGACGGATCGAGATGGTCCCGCTCGGGCCTGGGTGTGTTCCCCGAGTGAGGCACTCAGGTCACTCCGGCCGGGCCACCGGCCTTACGGTGAAAACGGGCGGCTTTTCCGAGCAGCTCGATGATCTCGCCCGAGTACTTCAGCGCGCCGCGCAAGTTGCCGGCGGAACGGGCCTCGGTCTCCTTGCGGCGGAATGTGGTCAGGGCGGTCCAATCGAGCGACCAAGCTTGTTCCACGGCGGCCGCCTGGACTTTCCGCGTCAGCTCGCCGAGCTTATCAACGAGCGCCTCGCTGACCGGGCAGTCGGCCGTGCGGTAGAGATGTTCCTCGACCGGTTCCGGCGCCTGGGCACGACCTTTGCCGCGAAAGAGGCCGGCAAGGACCGATTTGAACCCGCCGGCCGTGCGGCCATTGTCGGCCGGGGAGGATTGGGTCGGCACGTCCTGGGCCGAATCCGGCTCGACCCACGACCCGATGCGTAAGATCACGACGGTGACGTTGTCGTGCCCCCCGCGCAGGTTGGCAAGCTGGACCAGGTAACGACAGGCCTCCTTCGGGTGGAAGTTGCCCGCGATCGCCCCGAGCTCGGGGTCGCTTACCAGGCCGGAGAGCCCGTCGGAACAGAGCAGGTAGACGTCGTTCGGCTCGACGGCGAGCGGTCCCTCAATGTCGACCTCGACGCTCGGGTCGGGGCCGAGGCTGCGCGTGATGACGTTTTTCGGGACCCGCAGGTTCGCCTCGTCTGGCTGCAGGTGGTGGCGGCGGACCAGCTCCCAGACCAGGCTGTGGTCGAAGGTGAGCTGATCGATCCGGGACTTACGAATGCGGTAGATGCGCGAATCGCCGACGTGCGCGAGCACTGCGCCTTCGGGGAGCAGCAGGAGGGTCGAGCACGTGGTGCCCATGCCTTGAAAGTCTTTGTTCGCGCTCGCCTTGGCGTGAATGATCGAACCGACGTCGCGATAAGCTTTGACGATCGCCTCGGCGGGCGCGCCGGCCTTGGTCTTCATGTAGTTGTGAGGGATGTTGTCGCAAGCGAGCTTGCTGGCGAGTTCCCCCACGGCATGGGCCCCCATGCCGTCGGCGACGATGAAAAGGTGCCCGCGCTGGCGCCAGGTCTCCGCGCTCGAAGCGCGGACGATCGTGAAGCTATCCTGGTTGTTCGAGCGCCGCATTCCGGTATCGGAGGCCGCGGCGTCGGTAATCGCATCGTCCCAGTTCACAGCGCGGCCTTGCCTCTTGCCTTGCGATCTCGGCATCCCGGTCGGCGGTTCGCCCGACCGAACCCGCCGCCGCTTCGCGAGCGACCCGGTCGTCGGCGTGTCTTCGTGCCTGACCGTCACGTCGTCCCATTTCTCAGTTTACAATAATGGAGCATTGTACCGCCCGCACGACTGTCGGAAAGAGAAAAACCGCGAGCGGGCGGCCCCCCGGTCAGTTCCGCAACCCTCGCGGGCCGCCGAAGGGGGTGCGCCGGGCTGGATAGGCATGAACTACTACATTCGGTATCGTGGTGTTGTGACCCGAGCAATTCCATTTTCCGTCCCGCGAACGTCCCTCTCGAACCCATGACCGATTCCTTCCGACTGCCCGCATTCCCGTTCACGAAAACGACGCTCTCGAACGGTCTCGACGTGATTTTACGCCGCCAGGGGGACCTGCCGCTGGTGGCAGTAAACCTGTGGTACCACGTCGGGTCGAAAAACGAAGAGAGGCGCCAGCGGGGGTTCGCCCACTTGTTCGAGCACCTGATGTTCGAGGGCTCCGAACACTATCCGGGCGATTTCTTCAAACCGCTCCAACGCCTCGGTGCCAACATCAACGGCTCCACATCCACGGACCGGACGAACTACTTCGAGGATGTTCCCGCTGCGCACTTTGAGACCGCGCTGGCGATGGAGTCGGACCGGATGGGGCACCTCTTGCCCGCATTGAGCGACCACAAGCTGCGGGTGCAGAAAGACGTGGTCAAGAACGAGTACCGCCAAAACTACGCCAATCGCCCGTACGGGATGGTGTGGAAGTATTTGGCCGAAGCGCTCTATCCGCCCGACCATCCGTACAGTTGGCTGACGATCGGTGTGATGGAAGACGTCGAGGCTGCGAGCCGCGAGGACGTCGAGGCCTTTTTTCGGCGCTTCTATGTACCAAGCAACGCGAGCCTTTGCCTCGTCGGCGATTTCGACGAGGAGCGCGCACTCGCGCTGGCGGAACGGTATTTCGGCCCAATCACGGGAGGCGTCCCGGCGCTGAAGCCGTGGACGCCGGCGGTCGGGCTGGAACGATCCATCGCGCTCCGTCTGAATGACCGGGTCGAGCTCGAGCGCGTTTACCTCTGCTGGCCGACCGTCGCGCATTTCCATCAGGACGATGCAGCCCTCACCCTGCTGGCCGACATCCTGGCGCGAGGCAAGTCGAGCCGCCTCTTTTGCAAGATGGTCGTCGAGCGCGAGCTGGCGCAGGACGTCACCGCCTATCAGTCGGCCAAGGAGCTGGCCGGGACGTTCGGCGTGTATTGCACGCTCCGGCCCGGGCAGTCACGCGAGGAAGCCCGAGATTTGGTCGACGCGGAGGTCGCCGCAATCGTCGCGACGGGAGTCGCCGAAGAGGAACTGGCGCGAGTGCGGAACAGCCGCCTCGCGGGGTTCTTGTTTGCGCTCGACAACATCGGTGGCTTCGGGGGCGTGGCGGACCGGCTCAATGCCTATAACGTGTACCTCGGCGACCCTGGCCGTATTACCACCGACTTCGATCGCTATCAACACGTTACGGCGGAGGCTGTCCGCCAAGCCGCGGTCCGGTATCTCGAGGGGAGGCCCCGTGTCTCGCTGGAGGTCGTGGGGCGAAAGAGGATGACGAACGGTTCGCCCCTCGATCGATCCGTCCCACCGACCAGCGCGCCGGCCGCTCCGTTCCGTGCGCCGGTCCCGACCCAGGTACGGTTGGCGTCGGGGTTGCCGATCTGGGTGATCCAGCGCAGGGAACTGCCGATCGTGGCGATGACGTTCGTTCTGGGCGGCGGCGCGAGCCGACAAGCCGCGGGAACGGCGGGATTGGCCCAGCTCACGTCGAACCTGATGGACGAGGGAACGGCCACGCGCAGCTCCCTCCAACTGGCAACGGCGGCCGAAGGGATGGGGACGCACCTTTCGACGAGCTGCGGGTGGGACGGGGCCTACGTCGGACTGCAATGCCTCACGCCCCACCTACCGGCCAGCCTGGACCTCGCGGTGGACGTGTTGCGAAACGCCACGTTTCCGGTAGCGGAATGGGAGCGGATTCACGGCCAGACCCTGGCCGCCCTGCGGGCCGAGCGAGACAGTGCCGAGGCCAGGGCCTACCGCGGCCTGCTTGCCGCGATCTATGACGAAGCACACCCCTATCGACTCCCGATCGACGGCGCGGAGGACGTGGTCACGCGGCTGACGCGCGAGGACGTGCTGAGCTTCCACCAGCAGTTCCATGGGTCCCGCGGGGCGGCCTGCGTGGTGTCGGGCGATGTCGATCCTGAGCTGATCGCCCGGGAACTGGACGCCCGGCTTGCCGGATGGTTGGGTCCCGAGCTGCCCCGGCCGGAGGTCCCGCACGTCCGACGGCCCGGCCGACCGAAGATCGTGCTGCTGGATCGCCCGGGTGCTCCCCAGGCGGTGGTTCGCGCGGGGCATGTCGGAATCGCTCGGCTCGACCCGGATTATACCGACCTGCTCGTCATGAACCAGATCCTGGGTGGCCAGTTTACATCGCGGCTCAATACGAAACTCCGTGAGGAGAAAGGATTTACATACGGTATTCGGAGCGGCTTCGATTGCCGGCGCGGGGCCGGCCCGTTTTCGATCGGGGCGTCGCTCCAGAGCGACCGGTTGGGCGAAGCGCTCGAAGACCTCTATCACGAGGTCGTCGCGCTCGTGACAGACCGTCCCCCAACGGCCGGCGAGCTGGACGACGCCCGGCGTGCGCTTATCGAGGGGCAGGCGCGACACTTTGAAACACCTTCCGCACTCGTGTCTCGGTACGCCAGTTTGTACGTACACGACCTCGGACCCGACCACCACGCGCAGTTCGCCGACCGGCTTGCCGGCGTCACCGTGGAGAGTCTCAGCGCCGCCGCGAGCCGGCAGGTCGACCCGGCGGCGTTGGTCGTGGTGGTTGTCGCCGACGCGGAGCTCGTTGGGCCCCAGCTTCAAAAGCTACAATGGGCCGATTTTGATGTCTCCGGAGACTGACGCGAGCGTTCTTTAGGGATAGAGTGACGACGGCGGAATCGCCGGAGCGCCCCTGGTTTTGCCGGGGAGCCCGCGTACAATAGGGGCGGCTCGCCTCCCCCTGTCCCATCTCGACAGGCACTTCAATGCGCCCCAAGAGACCGCGATTCTGGCGGATTTTGAAACTCCGGGGTCGTCGGCTGATTGCGCGCCTCGATCGCCGCGCAGCGATCCTGCTGTATTGGGTCCCCTCTTGGGGCACGAGCCTCCTGCTGCACGCCGCGTTTCTCTTGTTGCTCGGGCTCTATGTGTACGCGCACTCGTCGTGGGGTGGGCGCGATGCCGAGATCCGAGCGGAGTTCCCGCCCGCTGCGCAGCTTCGGGATAACGCGATCTCACTTTCGCGTTCGGACCACGCAGGCGACCCGTTTACTCACGAGAAAAAGGCGGATGCACCCTCGATTCCGATCGAGCGGGCGGACCCCGAGGTCACGCTGGTTGCGCAGCCGGAGATCCCGCGCCTCACCGATTTTACCCCGGTTGTCGCGGGTCCCGAGCCCACATTGCTTGCGATCAACGCGACGGGCTCGAAGGCGCGAGGCACGGGGAAGGGGGGGACCATTGCCCCTCAGACGCACTCAGAGGACATCACCGCCCCATTTTCAGGCCGCTCCACCGAGATGAAGGGCATACTGCTCAGGCGCGAGGGAGGTACGGCCGAGTCGGAAAAGGCTGTCGACGAGGGGTTGGATTGGCTGGCGCGGCACCAGAAGCTCGACGGCGGTTGGAGCCTCAATTTTCAGTCCGAATGTAAAGGCCAAGGGTGTCTCCCGCACGCCGCGCTCGACTCGGACACGGCGGCGACCGGATTGGCCCTATTGCCTCTTCTCGGCGCGGGGCACATCCACACCGTGAAGACCCGTTACCAGGCAAACATCCGGCGCGGGCTCGACTGGCTCATCGAACACCAAAACGGCGGCGGCGACCTCTTTGTCGGCGGTGTCCGGAACGCGCACCTGTACAGTCATGCCATCGCCGCGATGGCCCTGTGCGAGGCCTATGGATTATCGCAGGACGAGCGCTTGCGCGAACCTGCCACGCGCGCCATCCGCTTCATCATCGACGCCCAGAACACGCAGACCGGTGGCTGGCGCTACGAACCGGGTGATACCGGCGACACCTCCGTGTTCGGATGGCAGATGTTCGCGCTGCGCAGCGCCCGGTTGGGCGGTATCGACGTGCCGCGCAACGTCTTGAAGGGCTGCAAGGCCTACCTTGACGAGGCCGCGACCGACTCCAGCCGCGTCACTTACTCCTACCAGCCGGGACGCAAGGGCACTTACGTCATGACGGCCGAGGCCCTGCTGGCCCGGCAGTACCTTGGCTGGCCGCGCGACTTTCCTCCGCTTGTGAAGGGCGTGGGGCACGTTGCCGAGAACCTCAAGGAATCGACCGAACGGAATATCTACTACTGGTACTACGCGACCCAGTTGCTGCACAACATGCACAACAAGGAATGGCCGCGGTGGAACGTGAAGATCCGGGAGAGCCTGATCCGCACGCAGGTGGCGGGTCAGGGCTGCGACCGCGGAAGCTGGGATCCGTTTTTGCCACAGCTCGATACGTGGGGCGGTTCAGCGGGTCGCCTCTACGAGACAGCCCTGACGCTCCTGACGTTGGAAGTCTATTACCGCTACTTGCCGCTCTACCGTCGTAGCGAGAACGACCCCCCGGAAAAGGAAGCGATCGGCGCCGGGAAGGACGAGGTCGCGGCAAAACGGGGTTTCGAGCCCGTGCCGTCCGCAAAATAGACCAGCCAGCGCCCAGTCCAGGGCAGTGAGAGCGGTCCGCCGGCCACCCGCCGTTCACGACGGGGCGTAGAGGGCGGTTGGCGGACACCTTCCGACCGGGGCGGGTCTTCAATTCCCGAACCGATTTCGAGGTATCTTCTTGTAGAGGACGAGCTGCTGGAGGACCAGCGTTTCCGGCGCCACGCCGCTTGGGGTTAGAAAAACGAGGTCGCCCTTCTCCAGGAAGGACCACGTGCCGAGTGTGACCTGCGTCATCTGGATGGAGCTGCTCGCACCAGGGAGGATGGTGGCGAAGTTGTTTCCCGGGACGCCGATCTGGAGGGCGGGGTTGACTGCGACCACGTTTCCGACGACGTGAAGACGGCCCCCGACTGCGAGGTTGGCCGGCGAGATGGGATAGGCCCAGCCGTAGAGATTCGCCTGTCCCTCAATGTCCCAGGCGTTCATCATCCGATTGAACGTGGGGTCGATGGTCGTGACGACGCGGTTGTTCGGCAATACGCTACGGTACGTGGGTGCGACGAGCCCTCGGTCCGACCCCTCGAAAACATCGACGTGTTCTGTGCGTAACACGTTCGAGCCGACGTCTGAGCCGATCGCTTCGACGACGGATGCGTTCGTCAAGTTGCTGGGGTCCGTCGGCCAACGAACGAGGAACTGGTTGATCTGGTCGAAGCGAACCGGGAACTGTTGACCGCTATGGTTTTGTACGACGAGCCATTTTGCGTTCGCCATGATGACCTCCCCCCACGCGCCTTGGGGCGGGGCAAGGGGGAGCGGTGGGGCCTCGATTTGCCCTAAGTAGTTCTGGGCGCGAGCTGCACACCACGCGCCGCCTGCCGTGACGAGCACCGCCAGACCCAGCCGAAGCCAGCTTCCCGGACGCTTCATGGCTTGCTCCCTTCGCAGCGACGACCGTCTGTCCCTCGAAAACTGTGGTGACGAACGTTCGCGACTGCACTTAACGTTTCAATCTAACACAAGCGGCTGCGTCCGGCGAGTCGAGTGCAGGCAGGCGCGCCCTCGAACTTGGACCCACCGGCCGCCGCGATCCGAAATCTGTTTGGCGGCGAATCATCTATGCGTCGGACGCGTTTGTGCCGTAAATTAGATTGCTGAACCGCCGGGCAGTCGAGCCGGCCGTTTCGATGCCCAGGCCCCGACGGGGGGCGTTCCGACGAGGCCGTCATGAGTCAGTTGGAGAAAGGTTCCCCGGAATCCAAACAGGACACCCTGGCCTGGGGCGACAGCGGTGGCCAGGGTGCATTCCGTGACCTCACGGGCAAGATGCTTGGTGATTTTCATGTCGAGCGGATGCTGGGCCGGGGTGGAATGGGTGAAGTCTATCTGGCACGCCAGATCAGCCTGAACCGGCAGGTGGCGTTGAAGGTGCTCCGCCCCGACCTTCTCACGAAAGAGACCTATCTCAAGCGCTTTGAGGCGGAGGCCACGGCCGTCGCGAAGTTGAACCACCCGAACATCGTCCACATTTACACGCTCGGCAGCGTCGACGGCGTTCGCTTCATTGCGATGGAGTACGTCCAGGGCACGAACCTGCGAGACTATCTGGCAAAGAAGGGCGCGCTCGAGCTGCCGCTGGCCTACTCGATCATGCGGCAGGCTGGCGTGGCCGTGGGGGCTGCGGGTGAAATCGGGCTCGTCCACCGGGACATCAAGCCCGAGAACCTTCTTTTGACTCGCAAAGGGCAGGTCAAGATCGCTGACTTCGGCCTCTGCCGCGACCTCGACGCCGAGCACATGCAGCTCACGCAACCGGGGGTCACGATGGGGACGCCGTTGTACATGAGCCCCGAGCAGGCCCAGGGGCAGCCGACCGACCACCGGAGCGACCTGTACTCGCTGGGCGTCACGTTCTACCACATGCTGGCCGGGCAGCCCCCGTTCAAGGGGGACTCACCGCTTTCGATCGCGTTGAAGCAGGTCAAGGACGTGCCGGTGAGCCTCTCGGTTCATCGTCCCGAGATCCCGGCAGAGCTCGACCGGATGGTCATGCGGCTGATCGCCAAGGAACCCGCGGATCGATACCAGTCGGCCGCGGACATGCTTCGCGACCTGGCCCGCGTGAAGGAAGTGATCCATGCCCCAACGCTCGCGGTCCCCGCAGCCGACGTAGGCCCGCCGGCGGATGCCGTCAATGGCTCGCCCACGTCGCAGTCGCGGTCCCAAACGACGACCACGAGGACCCCGTCCAGGACGTGGACATTGCCATCGGTCGGCTTGCGACTCAGCCCCAAGCTGATCGCCGGTCTTGTTTTGGGGGGGCTCTTCGCGGGTGCTCTGGTAGGGTGGCTGACGCGGCCCGAGGACTTGCTGTCGGCGGGGGCGAAGGAACCCGATGCTCGCCCCGCGCTTTGGCTGGTCTCGGGTTGGCGCGAGACAGTCCCCCGGCTCAATTCTCCCGAAGAGCAGTACCACTATGCACAAGTCGCCGCGCCGCGCGGCGATGAGGAAGCCGCTTGGGTCGCCGTGCTGGGCTACTTCCCCGGGGCCCGAGACTGGTCCTCGAGGGCGTACACGCAATTGGCACGCTGGCTCTTGCGCCACCACGATCGCGACCGGCTGGGCGCGCTCGGCCACGAGATCGTTCGGTCCCAAAAGAGCCAGACTCACGAGAAGGAGCTTGCCGAGATTATCGCGGCCGGCGTGGAGGCGCTCGATGGGGACCACGAGGGGGTCATCCGGGACTTCAACGAGAAGCTGTTGCCGCATTCGTTGATCGACCCTGCGCTCATGGAACTCAGTCTCGAAGTCGTCCTCCAAGCGAGCAAAACGGCTTCGCGAGGCGGGGTTCCGTCATCAACGCTCCCTAAGCTGCGCGAGATTCAGAACAAGCTGGTCGCCGAGCTCTTGCAAGCCGAGACACGCCCTCCCACGTCGAAAGCAGCCGAGGGCGAGAGCTGACGTTTTTTGCCGGTTATCCCTGATTTTCCAGCCGAACGAATCGCGACGGAGCATTCTGGCATGGCGATCCTAAAACGGGTGACCGGCGTCCCTGCTGGTCAAATCATCGAGCTGACCAACGACCTCACGGTGATCGGCCGCTCTCCCGAATGCAACATCGTGCTCGACCCCAACGGAGTCAGCCGTAAGCACGCCGAGATCCGTCGTGAGGGGAACGTCTTCTACCTTGCGGACCTACGTTCGCGGAACCTAACCAAGGTCAACAATTCGCGTGTCGAGCCGGGTCGCGACCACCGGCTTCAGCCGGGTGACCGCATCAACATCTGCGACGTCGAGTTTCTCTACTACGACGTCCCTCCGCCGCTGAACTCGCCCGATCCGCGCGATACCGCGACGCTCATGGACATCGTCGACTCGGACCTGCCCGACGATCCGAACATGCACACGCTCGACGCGTCGCGCTCGAGCGCGATGGCCAGCGCAGTGCGGCCTGACGTCAAGCTGCGCGCCATTCTCGACATCACCCGCAATCTTTGCAGCCAGCTCAAGATCGACGCCGTCGCGCCGAAGGTGCTCGACTCGCTCAAGGAACTCTTTCCGCAGGCGGAACGGCTGTTCCTGCTGCTTCAGGACGCCGAGACCAAGCGACTCGTCCGCAAGGCGTTCAAGTACTGCCCGAACAAACGGCTCCCCTTCTCCCCCTCGATCGTGCCCGACGACGAAGTGCCGATGACCATCAGCCGTTCGATCGTCAGCCATGTGATGGACGAGAAAAAGGCCGTGCTCAGCCAGGATGCCGGCAACGACAAAAACCTACCGACGAGCGCGTCGATCGCCGACCTGAAGATTCGCTCGGTCATGTGCGTGCCGCTTGTCACGAGCGACAATCGGGCGGTCGGGATCATCCAGCTCGATACAAGCGACCGTAAACAGTTCCTGCAGGACGACCTGGACGTACTTCTGGCGGTCGCGAGCCAGGCGGCGATCGCGATCGAGAACGCGGCGATGCACGAGACGATCCTCGAGCAAGAACGACTCGCCCGCGACCTGCGCCTCGCGGAGGCGGTGCAGAAGCGGTTCTTGCCGCAGACCGTTCCCGAAATCCCCGGATACGAATTTTTTGCTTACAATCACCCCGCGCTCCAGGTCGGCGGCGACTACTTCGACTTCGTACCGCTGTCGAACAACCGGCTCGCGGTGGCCCTCGGCGATGTTGCGGGCAAAGGGGTTGCCGCAGCGCTGATGATGGCGAAGTTCTCCGGAGACACCCGCTACTGGATCAGTACCGAGACGTCGCCGGGCCGCGCATCCACGATCTTGAACGCGGTCCTCTCGAGCGCTGGGATCGAGGAAAAATTCATCACGCTTAGCCTCAGCGTGCTCGACGTGGAGCAGCGACGGCTGACCCTGGCCTCGGCCGGCCACATCCCGATTTTGATCCGCCGGGCAGATGGTAAACTTGAGGAAGTGGGGGAAAGCGTCGGCGGTTTTCCGCTGGGCATCATGCCCGACACGGAATACGCGGAGATGGACGTGACGCTGAATCCGGGCGACGTGGCCATCGTCTATTCGGACGGTGTGCCCGACTCGCGCAATATCAAGGAGGAGCTATACAACGGCCGCCTGATGCGCAGGGTGGCTGACAGTGGAGGCGGCCCGGTGAATATCGGGCGCGCCATCCTTCAAGACATCCGAGAGTACTCGACCGGTCACTCCCAGGCCGATGACATTACGCTTGTGTGCTTCGGTCCGGTAACAAGGTGACCGGACCGTCGTCTTGAAATGCCCGGGCTTGTCGCGAGCTCCGTTACCCCGGTACCTGCGTACGTCGAAGCATCGTGGCCTTCAATCGGTCCCCGATTTGTTCGACTTCATGAGGGCCAATTCCTGGCTATTGACCGATTTGCCGAGCGAGTCGACGCCCTGGGCCTTTCTTGATTCGGCGACGCAAGCGATTATTTCGCGAAAGGTTGTGTCTTGTGCATAGAGTGAGTTAGAGATCCCGGCTGCGACGAACCGAAAAAGATTCGCAGAGATTTGATTTTTTTGTTGACGGGTTCAGCGGGGTTCATAATGATGATCGATCGGAACAGGACCGACCGCTGGTTAGACCCAGACGCGTTCGTCTTCGTCCCGGTCTGGGGCCCATCGTCGAGTCGTTGTCGCGACCCGCGGTTTTGGTCGGCTAACTGTGGCTTTCGTTGCGCCGCGGTGCCCGTGTTCTGAAATCGCGTTGTTGCGAATTGAGAGTCGCGTTTTCGTGCGTGTCATCTGTTCGAGGGAACGGGCCGGACATCGTGTTCGTCCGCGCCGTTGTAAACCCTTCTCGATTCGCGCCAAGGATGGCGCAAGGGCGAAGGAGCCCAGAGATGGCAAGTTTGTATGAAGAGCTGATTATTTCAACCGCTGAGGACGGGGCGTCGACGCCGTGCGGCCCGACGCCGAATGCGCAGCCTAATGAGCTCGAAGAGCTGATGGACGCCTGGCTTCAGGAACGCCACCACTCGATCGAGTACCGGATGTTCCTCGACCGCGCGTGTCATCTGCTAATGCGGATTCTCGCTGAAGGCGAGCTATCGCCGCAAACGGCGCGAAGAGCGAGAGCTTTGATGCGTGCAGTAAGGGCCGCGGACCGGGATAGTAGCCGGCCAAATTGATCTGCTCGTTCGCGCAGTAGCGCCGAGGACGGCTGGAGTGCGCGCACACCGCGCGCCCAGTCGAGCGCGTTCGTTGTGCGAGTCTGCGTCGTGGTCCTTTCGCGACGGCGACGCCGGGCCCGCCGATCGCATCCAGGATCGTCCGAGTCTTGGGATTTGCGCCTCTGCGCGCGAAGCGTAGACTGGAGGCGGGCTCTACCTCCCGCCGGTTCCTCGCTTACCTTCCCGCGCCTTGCACAAAGGGTGAGCTCGCCGAATGTTCCGACACACGTTGGCCGCCGTCTCTTTCGTTGCGCTCTTGGTTGGCGCGCTCTCGTTTTCCACGCGAGCTTCGGAACGGTCGGCCGCCGACGTTTGGTTCGACGAACACATCGGCGCAGTGGCGTCGCTATATCGGGATCTACACCAACAACCGGAACTGTCGGGTCGCGAACGCCGGACCGCGCAGCGGATGGCCGACGAACTGAAGCTTGCGGGAGCCGAGGTGACGCCGGGGGTCGGCCGCAACGGGGTTGTCGGCGTGATCTGGAACGGCCGAGGTCCAACGGTGCTCGTCCGTGCGGAGATGGACGCGTTGCCGGTAACCGAGGCAACGCGTCTCCCGTACGCGAGCACGGAGACAGCGCTGAACGACCAAGGGGGGCGCGTGGGCGTCATGCACGCCTGCGGCCACGACATCCACATGGCGAGCCTGGTCGGAACCGTCCGCTGGTTGTCCGACCACCGGGCTCAGTGGGCCGGTACGGTCCTTTTCGTCGCGCAGCCTGCCGAGGAGTCGGGGGCAGGTGCCCGCTGGATGCTGAAGGACGGCCTTTATACGCGCTATCCGAGGCCCGACTGTGCCCTCGCGCTGCACGTCGCGCACGACCTCGAGGTGGGTCGGGTGGGCTATCACGTCGGGCCGGCGATGGCGGGGACGAACTCGGTCACGATTGTCGTGAGGGGACGCGGCGGTCATGGCGCCCTGCCGCACACGACGGTCGACCCCATAGTGCTGGCGTCCGCCTTAGTCCTCGACCTCCAGACGATCGTCAGCCGAGAGGTGAACCCTCTCGACCCCGCCGTTGTCACGGTGGGTTCGATCCAAGGGGGGAGCGAGTCAAACATCATCCCGGAGTCGGTGCGGCTCAAGTTGACCCTGAGGGCGTTTCGACCCGAGGTGCTCCACCTCCTCGTGGACGGCGTTCGCCGGAGGGCGCTGGCGCTCGCACAAGGGCACGGCGCGCCTCCTCCGCAGGTCGAGGTCGGGGGGGGCGTGCCCCCTCTCGTGAACGATCCCCAACTTGTCTCGCGAGTGGTGCCTGCGCTCGTTCGTGCACTGGGTTCGGCGAACGTGACCGACGTCCAGGCCGAGATGATCGCCGAGGACTTCGGTCTTTTCGGCGACGAAAACGTGCCCACGTTCATGTTTCGGCTGGGCACGGTTCCCCCGCAGGTCCTGTCGAAGGCCCGTGCGGGCAGCGAATCGCTCCCATCGCTGCACTCACCTCAATTTGCGCCCGACGCGGTGCCAGCCCTCCGTACCGGCATCCGCGCCATGACCGCCGCCGTTACGGCGATTTTGCCACCCCCGCGCACGTAGCGGCAGCGCGAGCGGTTGGCATCATTTGTGCAACGCTCCACATGACAAATGCCCTTGGGGCCGGAGGCCTGGGCAAGCGTCCCCGTGCTGGGAGAGTTGTATGGCGTCCGCGTTGACCGCACAGCCGGTCGCGGAGTCGGCGTTTCCACGCGCCGAACGACCGAGGCCCAGGCTGGATTCCATTGACCTATTGCGCGGAGTGGCCCTGGTGGTCATGGTCCTGGACCACGTTCGCGATTACTTTGCGCGGGCACAGTTTAGCCCGAGCGACCTCGAACAAACGACTCCGGCACTTTTTTTCACGCGCTGGGCCACACACTCTTGCGCCCCCGTCTTTGTCTTCCTGGCGGGGACGGCGGTGTACCTCTCCTCCCGCCGGGGCAAATCTTGCGCGGAACTATCGCGCTTCTTGGTAGTGCGAGGCATCTGGCTCATCTTTCTCGAGCTCACGATCCTGCGCTTTGGTATGTGCTTTAGCTTCGACTATCACTGGGTTTCGCTGACCGTGCTGTGGGCCATCGGCTGGTCGATGGTCGCATTGGCGGCCTTGATCTGGCTGCCGACGCCGATTGTCGGAGCGATCGGGCTGGCGGTCGTCGCAGGCCACAACCTTCTGGATTCCGTCGCGATCGAGCACCCCGCCTGGTTGAAGGCGCTCTGGGCCGTGTTGCACGGACCGCCCGAGACGTTTCACACCCGCGCGGGTCTCCGCGCCCACGTGATGTATCCGTTGTTGCCCTGGGTCGGCGTTATGGCCGCCGGCTACGCGTTTGGCCTGTTGATCGAGATGGATCGTGCGAGGCGCCAACGACTGTTTCTCGGGATTGGACTCGGCATGGTTACGGCGTTCTTCGCGCTCCGGTCGCTAAACGTCTACGGCGACCCGGAACCTTGGGTACATCAGAAAACCCCGCTTTTCACGTTCTTGTCCTTCCTGAATGTCGAGAAGTACCCGCCGTCGCTCGACTTTGTTCTCATCACCCTCGGACCGGCGATCGCGCTACTGACCTACCTTGACCGCGACTGGGAACCAGGAGGAGTGGATACGTGGCTGATCACGTTCGGACGGGTACCGCTGTTCTTCTTCCTGCTCCACTGGCAGCTTGTGCACCTGCTCGCCGTGATCGTCGGCGTTGGCCGCGGTGAAGATGTCGGCTGGATGTTCAAAGTGCCGCCGTTCGACGCCCCGGACGGTTATGGTTTCAGCCTTCCCGTCGTCTACCTCGTGTGGGGGGCGGTGATCCTGGGCGCATACCCTGTTTGTCGCTGGTTCGCACTGCTCAAAGAGCGCCGTCGAGACATTTGGTGGCTCAGTTACTTCTGACGCGGGTGGAGCGGCAGACGTCGGCCTGCCGATCTCTGGATAAAGATAGCGGCCCGTTCCCGGCCCTCCGGGCTTGCGGGGAGGTGCTCCCGGGCGCATAATCACTCTTGCTGAACAATTGCCGAACCCCACCGATTCTTCCCTCCCGCGGTCATCAAGGATCGTTACAATGCTGACCATCGGCGGAAAGGTGCGCGGCGCTTTCTGCGACGGGCTCACGCGTCGCGATTTTTTGCGGGTCGGCGGTCTGGCACTGGGAGGCATGTCGCTCCCGCAGATCCTCCAGTCCGAAGCACGGGCAGGAGTCACCTCCTCGCACAAGGCGGTCATCATGGTCTTCCTGGCCGGCGGGCCGCCGCACCAGGACATGTTCGACCTCAAGCCCGACGCTCCGTCCGGGATCCGGGGTGATTTCAAGCCGATTGCCACCAATGTTCAGGGCATCGAGATCTGCGAGCACATGCCGCGGCTGGCCACGATGATGGACAAGTTCATCGTGATCCGCTCCATGGTCGGTGCCGGGCCCGATCACTCGGCCGGGCAGTGTCTCACCGGCTATACCGACACGATTAGCAAGGCCCAGGGTGGTCGCCCGAGCTTCGGGTCGATCGTGTCGCGACTCCGGGGGCCGGTCGACGCTTCGATGCCCCCGTTTGTCGGTCTGTCGCCGCGCACGGGCGAGGTCCGATGGGGCAACCCCGGAGATCCCGGTTACCTCGGGATGAAGCACGCTCCGTTCACGCCCTTCCGGTCCGAATCGAAGCGCAACGGAGAATCCGACGATCAGGTGGACCGCGACCGGCTGCGTGGGCGAATGGGCCTCTTGAACGAGATGGATGTTTGGAGGCGCGAGGTCGAATCGAGCGAAGCGGTTGGGGGAATGGATGAGTTCTCGCACCGCGCCTACGAAATTCTCACGTCCGGGAAGTTGTTCCGCGCGCTCGACGTCGCGAAGGAAGATCCGAAATTGCGCGCGAAATATGGCGTCGGTGACATGCAGAACGAAGCGGACGGGCCTCCCTGCTGCAACGACCATTTCCTGATGGCCCGCAGGCTAGTTGAGGCGGGTGCGCGCTGTGTGACGATTTCGTTCGGCCGCTGGGACACGCATGGCCAGAACTTCCAATCGAACGCCGAGCGGATCCCCAAGTTGGACAAGGCCCTGTCGGCCCTGGTTCAAGACCTGCACGACCGCGGCCTCGACAAGGATGTTTCGGTCGTGGTATGGGGCGAGTTCGGCCGTACGCCAAAGATCAACAAGGACGCGGGCCGCGACCATTGGCCCCCGGTCTCGTTTGCCCTGCTGGCCGGCGGCGGCATGCGAACCGGGCAAGTGATCGGTTCCACCAACCGGTATGCCGAGCACGCGAAGGACAGGCCGGTGACGTATCCCGAAGTCTTCTCGACGCTCTACCACAACATGGGCATCAGCGGCGAGGAGAACATGACCGATCGTAGCGGCCGGCCGATGTACCTGCTCGACAAGTTCGAGCCGATCCGGGAAGTGATCTGACGGCACGGCCGGCGGGATGGGACTCGCCGTGCGGCGCTAACTCTTCAATGCTTCGAACAGGGCGCCAAAACTTCCGGTAAGGCAGAGCCCTCCGTCACTGACCACGATCGCCCCGTGGATGTTGGAAGCCGCGTCGCTGAGCAAAAAGAGCGAGAGGTTGACGATGTCTTCGACCCGGCCGAGGCGGCGGGTCGGGGTCACCTGCTGAAGACGTTCTGCGATGGGGCCGGGGAAGAGCCGGCGGGCTCCTTCGGTGTCGGCGATCGGGCCGGGCGCGATCGCGTTGACACGGATGCCCTGTGGGCCCCACTCCACGGCGAGGTTTCTGGTCAAGGCGTCGACCGCGGCCTTCGCGGCCGAGACGTGGAGTTGTGCCGGTGTGCCGCCGTAGTGCAAGGTTGCGCTGATATTCAGGAACTGGCCACCGTGTTCGCGGAGCCAGGCGTCGTAGGCGGCCTTCGAGACGTTCCACGTCCCTTTGGTGTCGATGTCGATGACGGCTCCAAAGCCGTTGTACGTGAGGTCGGAGGCAGGGCAGAGAAAGTTCCCTGCGGCCGCATTGATCACGATATCGAGCCGGCCGAGCGTGCCGACGACTTTGGCCACTGCGGCCTCGACTTGCTCAGGTTGGCGCACGTCGGCGACGAGCGGGAGGCAGGCTCGCCCCGATTTGCCCGCGATATCGGCCGCGGCGGGTTCGACGTGCTCCGCGCGGCGGCTCATGAGAGCGCACCGGGCGCCGTACGCGGCGAGCGCTTCGGCGATGCCGCGCCCGATGCCGGTTCCTCCGCCGGTGATCAGCGCGGTGCGGCCCTCGAAGAGGCCTTCTCGAAATACATCCATTGGCCTTGGTCCTGCGAGCGTTGACAGGTCCATTGAACCCATCAACTGGATAAGGATCGGGAAGCGAGCGACCGCGTTGGCGCGACATCAAGGCTTGAGCCAGCGTTCAAACCACTGGACGGCTTCGCGCCGTTGCCCGTCCGTCACGGAATGGCCGACGCCCTCGGCGACGTTGATCTTGAGCTTGTCGGCGGCTCCCGCTTCTTCGAAGGCGGCCTTGGCAGCGGCAAATGCCTGCTCAGCGCCTCCGAGCGGGCAGTTCGGATCGAGCTCGCCGTTCAGAATCAGCAACGGCCGTCCCGCGAAGAGGCGGAGCATGCTAGGGCAGTCGAAGGGTCCGAGCATTCCCGGGATGACCTTGTCCCAGAGTGCGCGGCAGACCTTCGCGTTGACCTCGGGTTCGCCCAGGTCTTTCGCGGCGGCATCGTGCGCGGCCTTGATGGTGCGTGCGCGCCCTTGCCACTGGCCGTTCTCGAGGCTCCAGCGAAAGCTCTGGACGCCGATGGCGGGGACGGCCACGGCGATCCGTTCGTCCACGGCGGCGGCGAGCCATGTTTCGATTCCCCCCATGCTCACGCCGATCACCCCGATGCGTTTCGGATCGACGTCGCCGCGCGACTCGAGGTAGTCGAGCGTGCGCCAGATGTCCCAACACGTGTCGTAGTAGAAGGGGTGCTCCCGCGGTTGTCCGTCGGGGGTCCGCCAGGCGCGCGTGATCGCTGCGACATAGGCCTCGGCCCCTTTGGCCCCGCCGGACCGCGCCCCTTGATAGCGCGCGTCGATCGCGACGGCGAGGAATCCGTGCCTCGCCAACTCGTTCAGCCAGGACCGCATGCCGTCCTTGCTGCCGCCGGTGCCGTGCAAGGCGAGGACCGCGGGCTGCTTCTCCTCGGCCTTTTCCGGGCGGACGACCAGGACGGGGACGCGCTCGACCGAGCCGTCCGCTCTTTTCTCGCTGGCGAAGCTGAGCCTCTCAACGACGAGGCCGTCTTCGTTCCGCTGGGGAGCGTCGAGCTGAACGTCGAGGGGCACGCGGGGGCGGTCGAGGAGTTTCAGGAACGCCCCTTTGACCGCTGACGGAGCAAGAAGCTCGGGCGGGACTTGCGCTGTTGCGGGCGTGCCCGCCGCGAACAACAGGATTAACGCAAAAATATGTTGATTCATAAATATTTTCATGCTCGCTAGAGTCGGGTGAAGCAAATGAGGGTAATGTCATCGCTCTGGGGTTTGCCGGCTGCATGGTCGCGCACGGCCTTGAGGATCGACTCGCCCACCTCCGAGCTTGTACCGGAACTGCGCCGGAGCGTGTCCATCAGCCGATCCGTACCTAGAAGTTTTCCGGCGGGGTTCATCACCTCGTTGACCCCATCGGTGTAGAGGATCACCGTGTCTCCGCGACGGACGTCCGCTGTGGACGACCGGTAGACGGTGTCTGGCTCGATGCCGATCGGATAGGCGGCGGACTCTTCACCGACGACCTCGATGCGGCCGTCCGCGCGCCGGACCATCGGTCCCATGTGCCCCGCGCTCACGACCGTGATTTGGTGGTTCGCGCCGTCGAGGAGTAAGAGCAGGATCGTGATGAAACGGTGTTCAATACCCGGCCGGCAAAAATCGTGGTTAAGCCGGGCGACGATCGCCGCAGGCTCCAGCCCCGACAGGACGAGCAGTCGGACTTCGGCCGAGAGCCGCGCCATGAGAAGCGCGGCAGGCATGCCTTTGCCGACAACGTCCCCCAAGGCCACGAACCAGCGCACCGGTTGGCCGCCAACGGAGTACTCCACTGGAAGGTAATCGAAATAGTCACCGCCGACGAAGCGCGACGGTTCGTAGCTGTGCCAGAATTCGTATCCCTCGAGCATTGGCAGGTCGTTCGGCAGGAACGCCAACTGGACTTGGCGGGCGTCCCGCTCCTCGACCTCGATCTCGATCCGTTCGATTTGCGCAGCGTGTAACCGGGCGTTGTCGACCGCCACGCCGACGAGCACGGCGACCGCGGCCAGCAAGTCGAGGTCGTCCTGTCGGAACTTGCCGAGTTCCTGCCTGGTGTCGAGTTGGAGAATCCCGCGGGGCTGCTGTTGCTGATCGAGCAACGGGACGCACATCATCGTGCGCACATTTGAGGCGTTAATGCTCTTCGCGTCGGCCAAGCGATCGTCCCTGGGAACATCCGTGCTCAGGATTCCCTTCCCTTCGTTCATGACGAGGTTGAAGACCGTTCGGCTCATGAAACAGTCGCCCGGCTGTCCACCTCGGAACTTGATCGCGCGCGGAACTTCGTCGATCTCGTCCCCCTCCTTCAACACGACGAACGCGCGGTCGGCATGGGGAAAGATATTGAAAAGTGTCTCGAGCGTTTTGGCCAGGACCGAGTCGAGGTGTAACGTGTCGCCAAGATTTCGGCTGAGCTCGAGGATGTGGCGCAGCTTCTCCTCGGGCTTGACGAACAAACCTCGGTCGTCCACCGAGCTGGACAGATCGATCGAGCCGAGAATGACCGACTCGCTGTCTTCGTCGATATGGAACGAGGGGTCGCTAAAACTGAAGAAGTACCTGCTGATCTCGATGAGACTGCCATCGTTGAGCGGGACACGGCCCCGTACCGGTTTGCCGTCGACACGACTCCCGCTATCGCTTCCCAGGTCCTCGAAATAGTAGCTCTCCCCTTCACGGAGGACTTGCGCGTGTTTCCGCGAGACGGAGATTCGGCTGAGGACGATGTCGCTCTTCGAACTGCGGCCAATCGTGGTGACGTCGCGTTCGAGTTCAAAGGTACGCCCCGGAGTCTCGCCGCTGAAGAGCATCAGAGACGGCTTGGCGCTGTGCGACTTGGGGGTTGGCACGATTCGCGCTCCGGAGCCTTTTGCAAGCCGCCCAGAGACTCAGATTGATGTAACGAGCGTGAGGATCTCTCGAAGTGGAGGCTGGCTCGAATGCTCCGGCGCCGACCATGGCGCCGGAGCGTGTTGCAGAACGCCGGCTTACCCGTGTACTGCGAGGGCCATCACGCAAACTTGGTGAAACCGGGCCGGGCCACGGGACGCTGCGGTGCCTCTCCCCACGCGTACTCGGCCGGGCCGAGTTTCTCGGTCGAATTGAGCGCCATGTCCCAGGTGACGACCTGGCCGGTGTAGGCCGTCATCCGGCCCATGATCGCGAGCAGGGTACTACGGGCGGCATAGAGCCCGTTATTGATCGGCTTGCCCCCACGGATCGCGGCGAACATCTCATCGTGCTCCGTCTGGTACATGTTGTTGTTCGTTCCGCGGTAGCGCCACTTGTCGCTCCCTTTGATCGAGGAGCCGAAGACGTCGCATGAGCCCTTGGCGCCGAGGATATAGTCCTTGACCCGGGAATCGGTGCCGGCCCAGTGGCGGCACGTGTGGTAGCCGCGAACGCCGTTGGCGTACTCGTAGACTACTGAGAAGTGGTCATAAATGTTGCCGTACTTCGGGTCGGTCCGGACCTGGCGGCCGCCCGAGCCCCAGCACAGCGTGGGGGGCTCGTCGCCCATGGCCCATGCCATCGTGTCGATCCCGTGAACCGCCTGCTCGACGATGTGATCGCCGCTGAGCCACGTGTAGTAGTACCAGTTTCGCATCTGGTACTCCATGTCCGACTTGCATTCCTCGCGGGTGCGCCGGGGGTCCCAGACGCCGTTCGAGTTGTAGGTGGTCTCGATGGCGACAATGTCGCCAATCGCGCCGTCGGCAACCCGTTTCATCGTCTCGCGCCGCGGGTTGTGATAGCGCCAGCAAAGACCGGAGACGAGGGAGAGGTTCTTCTTCTTGGCTTCATCGCAGGCGGCAAGAAAGGCCCGGACGCCAGGCGCGTCGGTGGCGACCGGTTTCTCGACGAACGCGTGGACGCCCTTCTCAACGGCATATGCCGTATGCTGGGGGCGGAAGTGGGGGGTGGTCGTCAGGAGGACGACGTCAACCTGATCGATGACCTGCTTGTAGCCGTCGAAGCCGACGTACTGGCGATCTTTCGGGACGTCGACGCGCGAGCCGACCGCGGACCCCTTGAGCGTGGACAGACTCTCCGTGAGCCGGTCGTCGAACGCATCGGCCATGGCGACGAGCTTGATGTTGGAATCGGCCGTGAGGGCTTGCTCGGCCGCGCCGGTGCCGCGTCCGCCGCAGCCGACGAGTCCCACGCGCAGCGTGTCGCTGCCGGCGGCGTGAGCGTTCTGAAAGACCAGTTGCGTGGCCGCGGTCGCGGCGGCGAGGGTGGTGGCCGACTGCGTCAGGAAAGTGCGCCTGGAGGATGGGTGGGATTCGCGCATTGAGGTCATCTCCGGGGAGCGGTATTGGCAGGAAAAGGCTCGTTGGCCGGCAGGTCCCGATGGCGATATTGTGCCAGTTTTCCGGCTGGCTGACAAACCAAAAGGGGGCGCGGTGGGCCAGTTGGTTGTAAGACAATGAAATTGTCACTACCTTGGCCGATCAGGCGATGCCGCGCCCCTGCGAGACGGTTTGGCCGGACGAGGAGACGTAACCGTGGGTACGACGCGGGAGGAGGTATGCGAGAACACAGCCCGGAAGCTGGCCGGGGCCGAGGCGGGGCTGGCGGCTCGACCGGTCGTTGTCGGTCTCGATGGGTTCGTCGACGCGATCACCGCCGTCGTGGACAAGCGGTACAGCGCTGAGCATTACGACCCGGTTCGGACCATCGGGGCGCTCGCCGAAAAAATCCGGCGCGCGGCGGGTGAATCGAGCAATTACGAGCTCGTTGTCAAACAGCGAAAGCTCGGCGGCAACGGACCGATTCTGGCCAACGCGTTCGCAGCCCTCGGGCTGAGCGTGACGTACCTCGGCGCGCTCGGACACCCCGTGCTGGACCCCGTCTTCGACGACCTCGCGCGCCGGGCCAAAGTCTTCAGCGTTGCGCAGCCGGGCCAGACCGACGCCCTGGAATTCGATGACGGCAAGCTCATGCTCGGTAAGCACGAGTCGCTCGGCGATGTAAGCTGGGAGAACCTCGTCGC
>JARLIH010000269.1 GCA_031291845.1 Isosphaeraceae bacterium | reverse complement strand
GCGGGGGCTCTTCGGTCGCAGGGGCAACCTGCGGAGCCGCCTTAGCGGGCGGGGCGGGGGTCGGAGCCGGGGTCACCTTGGCCGGAGCCTGGGGTGCCGGGACCGGAGCGGCCTTCGAGGGGGCCTGCGGAGCCGGAGCGACCTTCGAGGGGACCTCGGGGGCCGGGGCAACCTTCGAGGGGGCCTGCGGAGCCGGAGCGACCTTCGAGGGGGCCTCGGGAGCCGGGGCGACCTTGGAGGGGGCCTGCGGGGCCGGGGCGACCTTGGAGGGGGCCTGCGGAGCCGGGGCGACCTTGGAGGGGGCCTGCGGAGCCGGGGCGACCTTGGAGGGGGCCTCGGGAGCCGGGGCGACCTTGGCGGGCGCCTGGGGCACCGGGGCGACCTTGGCAGGCGCCTGTGGCGATTGGGCCTGGACCGACGAGGTCAGGCCACCCGCCACGAGGGAAGCGGCCGCCAGTCCGAGCATACGGCGGAGTTTCATGGGTGCTCTCTCCTTGGGGTGTCAGGGCAGTCTTAACCAAATCGGTCGAGGGCCGAACCGCTCCAGCCTCGCCGTTAGGTTCGCTCCATTATACTTGATCTTGGAGTGCGGGCTCTGGGTATTTTGCGGAATTTTGGAAATCTAGTTAGAGCGATTGGTTTGACAGAACGGGTTTTTCGCGTTCTTGAAACAAATCCGGGATGTCTGCGCGAATTTGCGATGACAATGACGATAGGTGAAATTGGGTCGGTTCGTCAAGGATTGCCGGTCGGCTTTTTTTGCAGGGCATGCACGCCGTTCACGAGCAGGTCCCACTGAAAGGCGGGGCCCGGATCGACCTTGTTGGTCTGGATGTGGTAGTGGCCCAGGATGCCGTGGTATTGCAGGAGCTCGGCGTCCGGCAGTTTCGCGAGCCGGAGTTTCCCCGTCTCGTCGCGCGGGTAGTCGCAGCGGATCTTGGGAAAGAGCGCGCAGAGGGTGGCGGTCAGGCGGATCAAGGCGGTGTACTGAGGCGCCGTGAAGTCGTACTGCCGGAGTTCTTTCCCCTGAACGTTGCCAACGACCGGTTCCTCGCGGGCGGGGTGGAGCGGTGTGTGACTGTCGCGGAGGCCCTGAAGCGCGGGATTGACGAGCTGGACCCGCCCCCCCTCGCGCCGGTACCACGCGTCGAAGGGACCCGGCCGGTCGATCGGGTAGGCGCCAATGTTGGCGATCTCGATGCCCACCGAGCGAGTATTCGCGGCCGTGGCGTGCCAGGCGCGTTCCTTGAGGTCGAGCGTCTGATAAATCGTGCCGTCGAGGTCCAGCATGAAGTGAACGCTCAGGTCGCGCTGATCGTGCAGGACCTCGAAACAGCGGCGGCTGGTACCGGCCGCGTCGAAGTGGAGGACGAACTGGTCGACGACCGACTGCAGCAGCGGCAAGTCCCAACCGCCGCCGCGCACCCGCTCGAGCTGTTCCGGAGTGAGCGCCTGGCCCTTGCGCAGCCCATAGCGGTTCGGTGACTTGAGCGCCTCGCCCTTCGACTCGTCCCAGCCGGCCTTGTCCAAGGGGGCGAATCGGCGCTCGACGCGGTAGGCGTCGTACCCGCCCGGGTCCATCCAGAGGACGACGGGTGCCGTCGTGTGATAAAGCTGGCCGCACACGACGATCTCGTCGCCGCGACGCTCCAGACGTTCGCCGGGGCGGGGCTCGGCGGCCCGCAGGGGGCCGCTTGCGGTCGCGAACGCCAATGCCAGCGCCACACCGAACTGCGTGCGGAAGGTAGAGTTTGTCATGCAGGCCAGCCTACTGGGCCGGGAGCGGCCCTGCAACGGGCCGCTTGTGTTCGTACTGTCACCGTGTGATTCCCGGTCCGGCCGCGTCGCCCCTTCGGGGCGAAATCCGTTTGGCGTCGCGGGCCGCTCATGCGACAATCCGGTCGTCCCGACGCGTGAAATCCGGAGAGAACGTCCCATGGTTGCCCGCATTTCTTGTGCCATCCTTGTGTCACTTTCCTTGGCGTCGCGTCCGTCGGCGGAGGGCGCGGAACCGTCGCTCGAATCAAGGCTCACGCCCTTGATCGAGGCCCATAAGGGGAAGGTCGCAGTCGCGGTCAAGAACCTCAAGACGGGCGAGTCGTTTCGGTACCACGCCGACGAGCCGATGCCGACGGCCAGCCTGATCAAGTTCCCGGTGATGGTCGAAGTTTACCGCCAGGCGGCCGAGAAGAAAGTCGACCTGGACCAGACGGTGACCCTCCGGAAGGAGGACAAGGTGCCGGGCTCGGGCATCCTCACGAACCACTTTTCGCCGGGGGCGACCTTCCCCCTGCGCGACGCGGTGCACCTGATGATCGTCTACTCGGACAACACGGCGACCAACCTGGTCCTCGATGCCATCGGCATCAAGTCGACGGCCGAGACGATGGAAAAGCTGGGCTACGCGAACACGAAAATTCACTCCAAGGTCTTCAAGGGGAGCACCACCGTCTTCCCGGAGCGGAGCAAGCAGTTCGGCCTGGGGAGCACGACCGCGGCGGAAATGGTCGGTCTCTGCGAGGCGCTCTGGAAGAAGGAACTGGTCGACCCTTCGGCCTGCGACGCGATGCTGGCGCACTTGCGGGCGTGCGACGACAAGGACAAGTTCCCGCGTTTCCTTCCCGCCGGCACGAAGCTCGCTTTCAAGACGGGAAGTCTCGACGCGGCGAAGACCGCCGCCGGGATCATCGAGTGTCCGGCAGGGCCCGTCGCGGTCTGCGTCCTCACGAACGACAACGCCGACCGCCGCTGGGTCACCGACAACGCGGGGAACCGCCTCTGTGCGGACGTCGCGCGGGCGGTCTACGACCATTTCTCCCCGGCGAAGACGGATCAGGACGTGAAGTCACAATAAAAGCCCAGAGCGCCGGGTTTCGTCTCGTGTGCCGTTGCCCGGCCCCAAGGGGCGGAATCCTCCCCATTCCGAGGCCACCATGAAGTTCTTCGATGCGCTGAGGCGGTCCCTGGGCCAAGACGCCGGTACCCCGGTATCCCCCTCGTCTGAGGAAGCACGCCGCCTGAACGAAGCCTGGGGCCTCGACCCCGCTCCCGCCCGGTCCGAAGGGTTCGCCGACGCCAGCCTCTACGACCAGGCCCAGTGGCGGAAGAAGCTCAAACTCATCCTCGACACGCTCCCTGAATCGAGCGACCGGTGGGACGAGCTCATCGCCGAGTCGCGCGCAATGAACTTCAACCCCGACTGGGTCGCGCAGTGCCAGGTCGAGGAGTTCCTGCTCCTGATCCGTCGCGCAGTCTCCGACCGCCGCTTCACCGAGGAAGAGCACCAGAAGCTCGACCTGGCGCGCCAGTTGATCGGCATCCCCGAGGTCGAGGCCGAAGCCGCCCTCCTCACGGTGATCGCCGAGGCGGAGCAGTTCTTCGGGAAGCCGGTGCGAGAAGTGTGACCGACGGGCGCGGCCATTCTGGTCCCCGTCTTGGGGGAGAGGGTTAGGGGCCAAACAAGGACCAGCGCCGCGCGCTCCTCACCCTTCCGTTCTCCCGACGGGAGAGGTGTTCTTATGGTCTGCTTTCTCCGTGATCGGGGTGAGGGGCCTTCTCATTCGCCTCGACCTCAGACCTCCGCCTCAAGCTTGGCCGGCTTCCGGTACGCTCCGAGCCACTTGCCGAGCGCCGAGAGCAGGATCACGGCGACGCACGTCAGCAGCATCGCCGTCAGGCCGATGTTGAGATACCCTTTGACCACCGCCCCGGACTGGATCATGCGGTAAAACTTGCCCGTGATCTCGTAATAGCCGGTCGTCGAGGTCGTCGCCAGGACGAAGAGCATCGGCACGAGCGTGACAGGCGCGTAGCGCCCGCGACCCGAATTGACGAGGACGGTCGTCACCACGCTCAGCGCGATCACCGCCAACAACTGGTTGGCCATGCCGAACATCGGCCAGATCGTCTCGACCGAGCCGGTCTTGATGAAGTAGGCCCAGCCGAAGACGACCAGTCCCGTCGCCAGGAGCGACGCCCCCCAGTTGTTCAGGTCGCCGAGCGGCTTCCATATTTTGCCGAGGAATTCTTGCACGAGGAAGCGGCCGATGCGCGTGCCGGCGTCGATCGTGGTCAGGATGAACAGCGCCTCGAACATGATCGCGAAGTGGTACCAGTAGCCGACCAGGCCCTTCAGTCGCGGTAGGGCGTTCGTGAAGATGCGTGCCATGCCGACGGCCAGCGTGACCGCGCCGCCGGTGCGGCCGTGGAGCGACTCCTTGACGTCCTGCTCCATCGCGACGAGCTCGCCGCCGTGGTCGACGTCCGCCGCCAGCAGTTCGTGCGCGAAGTCCGGGTGCTTGGCCAGGAAATCGGGCCGCTTGGCGAGGTCGATGTTGATGTCGTAGTACATCGTGTTGGGCAAGGCCGCCGCGGCGATGAGGGCGACGACCCCGACCAGGCCCTCCATCAGCATCGCGCCGTAGCCGATCATGCGGACGTCTTTCTCCCGGTCCACCATCTTGGGCGTGGTGCCGGAGGAAACGAGGGCGTGGAACCCGGAAATGGCCCCGCACATGATGCAGATGAAGACATAGGGAAAGATCGGCCCGTCGAAGTAAGGCCCGCCGCCGTTCTGAAAGTGGTGGTTGACCATCGGCGCTTCGAGCTTCGGGTTCGCCACGATCACGCCGCCGACCAGCAGCGCGATCGTGCCGATCTTGAGGAAGCTCGACAGGTAGTCGCGCGGGGCGAGCAGCAGCCAGACGGGTAAGACGGCAGCGACGAACCCGTACGCGGCGATGGCGTAGATCGTCTGGTCGCGGCTCAGCGCGAAATAAGGCTCGAGGGGAGAGCCCGGGACCTTGGCCCCGAAGAACGTGGCCGCCAGGACGGCCACGGCCCCCAGCAGAGAGGCCTCGACGACCTTCCCCTTGCGAAAGCGGAACATGTACCAGCCGACGAAGAGCGCGATCGGGATTGTACAGGCGATCGTGAACGTGCCCCACGAGCTCCCCGGCACGAGCCGCTTGGTGTCCTTGGGCAAGATCCAGCCCTCGCCCTTGGGGTTTCCCTTGAGCGATTCGCCGTGGGGGACGGAGAGCTGGAACTCCTCGTGCATGAGCATCGTCTCCCGCTCCCCCGCGCCGAACTTATAGGTGGAGCCCGGCGGGACCGGATAGATGCTCGGCCCTTGGGGGTAGAGCTTCCGTTCAAACGGCGCGGACGGGGGATAGATCAGCGTCGCCCCGGCCTTCATGGGCACGTCCTCGCCGCCGAGCGCCTTGACGACGACGACGCCGAGGCCGGCCAGCGCGATGATGATGATGTAGAGGATGGCGATCGCGGTCGCCAACCCGGCCGGCCGGCCGAGCTCGGCGCGGGCGATCCCGGCGAGGCTCTGCCCCCCGCGCTGGACCGACGCGGCCAGCACGAGCATGTCCTGCACGGCCCCGGCCAGGCAGACGCCCACAACGAGCCAGACGAGCCCCGGCAGGTAGCCGAACTGGATGGCCAGGACCGGCCCGATGAGCGGGCCCGCCCCCGAGATCGCCGCAAAGTGGTGGCCGAAGAGGACCCAGCGGTTCGTCGGGTGGAAGTTCTGGCCGTCGTAGTGCGCGTGGGCCGGGGTCGTGCGGCTGTCGTCGAGCGCCGCCACGCGCGCGGCGAGGAAAGCACTGTAGTAGCGGTAGGCCACGGCCAGAATGCCGAGAACGCCCAGCATCACCCACATCGCATGAACGGTCATCGCGGTCTCGACCTCAGAGCAAAGCCGTGGCGGCACGTCCGGAACCAGGAGGGACCCAGCCCCAAGTCTACGGCCCGCCGCCGGGCCGTCAAGCCGCGCGCCGGGGGCTGTCGCCCTTATTAGAGACTTCTATGCATTTTATGGCGAACTGTGGGTAAATCATGCCGGTTAGGCGTTCTTATTAAACAGTCTATTTTTTGCAACACATGTGGTTCTCTTTGCCAACGCTCTTTGTGTTCCCGGGCGGGGACCTGTTATACCACCGCGTGCAGGGACGACGTGGGGGGTCCAGGGACGGGGGCCGACATCCCGTAGCGGCCCTGGCCCCGGTGCCGCAACCGGCTCTTCGCGCGAGCGGAGATCCGGCCAAGGAAGGATTGATTGCCATGCGACCGCGACGTGCCTTCCGGCCGACCGGTGACGCTCTCGAAGCGCGCTGGGTCGCCAGTTCCCTGGGCGCCCATCACGCCCCGCCCCCCCACCACGTCCACGTGCACCACGCGACGCATTCGGCCGCGAGCCGGGCGCAGGCAGGGGCCGATCCCTCGGTCACGCTCGTCAACCTCTTCCCGTTCGCCGCCGGCACCACGTTCGTCCGCACGAGCCCCGCCGGCGCGATCACGACCACGGCGGTCGTCAACACGCCCTCCTTCGGCGCTCCGAGCACGTTCGTTAGTGAGGTCGGCCCCGGGTTCGGTGTCGTCTTCGCCCCCGGCGCGAGCACGACGCCCGGCGCGAACACCGGGCCCGGCGGGGACCTCAACGGTCTCGTGCTGTTCGGCGGCCCGGGCGGGACACCGGGGGGTTCGCTGAACGGGCTGGTGGTCTTCTGAGCGATTATGAACAGACTAACACATATTGCGTATGGAATTGTGTAGCGTACCTGTAATGCACCGGTGCGTTTCACGCATCCTACGTTACTAGCTCGTGCGCGTCTTGTAGCCCAGGATCCGCAGCGCGGACTCGATGGCTGCGAGGTGGTCGCCCTGGATTTCGATCAGGCCGTCCTTGACCGTCCCCCCCGCGCCGCAGCGCGTCTTCAGGTGGGCGGCCAGGGCGGCCAGATCGTTCCCGTCAGGGTCGAGGTTGCCGACGACCGTGACGAGTTTTCCCTTCGCTCGCTTCTCGCGCCGGACGCGCGCGGTCTGCGTCTCGGGGGGGAGGCGCTTCGGCTCTGCGACGGGGGGCGGACAGTCGCACTCCGTCTCCGGCTTGCCGCAGCGGTCGCACGTCGGGGGACGGTCCCAGGGCGTGCCGGCGAAGAGGCGTTGCATGTGAATCAGGTCCTCGTCGTGTCCGGAGCTTCCTTCGGCTCCGAGCGCTCATTGGGCCGTATAGCGAGGAGGGAGCGCGACGCCGAGGTTCGCGCGTTTGGCGTAGAGAAACCGCAGGTGATGATCGATGTGGTTCACCACCGTCGAGAGCACCTCGGCCATGGTCTGCCGTCCGCGCTCGCTGTGCCGTCCTGCGCGGGCGAAGTCGGCCTCGACGCAGCGGCGGAGGACCTGCGCCATCCAGCGGCGGTTGGCGATCAAGAGGTTGACGGCCTCCTCGACCGACATGGCCTGGTAGTCGAGGCGAGCGGCCCAGGCGTTTTCATCGAACGCCTGGAGCACGGGCTCGTCCTCGGCGAGGACGCGTTTCATTCGCTCCGCGAGGACGAGGTCGGCGTCGAGCAGGTGCGCGACGAGCTCCGCGATGCTCCAGGCTCCCGGGCCGGGTCGTGCTTTCTCGTGTTCGGGCGACAGCCCTGCAACCGCGTACGCCAGGGTTGGTCCCCCTGTGGCGTAGCGTTCGATCAAGGGGCCAAACCGACTCTCGCTCTTCATAGCTGCGTCTCCCCGACCGGCGTCTCGCTCTTGCGCCAGATCGCCAGTTGTGGCATGTGGTATTCCAGGAACCAGATCTCTTCCTCGACCCCGAGCTCCGCCGCGAAGCGGTGGGCGACCAGGTGGTTGACGACCTCCAGCGATGCGGTGAGGAAGTCGGTTCGACTGTCGGGCTCGCCGCCGGGGTTATGGAAGATGAACCGGATGACGAGTACCCGCTCGTCCACGGGCCCTTTGGGTGAGAGGTACCGGCCGTCCATCTCGTAAATGGAGTAGCCTCGCGATGCGCGGCAGAGGGTCTTGATCCACTCCTCCTCGTCAAACCCCGCCTCGCGCCCTTGCCTGGCGAGGGATTGCCGCACGAAGGGGACCTGCCGGATCGCGCTTTCGTTGAACAGGTCCTCCAGCACCTCCTGGACCTTGCCGAAGTAGCCGAGCTTCTTCGGCAAGATGACTTCGTACATCCGCGCGGGTTTCGGTCCTTCGAGGAGGTAGTCGGTCATCAGAGTCGTGCTCCGTCCGTGTAAAAGGACTCGCCCGCCTCCAGTCTACCCAATGCCCCAGCGCAGGACGATTGCAATGCCAGTATCCGGAACCGGTCCCCGATCGAGTTTGCCCGCTTCGCGTCCGGGCGCGTTGACATTGATTCCGCACTCGTCCTCCCCTAGAATCGCTTGCTTACTAACTTTATGCGGAAACCGATCTTTCTCCACGGTTGCGGGGCAAGCGGTTCAGGAGGACGTAGCGCGATGGAGTCTGGGGGCGGGGCGAAGCCGAGCAAGGTCGAGGCGATCAAGATCGCGAGCCAGTACCTTTACCAGCAGATCGCGGACGAGTACCGCAACGGTGTCTCGCACATGAGCGAGGACGCCGCGACCGTGCTCAAGTTCCACGGTTCGTACCAGCAGGACAATCGCGACGTCCGGACCTTGATGAAGCGCGAGGGAAAGGAGAAGGCGTACCAGTTCATGGTGCGCATCCGGGTCGTCGGCGGGAAGCTGACGGCCCACCAGTACCTGACGACGGACGAGCTATCTCGCCGCGTGGGCAACGACACGATCCGGATCACGACGCGCCAGGAGTTCCAGCTCCACGGGGTGTTCAAGGAAGACCTCGAGGTCACGATCCGCACGATCAACGAGATGCTCCTCTCGACCCTGGCCGCCTGCGGCGACGTCGAGCGGAACGTGCTCTGCTGCCCCGCGCCGATCCGGGACGGGGTCCGGGCCGCGATGCAGGCGGACGCCGATCGGTTCGCCTCGCACCTGGCCCCTCGCGCGTCGAGCTACTGGGACATCTGGGTCGACGGCGAGAAGCTCGGCAACTCCGCCCTACCACCCCAGGGGCCGAGCCTGGTCCCCACGCCGGCGGACGACCCCGTTGAAACGATCTACGGCAAGGCCTACCTTCCGCGCAAGTTCAAGACGGCATTCGCGCTCCCCGACGACAATTGCACCGACGTCCACGCCAACGACCTGGGCTTCCTGGCGGTCGTCGAGCATGGCGCGGTCAAGGGGTACAACGTGCTGGTCGGCGGCGGCCTGGGCACGACACCGAGCGCCCAGAAGACATTTCCGTTCCTGGGCGTGCCGCTCTGCTACGTCGACCGCGATGGTCTTCTCGAGATCGGCGAGGCTGTGATCAAGGTGTTCCGCGACTTCGGCAACCGGTCCGACCGCAAGCGCGCCCGCCTCAAGTACATCATCCACGACTGGGGTCTCCCCGCATTCCGGGCCAAGATCGAAGAGTACCTCAAGCGCCCGCTCATCGACCCGAAGGCGGTCACGGTTACGGGCGTGGACGACCACCTCGGGTGGCACGAGCAGGGGGACGGCAAGCTCTCCCTCGGCATCCCGGTCGAGAATGGCCGCATCAAGGACGAGGGGACGTTGCGGCTGGCGAGCGGCCTGCGGGCGTTCTTCCAGAACTACGGCACGCCGGCCCGGCTGACCTGCCAGCAGTCGATCCTCCTGGCGGACCTCGAGCCGTCCTGGAAGCGCGAGATCGAAGCGCTTCTGGAGGAATACGGCATCGCGCGGGTGGAGCAGGTCTCCACGGTCCGCCGCTGGTCGATGGCCTGCCCGGCGATGCCCACGTGCGGCCTCGCCGTGACGGAGGCCGAGCGCGCCCTGCCCACGATCATGGACGAGCTGGAAGCCGAGCTCGCGAAGCTGGGCCTGGGCGACGAGCGCTTCACTGTGCGGATGACCGGCTGCCCGAACGGCTGCGCCCGGCCTTACAACGCCGACATCGGCCTCGTCGGCCGCTCCGCGACCCGCAACCCGGACGGCACTCCCGGCCCCGGGACGTACACGATCTTCCTCGGGGGCCGGACGCTGGGCGATCGCCTCAACGTCGAGTACAAGGATTACGTGCCGTTCGATCGCGTGGTGGCCGAGCTTGTCCCCGTCTTCACTCGCTTCAAGGCCGAGCGCCGGCCCGGCGAGACGTTCGGCGACTTCTGCGACCGGGTCGGGGTCGAAGCCATGGCGGGTGACCCTGCGCCGAGCCCGGCCTGAGACGAGGGGTTTGCCCGTGGCCGTTCCCGAGCCGCTTCGGATGGAGCTGACCAACGCCGCGCGGCGGGCCAGCGAGCGCGCCTATTGCCCGTACAGCCGCTTTCGCGTGGGCGCGGCCGTGCTGACCGAGGACGGCACGATCGTCGCCGGCTGCAACGTCGAGAACGCGTCGTACGGCCTGACGATTTGCGCTGAGCGCAATGCGATCTTCCAGGCGGTCGCAATCGGCCAAGCGCGTGTCCGGGCGGTCGCGATCTACACGCCTACTCCGTCCCCTTCCGCTCCCTGCGGCGCCTGCCGGCAAGTCATCAACGAATTCGGGCCCGACGCAGAGATCCTCAGCGTCTGCGACGGCCCGGACGTCCTTCACCGCACGCTGGCGGATCTGCTCCCCAACGCCTTCGGGCCGAAGAACCTCGCGCCGTAATGCGGTCGAGCCGCGTGATGATTCATGTGGGGCCGGCTATTGCCGGCCCCACATGGGCACGAGCCGTTCGACGCGCCGCTGTCTCGCGGCCTTGCGTAATCGATGAAGTTTTCGCGAAAGCGTGGTCCTCGCGATCCCTTCCTCGCCCTCGGTCGCCTACCATGGCTGTCGTGGCATGCGGTGAGGGTCATTTCCGACGAGCGCGGGGACTTGGGGCGATGGATGGTCTTTTCCGGAGCATTGCGGGTTTATTGCTGGTCGTTCTCGTCCCGGCCGCCCAGGCCAGGGTCGAGCTGGTTGGCCGCACGAGCATTCCCGGGAGCGCAACCGACCGCTCGGGGCTGAGCGGTCGGTACACGAACGCCCAAGGGGAGTCGATCCCGGCGAACCAGCTCGGCTCGTTCGGCTCGGGAATCACCTATTCGGGCGACGGCGACTTGTACTACGCCGCGAACGACCGCGGCTTCGGCGACGGCACAAGCGCGTCGGCGGATCGGTTCCACGTTTTCGAGATCAAGGCGGACCCGAAGGCGAAGTCGGTGACGGTCGAGCTGCGCGCGACCCGGTTCCTGACCGACGAGCATGGGGCCGGTTTCGTCGGCCTCTCGCGGCCCGATCCGCTCCGGTTTGATCCGGAGGGGATCCGCGTCGGCCGCGACGGCCATTTGTACGTGTCGGACGAGTACGGGCCGTTCGTCTACGAGTTCTCGCCCCAAGGCCGGCGCGTGAAGGTATGGAACGTCCCGGCGAAGTTCGCGGTGGCGAACCCCAACGCGGACGAAGAGACCGAGATCCAGTCGAACCGGTCCGGCCGCGTCACGAACAAGGGGATGGAGGGCCTGGCCATCACCCCGGACGGCCGCGCGCTCTTCGGGTGCATGCAGAGCCCCCTCATCCAGGACGGCGGCCGCAAAGGGGTCAACGTCCGCATCCTGCGGATCGACCTCGCCGACGGTGCGACGCGCGAGTACGTCTACCCGCTCGCGGGCCCGAAGTACGCGGTGAGCGAGATTCTCGCCGTGGACGACCATCGGTTCCTCGTCCTGGAGCGCGAGGGAAAGGCGGGCGCCGAAGCGTCATTCAAGAAGCTCTTCCTGGTGGACGTGCAGAACGCGTCGGACGTGAGCGACACCGGAACCAGCCCGACGAACGGCCTTCCCGAGAAAGCGCTGCCTCTGAACGTGAAGGCGGTCTCGAAGCGCCCATTTCTCGACCTGCTCGACCCACGGTTTAGCCTGGCGGGTGCGGATTTCCCGGCCAAGGTCGAGGGCCTCACCTGGGGCCCTGACCTGGCCGATGGCCGCCGCCTGTTGCTGGTGACGACCGACAATGACTTGCGGGCCGACCAACCGTCGTGGATCTACGCCTTCGCCGTGGACCGGACCGACCTGGGGCCCGAGTAGGCAGGCGCGTACCGCGAAGTGACGATTACCACGTTTCGCCGCGAGTCCGGCGGTCCCAGGCGGTGCGGACAAGGGGCTCGATGTCGTTCCACGCCGGGCCGCCGGGCCAGCGGCGTTCGAGGTCCGGGCGGACGTCGCGCCAGGAGCGCCCCAGGAACTCGGGTTCGCCAGCGCTTTCCCAGCCGTAGCGGTACGCTGCGCTCGATTGGTTCCAGTCGAAGCGGTCGCTGTGCGGGCCGTGTTCCCATTCCTCGCGGAAGTGGGGCTCGACGTCGTTGTAGTCGATCGCCGCGCCCGCAAGCCCGCCGGAAAGGGCGCCGAGGGCAACACCGATCGCCGCGCCCATCGGTCCGCTGACCAGCCCGCCGATCGCCATTCCGACCACGGCCCCCGTGGCGCCCCCGGCCAGGATGGCCCCCTCGTTCTCGGCGCCCTTCATCTGCGCGCCGGGGCGGGTGTCGAGCCCGGTCGTTGCCGGCACGTCGTAGCGATGGCTTGGGTTTTCTTCCCAGAGGCTTCGGTGGTATTCCAGGTCGCGCAGGCCGCTGGCGTTGAGGATTTCTCGGGCTTTGGTCTCGCGGTGCTCAGGGGTCACGACCGCGATCAGCACGCCACCGCGCTCGACCCCCGCCTGGTAATGGTGCGCATCCTCCTCGCGCAGGCCCGCGTCGATCAACCCGCCGGCGAGTCCGCCGGCCGCCGCGCCGAGAGTTCCGCCGACCACCGTCGACGCGATCGTGCCCGCCGCCAAGGCCGGCCCGATCCCCGGCACGACGAAGGCACTTACCCCCACGACCAGGCCTCCCAGAGCGCCCAGTGCTCCGCCCCCAATTGCTCCTACCCCGGCCGCTTCGGCTCGCCCCTCCGCGACGTCACTCGCATTCGGGTCGGTCGCGTGCCGCACCACGATCGCAATGTCTTCAGCCTGGAATCCCGCGTGGCGCAGGGCCGTAGCCGCCCGCTCCGCCTGCCCGGTCGTCTCGAACAACCCCGCGACGGTCTTCATGCGCCCCTCCCCGCTTCTTGGTGTGCCGCGGCACCTGCGTTCGGTCTTGTTGTAGATTGATGGGTTGAAGTGAAATTGGTTACATTCTTCCTTCTGTGCAAATTGTATGCCGTCTTGGCGTGAGCGGGCACGGCCGGGGGGTCCGATGGACGTAATTCGGCTTTGCGCCGGGGGATGATTCGGCTAGACTGCCGCCGAACGCCGTGGCGATGATCGGCGGCGCGGGACCACAGCAATGGCGGAAGGACGGTACCGATGCGACGGATCGCGGTGCTCAATCAGAAGGGCGGCGTAGGTAAAACAACGACGACGGTCAACCTGGCCGCGGCCCTGGCGGCGGAAGGGCATAAGACCTTGGTGCTCGACCTCGATCCCCAGGCGCACGCGACGCTGCACCTTGGGCTCATGCCAGGCCGCTCCGGACCGTCGCTCTACGAGGTGCTTACCCAGAACGTTCCTCTCGCGGACGTGCGCCGAGAGGTTGCGCCGAACCTTTATATCTGCGGCAGCCACATCGACCTGGCCGGGGCGGAGCTCGAGCTGATCGGCACGGTTGGCCGTGAAGTGATTCTCCGCGACCAGCTCAACAACGACCCCGAGTCCTTCGACTACGTGCTGATGGACTGCCCGCCGTCGCTCAGCATCCTGACGCTGAACGCCCTCTGCGCGGCCTACGAGGTGTTCATTCCGCTGCAGGCCCACTTCCTGGCGCTCCACGGGCTCTCGAAGCTGCTCGAGACGGTGAACATGGTCGCGCGCCGGATCAACCGCGAGCTTACGGTCGGCGGCGTGGTCCTCTGCCTCTACGACTCGGGGACGCGGCTCGGCGGCGAAGTGATCGACGACCTGAACCGCTACTTCGACGCGCAGCGGAACGGGCCGTCTCCCTGGTCGGGCACGAAGCTCTTCCAGACCCGCATCAGGCGCAACATTCGCCTGGCGGAGTGCCCGAGCTTCGGCCAGTCGATTTTCCAGTACGCGCCGGCCAGCCGGGGCGCGGAGGATTACGCCTCGCTCGCCGCTGAAGTGCAGGGACGCGAGCCCGCCGCCATCTGGCGCGGGGCCTCCGATTCGCCCGCCGCGCCCGAGGAAGTCGTCGCGACGCCGGTAGGATAGCGGCTGCCTCGCGCGTTTCTTCTGCAAGCGCTCGCCGATGGAAGCGCCGTCGCCGGGCCGGGACGAGCGGGGGCGGCGCGCCCAGCGTCTTCGATGGGCGTGGCGCACCCGTCTGGCGGTTCGACCACGCCTGTCGCAGGCTCCGGGGCGTGCTACCCGGACGACTTCAGCATCCAGTCTTGGCGCACCAACCGGCAGGGGCTTACCTTTTGCTTGCGGCCGGGACCGCCGGCGCGGATGGGAATCCGAGAAACCGCGCGAATCGTCCGTTGGCCGCGACGAGAATGACGCAATGCGCTGGGTGGGGATCGACGAAGCGGGCTACGGACCGAACCTTGGCCCGCTCGTGATGACCGCGGTCGTTGCCGAAGGGCCGGACGAGCGCCCTCCCTCCCTCTGGGATGACCTGGCGGCGACCGTCGCCCGCGCCGGGGGGAACGCAGACCGGCTTTGGGTCGACGACTCGAAGGCCCTGCTCACCGGCGGCCGGGGGCGCGACCGTCTGGAGGCGGCCTGTCTCGCCGCGCTGGCTGCGACCGGCTGTGGGGTGCCGGGTTCGCTCCGGGCTCTACTCGCCGCGCTCGACGCGGGCACGCTTGACGACGTGGAGCTTTCCCCCTGGCTCGACGCGGAGGACTGGCCGGTTCCTTGCGCGGACGCGCGGATTCGGCTCGAGCGGGCTCTGGCCGCGGGCGCCCTGGCCGGTGCCCCTTGGCGGCTCGTCGCCGTACGCTCGGTCGTCGTGGGCCCGGCTCGGTTCAACGCCGGCCTGGCCGCGTCGGCCTCCAAGGCGCGCGTCCACTTCGAGGCGTTCGCGCGCCTGCTCGCGGGCCTCTGGGAGCGCGCGGCAGACGGGACCGAGACCGTCGTACGCGCTGACAAGCATGGCGGGCGGCATTTCTATCTCGAGCCGCTCCACGAGGCGTTCCCCGACATCTGGATCGACCGGGGGCCCGAGGGCCCCGAGCTGAGCCGATACACTCTGCGCGGACCGGGGCGGCGGCTCTCCTTGAGCCTCGTCCCACGGGCCGACGCCGACGACGGCCTCGTGGCGCTCGCCTCGATCATCAGCAAGGCGGTGCGCGAACACTGGATGGACGTCTTCAACGCCCACTGGACCGCCCGTCTCCCTGACCTCCGCCCCACCGCCGGCTACCCTAACGACGCGCCACGCTTCCGACTGGCTATTGAGGCCGCATGCCTCGCCCGCGGGCTCGCCCCGAGCGTCTGGTGGCGAGAAAAATGAGATTGCCGGCGCGATGACGACAGGCGAGACCACGTACGTCCGAGTCCCGGCTTCAGCTAGTCCCTGCCGGCTGAAGCCGGGATTCCAGCACGTGGTGGGCGGGTATCGGCATAGTCCACCCGTGCGCTCAGTCGTCGAACCCGATCTCGACGATCCGCAGCCTTAACATTCCCCGAGGCACCGCGATCTCGGCGACCTCGCCCACCTTCTTCCCCAGAAGGCCCTGGCCGATCGGGCTGGTCAGCAGGATTTTGTTCTGGTCGTAGTCTTCGTCTCCCAGTCCGACCAGCGTGAAGACCTCTTCCTCCTCAAACTCGAGGTCAAAGACCTTGACCTTCGTGCCGAAGACGACCCGGTCGGTCGGCATGTTCGAGCGGTCGACGATGATGGCGCGGGCGAGATGGTCCTGGAGGTCGTTAATTCGCGCCTGGAGCATCCCCTGGGCCTCGCGGGCGGCGTCGTACTCGGCGTTTTCGGACAGGTCGCCGAAGCCCCGGGCCTGGGCGATTTGCTCGGCGATCCGGGGCATGTCCTCTTGGACCATCTGGTCGAGTTCGGCTTTCTTCCGTTCGTAGCCTTCCTTCGACATCGGGATTCGTTCTACGGACATGCCAGTCTGCTCCCAATTAATCCGCGCGGCGGGCCGGCCTACGCCTGGCCACGCCGTTCTGGTGCGACTCGACGGTAGAATGAGACGTCCGCGTCTCGTGCATCCTAGAAGCAAACACCGCGACGCCGGGTCAAGCCCCAGCGCCGCGGTCCACATCACGATTTAGCCTAGTCTTCACATCCAGTCGATGCAAGACCAACAGGACCGAACGCATGCTTGGATGCGAATCGCACCCAGAACCAGGCACGCCGCCAGCGCGTTGTTTTTGTGGCAGGCATGGCTCGCACCTACGACCTGACATCACTCATGCCGCAGGGCCTCGATCGGGTCCATGCGTGCGGCGCGGAGGGCCGGGTAGAGTCCGAAGAGGATGCCGATCGCCACCGAGATGGAGAAGGCCACGAGCACGGACCAGCTCGTGACGAAGGCCTTCTGGTCGCGAAGGAAGTAGATCATCACGTATGGCACCACGATGCCGAGCGTCACGCCGAGCAAACCGCCCACACCTGAGAGCACGACGGTCTCGATCAGGAACTGCTCGGTGATGTCCCACCGCTTGGCCCCCAGGGCCCGCCGGATACCGATCTCGCGGGTGCGCTCGGTCACGGTGGCGAGCATGATGTTCATGATGCCGATGCCGCCGACCACGAGCGAGATCGCGGCGATCGTGCCCAGGATGATGCTGAACTGCCGCGCCTGGCGCTGGGCTTCCAGCAGCAGGTCGTAGGGGACGGTCATCTCGACGTCTTTCTTGGGATGGTACGGCTTGAACGCGGCCTCGATGATCGGCACCGAGGGGCGGACCTCGCTGATCGACCCGACCTGGAGGGTGATCTGCGTCAGTTGCGTCTCCTCGGCCGACATCGAGCCCGCGCGGTTGTCGATGATCCGCTCGCCGAACCGGAGCTTGCACGTGTTGATCGGGATGTAGACGTCCTTGTTGAACTCCTGCGCCGCGAGGCTGCCGCCGATGCCGGCCGAGCTGGCGCGCTCGCGGGTCACGCCGACCACCGTGTAGTAGTCGGACCCGAGCTTGATCGACTTGTTGAGCGGGTCCTCGTAGGGGAAAAGGGTCTTGGCGACGTCAGCGGCGAGCACGGCGAAGTTCTGGTACTTCTCGTTGTCGCTCTCGGTCAGGAAGCGACCCTTGTCGATGCGGAGCAGGTTGAAGTCGTCGTAATCGTGGGTCGTGCCGACGACGCGCCCTTCGATCGTGCGGTTGAGAAAGCGAATCTGCTTGCGGATCTCGCGGATCGGTAGCGCCTTCTTGATGGTGGGGACGGTCGCGAGGATCCGGTCGAAGTCGTCGTACTTCAGGCCGTAATTGAGGATGACGCGGCCCGGCCGGCCGCCCGTCGCGAGCGCCTCCTCGGTCGGCTTGACGGAGCGGATGATGATGTTCGTCGCCCCCAGCGCCCGGATGCGCTCCTGGGCGTCGCGGCTGGCCCCCTCGGCGACCGCGAGCATCGAGATCACCGCCGCCACGCCGAACACGATGCCCAGGACGGTCAGGCCCGAGCGCAGCTTGTGCAGGAGCAGGCTCTTCATCCCCAGCTTCAGACCGCGCCAGATGCGACTCATGACGGTGACTCCAGGACGATCGACGGCAGGCGGTTTATCCGCAAATGAAGGCTGAAAAAAAAGAAATAGTCGCGAATATCATGGGCATTCATTACGAAACGATCGTTCTTCCATCAACCCAATTTTTCCTCTGTTTTATCTGCGTTCATCTGCGGATAAACCGCTTCATCTCCCATTTGCGCTCGTCGCCAGCGCCGCCTGCATGCGCGGGCTGGGGCCGTCCTCGACGATCAGGCCGTCGCGCATGCGGATGACGCGCTTGGCGTGCGCGGCGATGTCTTCTTCGTGGGTGACCATGATGATGGTCTTGCCGGCGTCGTTGAGCTTGCCGAGCATGTCCATGATTTCGTGGCTGGTCTTGGTATCGAGGTTACCGGTGGCCTCGTCGGCCAGGATGATATAGGGGTCATTGATCAGGCTGCGGGCGATCGCGACACGCTGTTGCTGGCCGCCGGAGAGCTGATTGGGGCGGTGATCGAGGCGGTCGGACAGGCCCACCATGCGGGCGAGCTCGCGGGTGCGTTCCTGCAGCTCCTCGGTGATCGTGCCGCTCCCCTGGTAGGTCAAGGGGAGCTGGATGTTCTCGGTGACGGTGTACTGCTGGATCAGGTTATACGACTGGAAGATGAAGCCGAGGTAACGGCTGCGCACTTCGGACAGGTCGTCGTCGCTGAGGCGGGCGACGTCGCGGTCGGCCAAGAAGTAGCTGCCGCTGGAGGGGCGGTCGAGGCATCCCAGGAGGTTGAGCATCGTGCTCTTGCCGGAGCCCGAGGCGCCCATGATGGCGACGTACTCGCCGGGGTAGAAATCGACCGACACCCCGCGCAGCGCGTGTACGATGACGCGCTGGTCGTGCCCGCGGCGGCGGCCGAAGAGACCGCCGCCGTGAGCATGGCCCATCACGTAAGTCTTCTTGACGTCGGCGATCTTGACGATCGGCTTATGGCCGTTGGTCTGGGGAACGACGTTCACTGATTGGACCCTCCGCCCCCGCCGCCCCCCGGAGGTCCACCGCCGAAGCCACCCCCACCGCCGCCCGGAGGCCCGCCGCCGAAGCCGCCCCCACCGCCGCCTGGAGGTCCGCCGCCGAAGCCGCCGCCGTTCTTCATGCGGTCGAGGATGCGGTCGATCATCTCGGGCGGCACGCCGTTGTCTTCCATGATCTTGCGCTTCTCGTCGTCGCTGCCGCTCATGAACTTCTGCTTGGTGGCCTCGTCCATCTTGCTCATGAAGCCGCCGCGCTGACCCTTGCCTTGACCTTTACCGGCCCCCTTGCCCTTGCCTTTGGCGTCGGGGCCTGCTGACTTGCTGTCGGCCCCGGCGGCCGGACTTCCCGGGACAACGGGCGGCACGCCGACGCCCGACCCGACCACAGCCTTGCCGTCCGCGCCCGGAACGCCGGTCTTGGCGGCGACGCCCCAGTTCTTCTTGGACGCTCCCTTGCCGGAGCCGCCGAACAGGTCGCGCTTCTCGTCCTCCGAGAGGAGGGCGATCGGGTTCAGCGCCACGACCTCCCCGCTCTTGAGGCCTTCCTTCACCTCGACGTGCTTGTCGTTGGAGATGCCGAGCTTGACGTCACGCCAGGTGAAACCATTCTCGGTCCGCACCGCGAGGTGGTCCTTGCCGCTGTACTGCAGGATGCACTGGACGGGGACGCTCAGCACGTCCTCGAGCTCGGTGATGAGGATTTCAACGTTGGCCGTCATGCCCGGACGCAGGCCGGCGAGCCCCTTGTCGATCGCCACGAGCGTCGTGTAGACCTTGACGTCCGAGCTGAAGAAGCTGCTCGGGTCGGGCAGGGGGGCGACCGACTCGACTTCTCCCGTGAGGATCTCGTCGGCGAACGACTCGACACGGATGCGCGCCCGCAGCCCTCGGGCCAAGCGGTCGATCATCGACTCGTGGACCTTGGTGTTAACCCGCATCTTGGTGATATCGGGGAGGCTGAAGATTTTCTGTCGCTCGCGCACCGCCGCCCCTTCCTCGATCTGTGGCTGGGCGCTGCCGCCGAAGCGGTTGGGGTCGTTCGCGTACACGACGATGCCGTCGCCGGGCGCCAGCAGCTTGCAGTTCACGATCTGAGTGCGGAGCTTCTTTTCCTTGGTCTGCTCGAGCTGCCAGGTCTGCTCCTTGGCCAGCTCGTCGGAGCGGGCCTTCTCAACCTCGCTCTTGAGCTCCGTGACCGTCTTGTCGTGGGTGAATTTCTCCAGCACGTTCAGCTTGGTCTGGGCCTGCTCGAGCTTGAACTTGGAGTTCTCCAGGGCGGAGTGGTCGCTGAGGTTCTGCGCCTTCGAGTTATAGCCCTTGAGCAGCATGCGGTCGGACCATTGCACCCGGTCGACCGCGCGCTCCATGTCGGACTGCGCGAGGGCGATTTCTCCCTGGATCGACTCCTTGTCCTGGAGGTAGATGCCGTCGGTGTATTCGGTGACGGCGATCTCGGCCACCTGGCGCGTGAGCTTGGCGTTCAGGTGGGCCGCCTCGGCTCCCCTGGTGGCGATCTCCTGGTTGATGAGCTGGTCCTTGAGTGCTGAGCTGTCGAGCTCGCAGACCAGGTCGTCTTTTTTGACCCGCGTCCCCTCGGGCACGATAAAGACGATCGTGGTCTGCCCTTCAACCTTCGAGAAGACGTCCTGATTGCTGGCGCTCTCGAGCGTGCCGCGCTCGTTGACCGTGACCGGCAGGTTGGCGGGCTTGACCGGCACGGTGATGATGTCGGTCTGCGATGAGGCGAACATCGACCGCAACGACTTACCCACCCCGGGCACGCCCACGACGACCCCGGCGACCGCCCCCGCGACGAACAAGAGTGTCACGACCGCCTTAACGCCGGCGGACGTCCGCCGCCGGGCCGCTGCGGGCCGCTGTAGCTCGGGCAGGTCCGTCCCCCCGGGAACCGGCGTCGTCCCCGGCGTCGCTGATGCTGACGTCTCGGGTGTATTCTTCTGTAGAGAAAAGTGCACGGAAGGCCTCCCATTCATCATAGGGCAGGATGCCGATGTCGCGATAGAGGGCGAGGCGGGCGGATTGATAGTTGTACCAGGTCGTGATCAGGGCGGTCTCTGTCCCGATCAGGCTGTTCTGAGCATTGACCAGGTTCTGGGTCTGGATCGCTGCGTTCGCCACGTTCCCGCCTCCCCCCGGTTGCGGCGGCGCGACGAGCTGCTCGAACGCCTGGTCCTTGATCCGGGCGTAGAGCTCGAAGTTGCGGCGGGCGATGCGGTAAGTCTGGTAAGCTACCAAAATACTACGGATGTCGTTGCGGATCAACTGTTTGAGGTTGTCCTCGGTGTTCTGGAGGTTCCTGCGGGCGCGCTGGTAGTTGAGGATCGCGCTGCGGAAGTTGTTGCGCTCGTTGATCCGAACCAACGGGAGCTCGGCGTTGAGCACGAGGGAAAACTGCTTGGCCTGGTCGAGGAATCCCAGCGGGTTGGTGTTCGCGGGCTGCGTGACGAACTGGTTGGTGAGTACGAGGTTGAAAACGCCTTTGAGGGAGTTGGCAGTGACCCGAATCTGCCGCCAGGCGTCGTAAAGCTGGGCGCGGGTGTTCATCAAGTCGAGCCGGTGCTCGAGCACCAGGCGCTCGCCCGCCAGCAGCAGGTCCTCGAGCTGCTCCTCGACAATGGGGTTGTCTCCATTGTATACCGCGAGGACCGAGCGTCCGTCGAGTACGATGTCTTCCAGGTCAGGGAGCATCTTCGCGAACTTGGGAAGGTCTTCCAGCTTGCGGTTGGGGTCGAGGCCCCACCGGTCGAGCGCCTCGTACGCCCGCTTGAACCGGATTGTGAGGCTACGGTCGGGGAGCATGGGCGTGTCCGGCGGCAGCCCCATCTGTTGCTTGAACCCGTCCATATCGGTGCGGAACTGGTTGCGGGAGACGATATAGTTCTGGCGAGCGGACTGGAGATTGTTCTCGATCTGGTCGACCTGGAGCTGCGTCAGGCCCGACGATTCTCCTTCCTTGAGCTCCTTGAAGACCTTGAGCAGTTGCTCGAAGGTGGCGACGTTGCGCCGGGTGTTCTCGAGGATCTGCAGGTCCTCGAGCAGATTCACGAAGCCGACGACCGGATCGCTGCCGCCGCCAATGAAGCCGAGCGTCGGCACGGCCGACCCGAAGTTGGGGATGGAGCCGCCGACCAGCGTCGCCACGGTGAACTGCTGGCGGAAGAGGGCGAACGTGCGGACCTGATACACCAGGTTGCGCTCGGCCTGGGTCAGGGGCTCCAGGGTCACGGCCCGTCCGCCGCCGCGCAGGAAGGGCATCATGAGGGTCAGGGGGAGGAAGGACTGCACTTTCGGCTGCTTCGAGTCGTGGCCGAAGAAGTTGAAGACGACCTCGTTGGCAAACCCGGCCGCGACGTTCATCCCATTCTGGAACACCTTGCCGAAGCCGGCGACGGTGCCGATATTGAGCGCCGACGCCGGCGCGCCGGTCGCGTGGGTCGAGTAGTTCAACGCGCTGGTCGGGTTCTCGATCGGCGGAAAGGCCAGCCCGAGGCCGCCGACGGCCCCAGGGGTGATCCCCGGATTGGCCCCTCCCAGTCCGGCGTAAAACTGCGGCATGAAGGCGAACCGCTGCAGCGTCACGGGGATCGCCGCGATGTAGACGTTCTCGATATTGGACTGGTAGGCGCGGGAGTTGATCAAGGCGAGGCGGAACGCCTCGTCGATCGTGAGGAGATACGGCTGGCTGTCGCGGGGCAGGCCATACTCGGTCGTCAGGTCGAAGTCGAGCGAACCGAAGTTCAGCAGTGCCGACATTTCCGTGCCCATCGCCTCCGCCGCGCGATATTGGTCGGGTGTTTGGCCGGGACGAAGCGGGTTGACCGGGGCGCTGAGGTTCGGGTCCGTCGGCTCGACCTTATCGTCCGGTGTGGCTCGCGGGTTCGGTGCCGCCGGTATGCCCGTGGCTGTACCCGGCGGCGGGACGACGATCGGCGCGGGCTGCCGTGCCGGAGGAGTCGGTGCTGGTATCCCGGTCTCCTGGAACGCAGCGAGCCGCAACCCGGTATCGCGCTTGATCCCTGCCGCCTGGGGTGGTGTCGCCCCGGGAAGGGGGGCACTTGCGGGGGGCGTGGCCGGTACAGGGATAGGCGACATCCCCGGCGTTCCCGTCCCGGAATTCCTACCTGGGCCGGGACCGGTCGGCGGCGCGAAGGGAGCGGGCGTGTTCGGGGGCGCTGGGATCGGCGTGGGGGGCGGAATCGGCCGGGGGGGCGACTCGTACCGCGGGCCGCGGTCGAGCAAGTCGAGGTAGCCCGTTCCTTCCAGCGGGACCAATAGCCGCGTGTCCGACCACTGCGGGACCGGGCCCAACGCCTCCGTCGCCCGGTCGTCGGGAGGTGCGGGGGGCGAATCCTGGTCGGTCGGGTCGGCGAACCGCGACATGGCCGGCGGCTCGATCGAGAACATGTCGAGGCGCCAGCGCGGGTCGCGGCTCTTCTCGTAGACGGCTTCCGACACGTCCTGGTTGGCCCAGTTCCGGAAGAACTCGCGCGTGCACCCGCCCTGCACGGCTACCAAGAACGTCGCCACCAGGGCGAGTCGGCAACGGGACCGGGCAGGGCGTCGGGTCGGCTCGGTTCGGACTGTCATGACACGTTCGCCTCAATAGACACGTCGATCGCTGATCCGCCCCGTACGGGCATCAATGGCCCGGGACGACCGCACGGCGGGTTCTCGAGCGTTTGCTCGGACGGTGCAGGGCATCGGTCGGCGCCAGGCTCCCGCCTTCCGGCCCCGGGCGAACCGCCCCGTGAGGGGCCGGGGCAGAACGACGGGCTGGGCCGCCCAAAAATCTCGCGAAGGCTAGCGCGACCGCACTTCATCGGTCGGGAGCGGTTGGGCTGCCCGTCCGCGTCCAACCCAAGTTATCGGGTGTGGCGGTTCTGCGGGTTGAACGGAAGATGCGTAATCGGGGCCCTGCCGACTCGTCGAAGCGGTCCGATTCGATGGAGCAGGGGCCAACGGGGGGTCGAAACCTCTGAGGTAATTGGATTCCCTTGGCGGCGACAGGGTCGCGCCGAGCCGGTGCGGGGAAAGGTTGCCCCGACACCGGTGTTCCGAGGGACGCTCGACGCGGCTCGGATGGACCGAACCGCGGCGAACGCGCGACATTTGGCCTGGAGGAGGGAGTCTCCCATGCTGTTTCGCAAGGGCAGACCGCGGCCGTCGGCCGAGCGGCAGCAGCCGAGGTATCGTCCGAGATTTCAGTACCTGGAGCCCAGGGAACTGCTGGCAGGTGCCCCCGCCCTGGATCTGGGCGGCCAGACCAGTCCGAAAAGTTACCCGGCGAGTGCCGTGAGTCAGACCGTGAACGGCAATTTCACGACGGGGCCTTTCGGCATCGACATGGGCGCTGCCCAATCCAACGGCGGCGCGGGGTGGTCCGTCACCGACGTGGGCGACATGAACGGTGACGGCTTCGACGACTATGTCGTCGGCGCGCCCACCATCACCAACTCCGGCGGACTCAACATCGGCTCGGGGCGCAATACCCGCGCTTACCTCATCTTCGGCTCCAATGCGGTCAACCAGACGACGGTCCAAAATTGGCTCAATCTCACCCAGCTCGAAGCCACCAACGGCGTGCCCAACGGGACCTACCACGTCGGCGACCTCCAGCAACTCGGAAACACCCAGTTCACCCAGAACAACCCGATCAGCGGCATCCAGGGTTTCCCGTTCAACGGCGTCACGTTCATGACGAACGGGCTGCTCGCCGATCGGCTCGGGGCCTCAGTCGCGGTCGTGCCGGGAGGGGTGAACGGTAGCCCCGCCTTCCTCATCGGTTCACCCGGGGCCGACGCGCTCGGCGACCCCTCGAACACCGCGTTCCCCAACTATGGCCGCGCCTACCTCGTCATCGGCGGAACGTACCTCAACAGTCTCACGCCCCAGCCGATCGTCAACTTCGACAACCCCGCATCGAGCCCCGTCAAGTTCGTGACGTTCGGCGCCTCCGTCGGGGCAGGCCCGATGCAGCTCGGATCGTCGGTGGCGGGTTTGAGCAACTTCTTCGCCGACGGGGGGAACCAGAGCACGCTCGTCTTCGGCGCGCCGGCGGCCACCTTCAACGGCAACTCCGACGCCGGCGTGGTCTTCGCCATCGCCCAGTCCGGCTACGCGGGGGCGATTGGCACCACCAACCCCGTCAACCTCGCGACCGTCGGCCAGAACAGCGGGTTACCCGGTGTGATCTTCGGCGGCGCCGCGGCCGGCGACTTCGCCGGCTTCTCGGTCGCCAATGCCGGCGATGTCGACGGCCTGCTCAGCGGTACGAACCAGCCGCTTCCCGACCTTCTCATCGGGGCTCCCGGCACGATCAACGCCGGCACAGGCTCGGCCAACAACGGCGGGGGAACGGCCTACTTGATCTATGGCCGCTCGTCGCTGCTCAATCCCAGCACCACGAATTCGGGCATCAACAACGCAACGCTCAGGTCGACTGCGCTCACGACGATCGGCGATCCCTCGGTCACCACCGGCGACGTCCTCGGGGCCGTTTTCACCGGGACCGCCGGTGACGGGACCGGGTATGCGGTTGCCGGGGCGGGTGACGTCAACAACGATGGGTTGGCCGATTTCCTGATCGGCGCGCCGCTCGCGAATACCAATGCCGGTCGTGCCAGCCTGATCATGGGCCAGTCGGCGTCGACAACCGTGATCAAGGGGCCGATCTCCCTGTCGACCCCCCCAATCACAGTCCAGATTGCCAATTTCACGGGACCGAGCGGCAGCCTCGCCGGCTACTCCGTCTCCGGACTCGGGAAAGTCAACGCCGACAACTTCCCCGAGTTTCTGATCGGCGCGCCCGGTTATCTTAGCAACCAGGGTGCGGCCTACATCGTGGCGGGCCGTTCCACCCTGGTGGGGACCATTCCGCTGGACACGCGTGATGCCATCCTGACGACGATCGACTCGAGTACGTCATTCGGCTCCGCGCCCACGTTCTACGGGGCATCGGTCGGGGGCCGGCCGTTCACTCCCCCGCAGGCCGCCACGGCGGACCAAGATACGATTCCCGACCCCATCGTGGGTGCACCGGGCTACGCGGTGACGACTGGCCGGAGTCTCGACGGCGGCGTCTTCATCAGCGAAGGGGCGTTCATCAAACCTTTGGTGCCGACACAACTCGCCACCACGACCCAGCTCAATGCGCCGGGGACGGGGACGACGACCGCGGTCAACGCGAACGGGCCGGTCCTGACCTTCTACGTCCTGGGGCAGTTGAACGTCGGCGGTGCCGCCGGAAACAATTTCAACGCCGCGGCCAACATCGACCCGACCACGCTCGTGCTCTCCAGCAGCCTCACCAATTACATCCCCGTCTCCCTCCCCGCCAACACCACGGTCACGGTCACTCCGATTACCGATCCGAACAACGCGAACATCACAGACGCCAAGATCACGGTCACCTTCGCGGCCAATGCCAAGAACCCGCTGAATCTGATCAACGGCTCGCAAACGTTGACTCTCAGCGGACTGTTGACGCAAAACGCCTTGACCAATCCCGTGACCCAGTTGACGGGAGGCTTCACGGGCTCCTTCCAGGCGACCGTGACCAACGGCTCCAGCGGCGGTGGTGGCGGTGGCGGTGGCGGCGGCGCGGTGAGTAGCGGCGTCGGCTCGGCCGTGCCGATCGGGCTCGTCACGCTGACGTTCTTCCAGACTCCCTTCGGTCCCGATCAGTTCGTGCCGACGTCGTCGGCGCTCTCGGCCTACAACTACAAGCCGATCCCCAAACGGGTGGCCTACCAGCAGTTCCAGCCCGATCTCGGGTTCAAGATGCGCATCCTGAACTACGAGGACCCGGGCAAGTACCACTTCCAGGCCGCCCGGAGCGCGAGCCCGAACAAGCACGGGTCGTCGCTCGTGCTGTCGTCGCACACCTTCAATCAAAGCGCGTACCACCCGGGCAAGACGGTGGTGGCCAACCACAAGGTGCCGGTCATCCCGACCCAGGACCAGCACCAGAAGCTCACGCCGCGCCATTGATCCCGTGTGGCGAATGGTCATCTCCAGCGGCCGGGCGGTCCTTGAACGGGCCGCCCGGCCGTTGGCGTTCATGACCCCCGGGGCGTCGCTCGCGCCCAGCGGTTAATAACTGTCGGACGAAATCACCTCGCCGAGCGCGATCGTCCCAAGGGCCCACCAGGTCGCCATGTTCACGGACTGCTTGACGAAGCGGACGGAGCCGTCGCAGAAGAGCACGTTCACGCCCCCGGAATGCCGGCTGCTCGCCGTGTACGCGCCCCGGATGCCGCCGCCGCCGCTGCCGAAGTCGCAGCTCCAGGTGTTCGGCGGCAGCACGTGCGTGTAGCGCGTCTGGGGCGGGTAGCCGACGTGCCAGGCGCTACCGGTGCCGGTCGGCGTCTGGTCGAACCCCTGGCCGGTCGCCAGCGGGTTGGTCAGCGGGTTGATCGCGCTGCAACTGGCGTAGTACTGGTCCGGAACGCTCGGGTTGGCAGGCGGGGTGACCAGGTAGACCGTCGACGTCGGCTTGATCGGGTCGAGCGGGTTGGTGCTGCCAACGCCCTTGACCTTCTCGCTGAACGCCGCGGAGTTGCTGAGGCCGTCGGTGATGCTTGCGAAGCTGTAGATCTGGGCCGCGGTCGAGCCCGAGTTCGGGTCGGCGCAGAGGAACGGCCCATTGAAGGCGCCGAGCACGGCCGTCGAGTCGGGCGACGAGCCGCTGCACGCGGCGTAGTTGTTGTGTCCTTCGGGCGTGGACAGGCGGTCGACGTCGGACGGGCAGAGGAAGACGTTGAGCACGATGCGCTGGGCCGTCGTGTTGGCCGGATATCCCGGCATAGCCGGGCTCGCCCCGATTTCCCACCCGGTGAAGTTGATCGCGTTGTACACGGCAGACTGTTCCAGGTAGGGCAGCATCATCGCGTGCGCCGACCAGTCGCACCAGTTGGTCCCCTCGAGCTGTCCCGGCGGGAGCGAGTTGACCGTGGAATGATAGTTGTGGAGCGCGATGCCGATCTGCTTGAGGTTGTTGACACACTGGGCGCGCCGCGCCGCCTCGCGCGCCGCTTGCACCGCCGGCAGCAAGAGCGCGATCAAAACCGCGATGATCGCGATCACCACGAGCAGCTCGATCAGCGTGAAACCCGCGCGTCTTCTGCACGTCATGTCGGGACCCTCCGAACCGAAAAAGGACCACGTCGGAAGGGCTACGCAGGCCGCCACGGGACGGCCCAGCGCGTCGATCGATTGACCGGCCACATCTCAGTGACCTGTGTCCTCTTGATCTGGCTATAGGGGATTATCAAGTTCGAAATGCCGGAAACAAAAATTTCCCCGGTTCCGGCTGATGGCACAACGCGTTCGAACCCGACGACTGTCACGCTCCGAACGTTCGGAGGCCTGCCGGCGTCGCCGTCGGTCTCGATTGCCTCACAGCGCGTTTCTCCATCGAGCGTAGCCGGTTGGTCAGGCGACTCACGTCAAGCCATCCGGGCGTTACGGGCCGCCCTGCCGTCCGGCATGCAGCCCCCGGCGCGAGTGGTGCTGGCTACACCTGCTTCGACAGCCGCTGCGCCAGCCGCGCCAGCGCGGGGCTGCGGTCGAAGGGGTCGAGGTGGACGTTCAGGAGGCTGAAGGTCGCCGTGTTCGCCAGCGCGGTCCGCAGCGCGGCGTCGAGCTCGTCCTCGGTGCGCACCTCCAGGCCCAGGCCCGCGCCGAGCACCTCGGGGACCTTGTGGAACTTCCAGTCGTGGATGTCGTTGAACGACCCGTCGAGCAGGAACCGCTCGGTCGTGTAGCCGTGGTTGTTCATGACGATCACGATCGGGTTGAGGCCCTGGCGCACGATCGTGGAGAGCTCCATCCCCGTCATCTGGAAGGCCCCGTCCCCCACGATGACCAGCACGCGCGAGCCGGGGCTGGCCATCCCCGCGCCCACGGCGGCCGGCACGGCGAAGCCCATCGAGGTGTAATACGCCGGGCTCACGAACTCGGTGCGCCGGTGCATCGATAGGTCGACCGCGCCGAAGAGCGAGTCGCCGATGTCCGCAATCACCGTCATCTTGTCGTGCAGCATCTGGTTGATTCGCGCGAACAGACGGGAGGAGGTCACCTTCGCCCCCTTCTCGGCCACCCAGGGGCGCGCGAACGGGTCGACGCGCGGCGGGATCGGCGCTCGGGACAACTTCAGCCGGCGCTCCCGCAGCCCCCGGATGAAGTCGTCCAGCCGGACGTCGCGGTAGTGATGGTGCCGGATGCGCAGGTCTTCGCTCGTCGCGTCGATGCACCGCGACGGGTCGAGCTTGGCGGTGAAGATGCCGAGGTTGATGTCCGTCATGAAGCAGCCGAGCATGAGCAGGCAGTCGGCCGCCTCGACGCACTCGGTCACCTCGTCCCGGCCCATCGCCCCCTCGTACACGCCTGCGAACTGCGGGTGTCCCTCGGAAACGACGCTCTTGCCCAGGATCGTGGTCGCGACCGGCATCCCGGTCTCCTCGGCCAGGGCGATCAGCTCGTCCTGGAGCCCGAAGCGATGGATCTCGACGTCTGCCAGGATCATCGGCCGCCGGGCGGCGGTGAGCATGGCCTCGGTCTCGTCGAGCGCTTCGCGGAGCGTGTCGGGGTCGCTCGGCGGGAGGCCAACCGGCGTGCGGTGCGGTCCGACCTGGCGCGCCTGCACCTGGTCACGCGGGATTTCCAGGTAGACCGGCCGCTTGTACCGCAACGCCGCCTCGAGCACGCGGTCGATCTCGTTGAACGCCAGCAACGGGTCGTCGAGCACGGCCGAGGCAACCGTGATCTTCTCGAACACGTCGAACTGCGTCTCGAACCCCTTCACCCGGTGGTGCAGCAACGGATTCCGCGCCCGCTCCGACAACCCCGGCGCACCCCCGAGCACGATGACCGGCGACTTCTCGGCGTAGGCCCCCGCGATGCTGTTGCAGCAGCTCAGGCCCCCCACGCAATACGTCACCGCCACGCAGCCGAGCCCGTGCAGCCGCGCGTACGCGTCGGCCGCGAAGCCCGCGTTGTCCTCGCGCGTCATCCCGACGAGCTGGATCGGGCTCGCCTCGAGCATCTTGTAGAGCGAGAGGATGTAGTCTCCCGGGATTCCGAAGACGTGCTCGACACCCAGTGAGTACAGCCGCTCGATCAAATAGCTGCCGATCGTTGCCGGCGCGGGGTCGGAAACCCCGTCACGGTTCAAGGCGAGGCCGAGAGAGGTGGCCATCATCAGACTCCTGGGTGAGAGGTCGACCGCCATCGTCCTTCGGGAAGCTCGCGCGCTCCGGCGGGCAAGGGCAGGGCATACACGTAAACCCAGGCGCGGCGCCCCGCGCGCGTCGTCGCCGCGACGCGCCGGTACAGGCCCTCGCCTACCCCTTCATACGCGTCGAGCCGGCCCCCAAGTTCATCGAGATCGGTGTACCGGACGTATCCTTTGACCCAGCGTGCACTTGGGTCATTAAGGTCAACCAGGGCGGGGTAAGGTCCGAGGTCGAACAACCGCCCACGCATCTCGTCTTCGAGCCAACCGCCGGACGCGGCCTCCGCCGCCGAACGGGGGGCGAGGGTGCCGTACGCGAACAACAGATCGGGCTGGTCGGCTCTCACGCTTCGGGACTCCTCCGTGCCGCCCTTATCATTTTAGTCGCATTCCCCGGGGGTCCAGCGCAAAATCGGAGGCGGCTCGCCACAAAGACACAAAGGGCGCGCAAAGAAGCGGAAACTCGGTCGCGTGAAAAGCCAAGCAACACCTTCTCTTTGTGCGCCCTGCGTGCTCTCTGTGTCTTTGTAGTGAATCGTTTTGTCTCGGGGTGACTTCGATGCCTCGCGGACCGTCGCGTTATCACTCCCTGCGGAACGCCCGCGTGATCCTGGGCCGGATGGCGCCCGTGGTGCGCTTCGCGATTTTCTCGGTCGGAGTGTCGCTGTTTCTGGACCAGGCGCGGCCGCTGCTGTCGGATTCACAGTTCACCTGGGGCGAGCGCCGCGTGATGGGGGTCGTCGCCCTGGTCACGTTCGCGAGCTTCGGCCTCGCCGCGTGGGTTGCGGGGCACCTGCTGCGTACGGCGGCCGAGCTGATCGACGTGGTCGTCGACGGCGTGGAGGCGAACGAGCGGACGGCCGACCTGATCGAGCGGCACATGGTCCCCGCGCTCAACCGCCTGGCCAGTGCGCTCGAGCGTGCGCCTGCCGACGCCGATGCGAACCGATCAGCCAACGCGGCGTCCGTCGCGCGCCGGGCGATCGAGGCAGGACGCTGGGGCCAGGCCGATCGTTTGGTCGAGGCGTTCGCGCGCGATTTTCCCGGCTTGCCCGAGCGCACCCGCCTAAGTGACGAGCTGGCCGAAGCCCGCCGAGGCGCTGTCGACGAGCTGCACCGGCGGGTCGACGCCGCACGAGCCGCCGGCGACGGCGAGTCCGCGATCGATGCGCGCGACGCTTTGACCGAGCATCTGCGCGGGCCGGCGCTCGCCGACCTCGACCAAGACCTGGTCCACTGGCTGTATGGCCTGATCCAGGCCCGGGCGCGCGGCGGAGCCGTCAGCGCCGAGCTGGCCGCGCTGGCGAGCCGTGCGGCCGACAGCTTTGGCGACACGACCGAAGGGGCGTCGCTCCGCTCCGCCCTCCCCAAGCTCAGGCGCAGCGCAGGGCTTTGCCCCCGGTGTGCGCGCCCGTACCGAGGCGCGGCCCCTTCCTGCCCGCGCTGCCTTGCCGCCTCGTCCTCCCCCTCCTCCGAGTCCGAGGTCCACTCATGAGTATCCGGCTAAAGTGTCCCTCGTGCCGCACGGCCTTCGTCACGTCGGACGACCAGGTGGGGCAGGTCATCTCCTGCCCCAAGTGCAGCGCGCGCCAGCAGGTCCCGACGGCCGTCCCCGTGGCGGAACCGCCCGTGGCGGAGTCGGAATCGGTTTTCGTCCCGGCCGACGCGCCGC
>JARLIH010000268.1 GCA_031291845.1 Isosphaeraceae bacterium | reverse complement strand
CGGTGTCGGTGATGCCGCTCGGGACGGTGATCGCCGTCATTCCCGAGAGGTTCATCTTGCCGCCGTTGATGACGGTGATTCCCCAACCGCCTCCGGTGACGTTGGTGAGCGCGGAGACGTTCAGGATGCTGCCCGTGCCCTGGGCCGTGAAGCTGCTGCTGGCGGCTGCGTAACTCTTCAGGTTGGGGAGACTGAGCGACCCTCCGTTCATCACGTTGAGGGTGGCCCCGTCGACGTCCGTGAGACTTGGCAGCGAGTACGCGCCTCCTGTGATGCCCAGGTTGCCGGAAAGGAACTTGGTCCAGGAGTTGGCCACTTGCGTATCGGTGCCGTCGAGCGTGACGCCGGCGTTCGTGAGGGTCGTCACGTTGGGGTCGAGGAGGGTGCTGCCGCCGGTATCGGTGATGCCGACCGCCCGCTGCGAGTTGCCGAACGCAGTGATTCCGGAGAGGTTGACCGTACCTCCGCTGAGGGTTTCGATGCCCCAACTGGCGTTGTACGTGACCGACGTGAGTGAAGACACGTTGAGCAGGCTGCCCGTGCCGCTGGCCTCGAACGTGTTTTCGTTGGTCGCAAAGGTTGTGACGCCCGGCAAGCTCAAGGACCCGCCATGCTGAACGTTGAGGTTCGACAGATCGACGTCGGTGAGCTTGGTTAGGCTGTACGTTCCTCCGGAGACGAAAAGACCGCCGGAGACGAACTTGGTCCAGGAATTGGCGACCTGGGCGTCGGTGCCGTCGATCGTGGCGCTCACGCCGGAGAGGGTGGTCAGGTTGGGGTCGAGCAGCGTCGCGCCCCCGGTATCGGTCAGGCTGATGCTCGGGTTGGCCGTCAACGACGTGAGCGCGGACAGGTTGATCTTCCCGCCATTGATCGCGGTGATGTTCCAACCACCCTGAGAGGTGATGCTCGCGAGTGCCGAGACGTTGAGGACGCTATTTGCGTTGTTGGCTTCGAGCGTGCTGTTGTTGCCGACGTAGCTCGTCAGGTTCGGGAGCGTGAGCGTCGCGCCGTTCTGGGCGTACAAGCTCGCGCCCGAGACGGAGGTCGCGCCCGCGACGCTCACCGATGTCCCCGCGCCATAGGCGTAGAGCCCGCCGCCGGTCATGGTCAGGCCGCCGCCGATCGTTGAGCTGGCGTTGATGCTCAGTGTGCCGCCGCTGATCGAGAGCGGATCGGTGCTCGTGAGCGACAGGACGGCCTGATTACCCGACGTGATCTGGATCGTGGGGGTGCCGCCGAGGCTGATGGTCACGTTGTCGTTGGACCCAGGGACTGCATTACCGGACCAGTTGCTGGGGTTGGTCCAGCTCTTGCCATCCCCCGCGCCGGTCCAGGAGACGGCGGAAAGCAACGTCCGCGGCTCGAGGGCCTCGAGCGCGAGGGCGCGGTGGCGTGACTTCAGCACGACCTGAGTGCGGGAAGCAAACAGAGGCGACATGGCGGTCCTCTCTGGTATCCCAAGCCTGATGACGGCAAGTGAAAACGATTTAACGTCTTGGAACGTTAATTCGTCGAGCCCAAGGTCTTGGGCTTGGCGGCATCGTCGCCGCCCGGAATTGCCGGCTTCCGTGCTGACTCGGGATATTGGTGGTGGATCGAGTCTGCGGTCGTACGGCCGACAGGTTCCCGTCCGCGGTGCGCAGCACGCAACACGGTTGGAAGGAAAGAACACGAGTGCATCGGGGGGGATGCGTCGCTCTTAGAAGCGGTAGCTAACCGACTCTCGGCTCATTTTTTTGTGGACCCCGGCACGAAACAACAACGGTTCGCGTCCGTTGGCACGACGGTACGTTTCGGCTCGAAGCCGCGCCCTCGCCGCTCGCACGGATCGGCAAGCTTGAAGCCGGCCTCCGAGATATGCGAGCGGCCGTCTTGCCGATTCATCGGGATCCGTAACCGCAGGGTGTTCGTGGGACCGTCCCCGTTGACGTTTCGCAGCAGGCAACCGTTACCATAGACAGCGTTGTCCAGCAAATCTTCCCCATGTACCTTAGAGAGCATTCATCCCAGGGGTCAACCTTTTTTTGAGACAGGTGAAAAAAGGAGACCGTCGGCCCCTCATTTGGCGTACTCTGCTGCATCAGCCGGAGACGGAGAAACGCCCTGTCGGAGTCATCGCGGAAGTCGGCATGAGTTTCTTCCGATGCGGTAAACCCCGCAGGGACGATACGCCTGTCGATTAGTATGAAGTCGACCGGATATTCACACGTCAACGGTTGCCGACGCCCTGTCGAACGTCTCGCGCACGGGCTTCCGTCGGCCTGAATTTGTGCCGAGCGCGGGGAGGACGACCGTGAGCGTACTGCCAAGCCCGGGGTTGTTGGACGCCTGGATCACGCCGCCGTGGGCCTCGACAATCCAACGGCAGATGCTCAGGCCGAGGCCGGAGCCTCCTGAAGACCTTGCGGCGTTCGCTTGGTGGAACCGGTCGAAGATGTGAGGGAGGTGGTCGATCGGGATCCCGGACCCGGTGTCCGCGACCTTGAAGTGAACTTCGTGCCCGACCTGGAGAACCAAGACACGGACTTCCCCGCCCGGCTCCGTGAACTTGATGGCGTTGTCGAGCAAGTTCGTGACCAATTGCCCGAGCCTCGAGGGATCGCCGGTCACGAGCGCGGGAGGAGGTTGATCCCATTTCAGGCTGATGCCGCGCTCCTCGGCCAGCGGCAGGTACAGATCGATCATGTCGCCGACCAGCGCTGAGACGTCGACCCTCGTGCCCTTCAGTTCGATCTGGCCGGCGTCGGCCCGCGCCAGGAAGAGCAAGCCGTTGACGAGTTCCGTCAGCCGGTCGCACTGCTCGCTCAGCGAGCCGAGGATCTGCTGGTACTCCCGGGCGTCTCGCGGCTGCTGCAAAGCCACCTCGATCGCGGCCCGCATGGCGGCGAGGGGACTACGCAGCTCGTGAGACGCGTCCGCGGTGAAGTTCTTGAGCTGGGTGTGGAAGGCGGCCAGCCGGTCGAGCAGGTCGTTGACGGTTGCGGCGAGCTGGTCGAGCTCGTCCCCGCCGCCGGTCAGGGCGAGCCGGGCGGAAAGATCAGCCGGGTCGAGGCGGCGGGCCGCTGCGATGCTCCGCGCGACCGGGCGCAGCGCCTGTCGGGAGAGCCAGAGCCCCCCCAAAACCGACGCGATGACAAACGCCACCCCGCCGGCGATGACGCGACCGTCGAACTGCGACAGGGTCGCCTGGTTCTCGGACAGGGGCAGGCACAGCTCCACCGGGAAGGGGGCCTCGCCGTCCGGCTCGAGCAGGATTCGCTCGACTCGATACGCCCGGCCCCCCTCGGAGTGGATCGTCCGCGGGCTCGGACCGAGATCGAGCCGCGACAACTGATCGGCGAGCCGCCTCGCCCCCATTGCGTGCGGGGCGACGAGGACCGCGCCGGGGCGGCGAGCGATCAGGATCAAGCCGAACAGACGGTGTGACTTCGCCTCACGGCGCAGTCCCGCCTCCAGCGCATCGAGGCCCCCGAACCTGTTCTCGCGGACGAAGTCCCGCAGCTCCAAGCACTCGCTCATCAGGAAGACGTCGTTCCTCTCCTCCAGGATCGTGGACAAGCAGTGACGGGCCCAGGCGAACCCCGCGATCAGGCAGGACGTCAGCACGGCCGTCGTCCAGAAGGTCAGCCGGGACCTCAGCCCGGGCCGGAACAACCTACTCCTCGCGGAGGACATAGCCGACGCCCCTCAGCGTGTGGATCAAGGGGCGGTCAAACTCCCGGTCCACCTTATTCCGCAAGCGGTTGATGTGGACGTCGATGACCTTGGTCAACCCCTCGAACTCGAAGTTCCAGACGTGCTCCAGAATCATCGTCCTGCTGACGACCTGGCCGGCGTGGCGAATCAGGTAATCCAACAGGGCGAACTGCTTCGCCGAGAGGTCGATCCGCCTGCCGGCCCGTTCGACGACGCGCGTCGCGGGATCCAGCCGCAGGTCGCCGACCTGGAGAACCTGCCGCGCCGGCTCGGCGCCGCGCCGGAGGACGACGCGAATGCGCGCCAGCAGCTCAGCGAAGGAGAACGGCTTGACGAGATAGTCGTCCGCACCGGCGTCGAGGCCCTCGACCCGATCGCCGACGGCGGCGCGGGCCGTCAGGAAGATCACCGGAGTCGCCAGGCCCTTCGTGCGGAGCCGACGCAGCAAGTCCAGGCCGTCGCCGCCGGGGATCATCCGGTCGAGGATCAGGACATCGTGATGGCCTGTGGCGGCGAAACGAAAGCCTTGGTCGGCGTCGGGGACGAGGTCGACGGCGTACCCGTGCTCCTCAAGGCCCTGCCGGAGGTAGCCGCCCACGCTCTGGTCATCTTCCACGACGAGTACACGCATCGCATCCGCGGCCGAATGGCGTAAATCGGTCCGGCGCGACGGAACCCGTTCCCGCGCCCGTGATACCGTGATGCCAGGCATTATACGAGACCCCGGACATCGACACGTGAAGTTCCCATGAAGTTTCAGGGCTGTTACTTTCCGGTTATCCGCCCGCAACGATGCGCGCACAGACTGTCGCGGTCGATGGGACGACTTCCGCCCGCCCGCGGACCTCATAATGGGAAGGCGTAATTATGCAACCGAATTTTGGCCCGCGTCGTCAGCGTCTGTCGCATCCTAAAACAACGGGGCCACAATCCCGTCCCCGCCGTGACCGAGGGCATACGTGCCTACCTCCGGACCGGGCGATTTCGACCGCTGCCAGGGCCGATGGCTGAAATCGACTGAATGATTACACCGATTTTAGTTCTTGACCTGACGAATCTCAGCTTGTATTTACTCTCCACTCCCCCCCATCCACCCGGTCCTCGTCTCAAGGAGTGTTTCCTGATGCGTGCCAAGCGGCGGTCTGGTTTCACCTTAATCGAATTGCTGGTTGTGATCGCGATCATCGCCGTGTTGATCGCGCTTTTGCTTCCCGCGGTGCAGTCGGCCCGTGAAGCGGCGCGACGTATTCAATGTGCGAACAACCTGAAGCAGATCGGTCTCGCTTTCATGAATTACGAGAGCGCCAACGGCGCCTTTCCGATGACGACGATCCTTATTCCCGCACCGACCGGGCTTCCCCCTTTCTGGTCGTTCGAGTCGTCGTGGAGCGCGTTCGCGCGGTCCACGGCGTTCATGGAACAGGGCAATTTCTTCAATGGGATCAACTTCGATTTCACCTACGACGATACGCAGAACTTGACCTTTTCCGGCACGTCGCTCAGCTTCCTGTACTGTCCGAGCGACCCGGGTTCGCACATTGATGACAGCACGCTCGGCAGCTCCTTGTGCGCCACGACGAGCTACGGAACGTGCGATGGCGATTGGTATGTGTGGGGGGTCAAGTGGGCGGCCACGAACACGCTGAACATCAGGAACCGCTCCCTTTTCGGGCCGACCGTGTCGCGGACGACCGCGATGGTCACCGACGGGACGAGCAACACTCTCATGGCGGCAGAGGGCTACATCGGCCACCGCCAGTACCGGAATTGTTACACAACGCCGAAGGCGCCTGCCAGCCCCGGCGTCGGGGGCTGGACGCCGACGAACGTGCCGCCCCCTGGCGCCAGTTCGACCACCGCACTCTCCTCGCTGGTCGCTTCGTGCAACGGCGCAAAAGTTGGGAGCGTCAAGGCAGGCGGACCCATTGGGCACACCCGCTGGTGTGACGGCGGCGTCTACTACTCGGGCATCACCACCGCGATGCCCCCCAATCCCAACGTGAAGTTCTATAGCTTCTACACGACGAACCCCTCCGCCGTCGGTAGCCAGCCGCCCCCTCCCATGTTCCAGATGGATTGGGTCTCGGTCGACGAAAACAACGGTGGTCCCACCTTCGCGTCAGTCTCTGCCAGCAGCTTCCATCCCGGCGGCGCCAACGCCCTGTTTGCCGACGGCAGCGTCCATTTCGTCAAGGACGCTGTGAACCCGGCCACCTGGCGGGCGCTCGGGACGATCGCGGGCGCAGAGGTCATCTCGGGCGACCAGTACTGATCGATCAGGCCCGAACTTGTTGTTGCTGAAGAATCCGCGAAATCCAGGGACGCAGCCCGGTCTCATTCCTGGGACCGAGTTGTCCTGTTTCTCAAGGTGAGCTTTTGATGCGTACAGGGGCCGTTCTCTCTCTGGTGATGGCTGCCCTGGCTTTACCCTGCTGCGGTTGCGGTTCGAGCTCCAGCCGCCAGCTCCCGTTGACCCTGCCGGTCAGGGGGAAGGTCACCTACAGAGGGAAACCGCTCACAGAGGGGAAAGTGAAGTTTGAGCCGGACGCCGGGCGCTCGGCTTCGGGACACATCCATTCCGATGGAACATATGTACTCACCACATTCAAGGAGGGGGACGGTGCCGTTCCCGGAGTCCATCGAGTCGCGGTCACCGGGGGGACGGGTAAATCGCAAGGCGAGACCGTACCGCCAAAGTTCCGGAGCGTCAGCTCCTCGAAGATCGAGATCGAGGTCGTCGAGGGAACGACGGAGTACCCCATTAATATTGAGTGAGGGCTGGGATCGATGATTCGCTCGTAGCCGAAGAAACCGTCACGAGTTGGACCCGGCCCGCTGATCTGAGGAACGAGCCGGTAAGAAACTCCCGGTTTGGTTCTCCGGTATCTGGGCCGGATCATGTGTTCGGCTTTTGCCCTGGAGGGGCAAGGACGAAGGGCGGTCGCAACTCCGCCGGCGCCGGTCTCGCGTCGCCGATCCGATCGGAAATTAGGAGGTTCCACTCGCGCCGGAGCTCGCGTGCATTTTGCCGCCCGGCGAACGGCCGAGGGCGGCCCCGATCGAACTTCCTCAGATAGGAAGGACCGCAGGAACCGCCAGGGCTTGATGAGCCCCGACGCTTAAGTCTCGAGATACGGATGAGAGGTTCCTGAATTATCAAGGGATATTCCCGATGTTCTGGCCGTGCCTATATAGGATCTTTGCTCTGCCTCAGTACAGTTCCAACCTGTTCCCGGGCTGGTCACGCTGCCGAGCCGCCCCACCCCGTTCCGCGGCGAGCGCGGAACACGCCACTCTCCGCCATCGCTGCGATCACCGCGAGAGCATCCTGAAGGCCCCCCATTTTTTATGCGACTAGAGGAAAAGATGTGTGAATCCATAATGCCATGTGTGTAGTGATGGTCGCCCCTTGAACCTCGCGTGCCGAGGGCCCTGGGTCCACGACCGAGACTCTTCAGGTTGCGCAGCCTGTGGAGTCGAGGTAAAGGACGTTTACCTTCAAGAGATCTAAGGACGCCACATTTCCAACGAAGATAGATAAGTGAAGAAATTTTCTCTAGGAACGCATAATGTATAAATCGGATCTTCGTTATTGAGTTCTATACTATCAGTGCGGTGCTGGGTGCACCGCGGGTCACGGACGCGGAACAGAAGAAGGAAGGAGCCCTGAGGGCGCTCGATGAGCGGCCCCCCAGGGCGACCCGGTAACGTCGCCGAGCCCGGTAACTCCGGGGAACTCGGTGAGACGTGATCGGTATGGCGTCGTTCCGCGGATCGTGACCAGAAAAAGTTCGGCTACGTCGCGTTGCAGAGTGATGGGATCTGACTCGTCAAACCTTAGGGAGAGCGCAGCATGTTTCGTCTGATGCAACAGTTCCGTGGTTCTCGTGCCCGGAAGGCGATCAAGAAACGGGCCGTTACCCGGCTCAATTGCGAGGCTCTTGAAAGCCGCATGGTGCTCTCGGCGTTCACGCCGGGCGACCTGGTGATCTACCGCATTGGCGATTCGGGAGACCCGGCAGGGACGAGCGCGGCTACGAACACGTATCTCGACGAGTACACGCCGTCGGGCGTCCTGGTGCAGACTATCGAGCTCACGACGGGGGGCACGCCGGACTTCACCGACAGCGGCAAGGCCACCAATGACGGGGTCATCGTGCAGGGGCCCGGCGGCGACAACATCGCGGCCTTCGGGTACGATATTCCCAAGGGCCACGCGAGCGCCACGAGCACGGCGGGAACCGAATCCATCGGTGTTGTCGGTGAGAACGGGGTCGTGACGCTGAACACGACGACCGTGGACGCCAACAACAACGCGCGTTCGGCGGTCTACGACTCCACGAGCGGGAAACTGTACGTCGCGGGGGGGAACGGCGTCTACGAGGCCAGCCTTTCGAGCCTCACGAGCACGCCCGGCACCTTCACGCAGATCTACGCGACCAGCTCCGACCAGGTCGGGATCTTCGGCGGTCGTCTCTTCATCACCACGTCACACGGAATCTTCGACGCGGGCGCCGAGCCCACGACGGCCGTGACCCCGACGCAACTGACGTCAGTTGACGCCGGCGGGTCGGTGACGATCAATACGGGATCGTACACCACCGGCTCCCCGCTGACGTTCTTCTTTGCCAACCTCGGCAGCGGCCATAACTACAACAGTACGGGCGACGATACCCTGTACATCATCGACACGAAGGGCGGCTCCGGCGCGGTGCTGAAATACTCGTACAACGGGTCGAGCTGGACGTACGAGGGTGGGCGCGCGGGCCCCGACACCACCAGCGGCGCTCAGTTGCTTGGTCTCACCGGCTCCGTGTCCGGCAGCACGGCGACCCTCTACCTGACCGAGGGTAACGACGGCAGCGGTGCGACGTCCGAGCTTTACACGCTCACGGATTCGGGTGGATCGACGGGCAGCATCACCTCAACCGCACTTTCGCAGATCACGCTCGGCACGTCCGGCGCCGGCACCGGCTCCACCTCGTCGCCGACGTCGTCGATCTATGAGAACTTCCGTAACGTGGCCTTCGCCCCCACGGCCAGCGCGCTCGCGCTCGGCGGCTTGACCGCGGCGAACTTCACGACCGGCGGCAGCGCGGTCATCCTCACCGGCGGCAACGGCACGTTCGCCGACACGCTCTCAAGCAGCCAGTTGAACACCAGCACCCTGTCGATCGCCATCACGGCCAACGGCGACAGCGCGCACGACGTGCTGGCAGTCAATAACCAGGGCACGGCCGCGGGACAGATCGGCGTCAGCGGCTCCAACATCACCTACACCTACCTGAGCGGCAGCGCCACGACGATCGGCTCCTTCACCGGTGGCAGCGGTGGCAGCTCGCTGGTGGTCACCCTCAATAGCAGCGCCACCGCGACCGCGGTCCAGGCGCTCTACAATCAGATCACCTTCTCGACCACCAGCAGCTCGACCACCTCGCGGACCGTCCAGTTCACGTTCACGCCTTCGGTCGGGAGTCCCGTCAGCGCCAGTGAATCGGTCAATATCGCCCCCGTGGGCACCCCGTTCATCAGCCCGGGTAGTTCCATCACGCTCGGTGAGAACTACGGTAGTTACAGCACGCTGTTGACCGGCATCGGCGACGGCAACAGCCCCAACGACAACAACGCCGACACGACCATCAGCGCGGCCGTCACGGCCGGCGGCGTGGGGCTCTTCTCCTCCAGCCCGGCGGTGACGGGTTTCAACCACACCACCGGCACGGCCACGCTCGGCTTTACGCTTGCCTCCAACGCGTCGGGCACGGCGACGATCACTGTCACCGTGACCAACACCGTGACCTCCAACACGACCACGGCCACCTTCAACCTGACGGTCAACGCCATCACGGTGACTTCGGTGGCGCCGTCGGTCGCCACGGGTAACGCCGTGGACGTCTTGACGACGAACCTGAGCGCCGCCGAAACCGGCGTGACGGCCACCAACACCGTCTACACGATCACCACACTTCCCACGGACGGTTCACTCTACCTAAACGGCACCGGCGCGCTGGGATTGGGTGACACGTTCACGCAGCAGGACGTTGTCTTCGGGCTCATCTACTACGTGAGCACCGGCAGCACAAGCGCGACCGATACCGTCGGGTTCTCGGTTTCCGACTCCGCCGGTGGCTCGGTGTCCGGGCAGACCCTCAACGTCGCGGTCATCAAGCCGCAGGCCTTCACGCCGGGCGACATTGTGATCGAACGGTGGGGCGACCAGGGCGACTTCGCCGGCTCCAGCTCGGCCACCAACGTGTGGCTCGATGAATACAGCCCCGCCGGCGTGCTCGTCCAGTCGATCCCCGTGCCCGACAGCACGCAGAACGGCAACCTGGCGTTCACTGACAGTGGCAAGGCCGCGACCGGCGGCCAGATGACGCTGGGGCCCGACGGCCAAGACCTCGCGCTGTACGGGTACAACCTGGATGCCGGCACGGGCGGCGCGACCGGCTCGGCGGCGGAGACCACGGCGGCTGTCGTGGGGACCAACGGTCTGATCCAGACTGAAGGCTTCAACAACAACAGCCACAACAACGCCCGTTCGGCGGTTTACGACGCCACCAACAACCAGCTCTACATCTCGGGCGCCAACGGATTGGCCGAGTCCGGTTTCACCAATGGCTCCACAGTGACCGCCACGAGTCTCTTCGGGTCGAGCGCGGGCACGACCGAGATCTTCAACGGTCAGCTCTATTACTCGTCGACGGCGAACGGCGGCGTGTACGCCGTGGGCACCGGCGAGCCGATCAGCAGCACGACGCCTACGGCGCTCCCGCTCCAAGGTGGGGGAACCGTTGATGGGATCGGAGCCAGCGTTGCTCTGGACAACACGGGGCTCCACAACTACTCGGCGGGCGCTCCGCTCGCCTTCTACTTCGCCCGCCTCGGCACGGGTACGGCCTACAACGGCGAGGACACCCTCTACGTCATCGATGAGAACAGCGGCGGCGGCGCGCTGCTCAAGTACTCGTACAACGGCACGGCCTGGGTGAGCGAAGGGGCCATCGCCGGTCCCTCCACGGGCGACGGCACCCAGCTCGTCGGTCTGACCGGCACGGAGAGCGGCGGGGTGGTCACGCTGTACATCAGCGCCGGCAACACGGGCTCGGGCGCGACGGGCGAGGTGTTCAAGGTCACCGACAGCTCGGGATCGACCGGCACGCTGTACATGGGCTCGACTCCGGGCAGCCTCGGCAGCGCGATCATCAACGTCGGCAGCTCGGCGACTCCCAGCTCGAGCACCTATGAAAACTTCCGCGGAATTGCCTTCGCCCCCGCGTTGCTCCCGTCGTGGCTGGCTCCGGGCAGCCAAGCGACGTGGAACCCCTCCACCCACACCCTGACCGTGGCCGGCAACGCCCAGATCATCGCGGACCCGGGCACGGACTCGCCGATCATCGTCGGCAGCAGCTCCGCGGCCGATTTGACGATCGTCACGCCCACGGCAACGTTCGTCAACCTCGGCGGCATCGAGCTGTCCGGCGGGGCCAGCATCAACGTGGCGAGCTTCGGCGGCAGCCGCAGCCACACCAACCACGACACGCTCGTGCTCGACTCCAACGGGACGACCGTCCCGGCGTTCGAGATCGACAACAACACGGGTCCCTACGTCAGCACGTTCAACCTGAACGACAGCGACATGATCGTCCAGAACGGTGGCGGCACCGATCCGGTGGGCGGAGTGAGCGAGAGCGATCTGGCCGCGGTTGAGAACGCGGCCTACAACGCTCGCGACGTCGCCGCCGGCAGCGGCCTCGGGGGCGCCTGGGACCTCCCCGGTCTGACCAGCTCGGCCGCGAAGGCCCTGGACGTGGCCGGCACGCAGGGATACGAGTACACCACGCTTGGGATCGCCCTCGTCAGCAACATGCCGCTGGGAGCGCCCAACGTCACTCTCTCCAACCCGAACGGCACCTGGTTCGCAGGCAGCTCCAGCCTTGCCCTGGGCGCCAACGACGTCATCGTGAAGTACACCTACAACGGTGACTTCGCCCTGGAAGGCCAGGTGGGCACCGACGACCAGAGCATCTTCACGACGTTCAACGGAACGACGGGGCTCAATCCGAAAGACTCCTTCGACGACGGCGACACCAACGGTGACGGCGTAGTCGACAGCAGCACCGACGACGGGACGATCTTCGCGGCCAACAACGGCGACGGCTTCGGCGGCACATCGGGCAATCAGCTTTGATTGGGTCGCGGCCTCCTGGTGTTATCATGTAGTCGGCTTTTCGGGCCCGCCGTCGACGATGCGGCGGGCCCATGAAGGCGGGTTGTCCCTGCAATACCGGCGTCAAGCGGTTTGACGCCGGTCCCTAAGCCATTGTTTGTAGGTGAGTTCCAAGAGGTAGTTCGTATGTCCAAGATCTGCAGCTTTGTCGCGGTGGCCCTGATCAGCGGTTTGTTCGCCGGCTCGGCCTCGGCCGCTCCCCTGTACTACTTGACGCTGGAAGCGAGCACGTCGCCGACCGGCTCCTTCTCGTCGACCCTGAACAACGTCCAGGCGAACACGACGTACTACTACGAGGTCGTCGGTACGGAAGCCGCGATCGGCACGACCAACACCAAGCTTCCCGGCGGGATCACCAGCCAGGCCTCGAGCGACGGAATGACCTCCATGGGGTTTAACATCACGGACACGAGCACTAGCGCCACGCCGGTCGTTTTCGGCGGGGGCTCGCCGGGTCTGTCGGGCGGCAACGCCACGACCCTCGCTTCACTCTACAACAACTTCAGCGGCGCCAACGCGGGCACCTACACCACGGGTAACACCGGCATCACCGGCGTCCGCCCAATCTCGGGCACCACCGGCGATGGCCCGGGTGCGTTCGTGATCGCCTCCGGCACCTTCACCACGGGCGCCACCGTCGGTTCGACCTCGCTGGTCTCCGTGGCCTTTGGCAGCGTTTCAGCCGGACTGAAGTTCAACAGCGGCGCCAACGCCGTTCTCGTCACCAGCACCAACAATCCAGGGGACCCGGTGTTCGCCTTCAGGAGCCTGACCCTGAACGGCGCCGGAGTCGCGGTTCCCGAGCCCGCCAGCATGATCATGTCCGGCCTGGGCTTCATCGGTGTGGCCGGCCTGACGGTCTTCCGCCGCCGCAAGGCCTGAGGCCTTCTCGTTAACGCACAGTCAGCGGGCGCGGAGCGCCCGCTTACCACTTGCCATGATCAACACCTCGCGAGCCGTCCATCACGGTTCTGTGCACGTAATCCCAACCTTCGCCTCAGCCGAAAGACCAAGAGCACCACGATGCTGAAAGCAGAAAACGGGTGAGGAACCGACAGGAGGATTGCAAAGTACTAGGGCTCTGAGTCATCGTGCGGGCCTTGCTCGTTAGGACGACACCCTTTGAGCTCGGCGTGCGCAAGTTCCTGGAGGGGGGACACAGGCTGGCGGTGACGTCGGACTCGGACAAGGATGGGCCGGCTTGCGTTTTCGAGCCGGAGCTGCCCGCCGCCGACATTGTCATCTCGCAACCCTTCTGGCCCGCCTACCGGGCGGCGGAGCGGATCGCCAAGGCCCGCATGCTCAAGGTCGCGATCACCGCGGGTGCCGGCTCGGGCCATGTCGATCTGTAGGCCGCGATGCGCCGAGGTTTCACCCACCCGGACAAGCACCGGCTGCCGGAGGCCATCGAGCCGGAGCTGGGCCTGACGATCATGCGGACGCCGAGTCGCTGGTTGGCGTCTGCGACGTGATCTCGATCGATTGCCCGCTGCATCCCGAGACGGAGCACCTGTTCAACGGCGCCCTTCTCGGTAAGATGAAGGGAGGCGCGTCCACCGTGAACACCGCGCGGCAAGATCTGCGACCGGGACGAGATCGTCCGCGCCCTCGAGCGTGGACAGTTCGCCGGGCATGTTGACGTTGTCTGGTTCCCGCCGCCGCCGGACCACCCTGGGCGCACGGTGCCGCACCACGGCATGACGCCACATGTGCCGGGAAACACGCTCTCGGCGCAGGCCGGCTATGCCGCGGGCATCCGCGAGATCCTGGAGTGCTGGTTCGCCGATCGGCCGATTCGGGATGAGTACCTGATCGTGGACGGAGGGGAACTGGCCGGCGTGGGGGCGCATTCCTACGCGGCCGAGGCACGAAGTGGTGAACTCATCACTTAGCAATGTCGCGATCGGACGCTGTCTGGGCCGTCGCTTCGTGTCCGCGCTTGCGGACCAGCCCGTCTTTCCGCCAGTGGCTTGCTTGGGAGGATTGACCCGTGTCGGAACTGTCGCGTCGTGGGTTCGTCGGATCGGCCGCGGTGCTGGGGTTGTTGGGACTGGGGACGAAGGATGCGGAGGCCGGCGACGCGAGCTTCCAGAACAACGTCCCGGACCCGATCCTCGCCGGGGACGAGCTCCCGACGTTCAAGTTCGAGCTCGAGAAGTCCGAGGGCAAGGTCATCGGCCACAGCTTCGGCAAGGAGGCGACTGTCAAGCAACTGCCGATCTCGAAGGGGATTGCCGGCGTTTCGATGAAGCTCGAGCCGGGGGCGATGCGTGAATTGCACTGGCATGCCACGGCGGCCGAATGGGCCTTCGTCATCGAGGGGAACGTCCGCACCACGGTCATCGACCCGCAAGGAAGGGCCGAGACGAACGACTTCGACGCGGGGGACGTGTGGTACTTCCCGCGCGGCCATGGGCACATGCTGGAGTGCCTCGGCGACAAGCCGACGCACTTCATCCTGATCTTCGACAACGGGTACTTCTCGGAGTTCGGCACGTTCAGCATCAGCGACTGGCTCGGCCACACCCCCAAGGCGCTCCTCGCGAAGAACTTCGGCGTGCCCGAATCGACCTTCGACGGCTTCCCGAAGGAGGAGGTCTACTTTGCCCGCGGCCCCGTGCCACCGGCGGGGCCGGCCGGGCCGCAGCAATCGTGGAAGCAGCCTCCGCTCACCCACCAGAAACACCTCATCGCCCACCCGCCTCACCCCACCATCAAAGCGGGGCCGGAATTG
>JARLIH010000022.1 GCA_031291845.1 Isosphaeraceae bacterium | reverse complement strand
GACTCCTGGCGAAAGCCGGTGTCCCGATGCCGCTGATCGTCATCGCCGTATTGCTCACCGGCGGCTTGACGGGCGCCATCAACGGCGCCATTATCGCGGGCCTCGGTCTGCCGTCGATCGTCGTCACGCTCGCCACGCTGGTCATCCTGCGCGAGTCGCTGCGCTACGTCCGCGAGGGGGAGCTCGTCCGGAACCTTCCCCACGGTTTCCAGTGGTTCGGGGCAGGGCAGGGCACCGGTCAGTGGCTCGTGGTCACGGCGGCGCTCGCCGTGTTCGCGGCCTTCGCCTGGGGCCTCCGATACCTGGCGGCCGGGCGCGAGGTTTACGCGACCGGGTCCGACCCCGAGGCCGCGCGGCTCGCCGGCATCCAGCCCAGGCGTGTCGTCTTCAGCGTCTTCGTCATCATGGGAGCGCTCGCCGGCCTGGCCGCGCTGCTTAACGCCGTACGGTTTGCCGACGTCGATCCGAACGCAGGTGCGGGGCTGGAGCTCCAGGTCATCGCCGCGGTCGTCGTCGGCGGCACCGCGATCTCCGGCGGCCGGGGCACGGCGGTCGGGACGCTGGTCGGTGTGCTCTTACTCGGATCGATCGGTCCGGCCCTGGTCTTTCTCGGCACGCAGCCGCAGTGGGAAAAGGCGATCCAGGGGGTGATCATCTTGCTTGCTGTCGCCTCGGATGCACTCTATCGTGATTCAAATTGAACGGCATACATTATCAAAACAACATGACAAAGATTAACACACCAACTCTGTTCCCACGCTCTGCGCGGCAACGAGAACGTTGTCGACGCTCGCCCTAATCCCAAATTAGCCCATTATTATGCTCATTTGTGGTAAATAAAACAGCGCCGACCAACGAACTGCGCAGAACCACCGAACGGTCCTGCCGCTGTACCTCCGCGAGGAATCGGCAACGATCCTGAAGCACGGGCCAACCAACGATGCCGGCAACCGCCACAACGCACGAGACCGAAACCGTCGGCCGTCCTATCGACGGCCCACTGCGCATCCTGATCGCGCTCGTGTTCGTAGAACTGATTCTCTTCTCGGTCACGGGCACGAACTTCTTGACTCGCGACAATGCCTTCGAGGTCTTGCGCCTGAGCGTCGAGATCGGCCTTCTCGCCGTGGCCCTGACGCCGGTCATCGTCAGCGGCGGCATCGACCTGTCGGTCGGTTCGCTCATGGGGCTGTCGGCCGTCTTGTTCGGCATGCTCTGGCGCGACGCTCACGTTCCGCTCGCGCTGGCGGCATTGGTCACGCTCGCGGCGGGTGCCGTCGCCGGGAGCTTGAATGCGATTCTGATCACACGATTACGCATCCCGCCGCTGATCGTAACGCTGGGCTCGTTCTCGCTGTTCCGGGGGCTCGCCGAGGGTTTGACCGGGGGGGTGCAGAACTACACCAACTTTCCCCACGGGTTCTTGTTCCTGGGCCAGGGCTATCTGCTGGGGGTGCTTCCGCCGCAGTTGATCGTCTTTGCGGCGGTGGCGCTGGGGTTCTGGGTCCTGCTGCACCGCTCGACGATCGGCCGGGGTCTGGTGGCGATCGGCTTTGCCCCGGAAGGAGCGCGCTACGCCGGGCTGCCGGTGGGCCGGCTGATCGCGCTCGTGTACGTGCTGGCCGGGCTCGCATCGAGCCTGGCGGCAGTGATCTACGTCGCACACCTGGGGCAGGCGAAGTCGGACGCGGGCACGGGGTACGAGTTGCTCGCGATCACGGCGGTCGTCCTGGGGGGAACGTCGATCTTCGGCGGCCGGGGAAGCATCGTGGGGACGCTGCTCGGGCTGCTGGCCATCAGCGTGCTGACCAACGGGCTGCGGCTGGCCGACCTGCCGGCCGAGCTGGCGGGGGTCATGACGGGCGTGTTACTGCTGGCGGTGATCGGGCTCGACCGTGTTTCCACAAGCGCACGAGCCGTTGCGCCGGTCCATTCACACGAAGAGGTGTTCGAGGTGAAGAACTCGCAAGTCGCCGTGCTCTGCGGCGTGATCCTGGCGGCCGCGTTGATCGTCGCGGCCAGCAACGTCTATCTTGTGCGCTCGATCAGGGAAGGGCTCCCGGCCGGGCGCGAGCCGGCGGCCGCGGGAGTGCGCCCGGAGACACCCCCCGAGTCGCGACCGGTCACGGTGGCAATGATGCCGAAGAGCAAGGGAAACGCCTATTTCATCGCCTGCCGCAAGGGGGCCGAAGAAGCAGCCAAGGCGCTCAACGTCAAATTGATCTGGGACGGGCCCACCGACCCCGACCCTGCCAAACAGAACGAGGTCATCGATACCTGGATCACCCGCGGCGTCGATGTGATCGCCGTCGCCGTCGAGAACCGCGAGGGCATTTCCTCGGTGCTCCGCAAGGCTCGCCTGCGCGGGATCCACGTCATCACCTGGGACGCCGACGCTGTTCCCGACGCCCGCGAGTTCTTCGTGAACCAGGCGACGCCCGAAGGGATCGGCAACACACTCATGGACGACGCCGCCCGGGTGCTTCAGGGGAAGGGGAAGTTCGCGATCATCACCGCGTCGCTGACGGCCGCGAACATGATCGAGTGGCAGAAGCACATCGAGGCTCGCCGCAAGGACAAGTACCCGAACATCACGATGGCGGCCCTGCGCCCGTGCGACGACCTTCAAAAAAAGGCGTTCGACGAAACGACTGCGATCCTGAACGCCGACCCCGACGTGAAGCTGATCATGGGAATCTGCACGCCGGCCGTTCCGGGGGCCGCGGAGGCGGTCAAGCAATCGGGCCGCAAGGACGTCAAGGTGATCGGGCTCGGCCTGCCCAACGACAACAAACGCTACGTTCACGAGGGGATCACCGAGGCCGTCGTACTCTGGAAAACGGCCGACCTGGGTTACTTGACCGTGCTTGCCGCGCATGCGCTCGAGAGCGGACAACTCAAGCCGGGTGACCTCCAGCTCAAGGCCGGCCGGCTCGGCACGATCGCCATCGAGGGGGACCGGATCATGCTGGGCAAACCGTTTACTTTCACAAAAGAGAACATCGACGAGTTCGACTTCTGAGCGGCGAGCCCGGCATTGGTCGACGTGCCCTCGCCGAATTCGCTCCACACGCGTTTTCCTGGGCAATACTTGGTGATTCCCACCACCCAGACGAGACAACGCGATGCGCATCAAACATTACGCATGGGGCAAGTTTTACCATGTCGAGTGTCCCAACGGGACCACGGTGATCCGGCGCTCCGACCAGCTCGGATCGTCGGGGGAGTTCCTCCCCGACATCATCCTCGTCCGCTTCAAGGGTCGAGACATTCCCGTCCCCTCGGACCCACCCGAGCTGCTCCCCCTGCTGGCCGAGTCCGGGCGCTTCGGGCTCTCGCTCGTCGGCGAACCCCACCCCGGCACGACGCTGGCCGGTGCAATCTGCCCGGGGTGCGGGGAGATGGACGTGGAGTGGCTTTGCCTGGGCGACGACGATCTTGTGCGTTGCGAGAACTGTGGCGTTTCCTTCGAAGCCCACCCCCAGCCGACCGGGCCCGAGCACTCGCTGGATCGATAACGGACGCTCAGGGCTCTCGAATTCAGGTCGCAGCGGCCCCGTGGACGATAACGATGCGGAACCATCAGAGCGCGGTCACGCGGCACGCCACGACCCGCGAACCATCAATCCCACGGAGGGAACATGGAACATTCGACTGACGACACGGAATTCGAGGGACGACTTCGCATCGTCGCCTGCGTCTCCAATGCCGATCCGGAGGAGAAGGGGGGCTTCCTCTACATCCACAACATCGCCCGCGCGGCGATCTACTGGTGGGTTTGCGACGAGGCGGACGAGGCCAAGCTGAGCGACAAGCTGGTTGTCGTGTGCGACATCGCCGAACCGGCCGAGCCCTCTGACGAGCCCGAGGTCGCCGTCGGCGAGGAGGCGATCGTTACTTTCCCAGTCACGATCAAACCGCTCGACCCGGAACTGGACACGGCCGCGATGCTTGCGGAGGCGACGCGGGTCGTCTCGCAGAAAGTGGCCGAAGGCGCTGATGACTTTGAAGGCCTGGACGACTTCCGCGTTCTGATCGATGTCGCGCAAACCAGCGCGGAGCACTCCGCGGCCGCCTGAAGTCCGGTCGGAGCCCGGCGTCCTCACCGGCGAGAGCCGGGTGACGAGCCGTCGGGCTTCCCCTTCCTATCTCATTTCTCATTCCGACTCGCCCGGCCGATCATCGTTATGACTCGCGCCGGCCGGCGTCGAACTCGATACCTCGAGCAAGGCGTCCACCGCGCTCTCCGCATGGCCAACGGGTGACGTCGTCGCCGGCGTCGCGGGAAGGGACGCGGGCTCCACGCCCTCTTCAGGGTCACCAGCGGCGCCCGAGCCCGACCGGTCGTCGGTGCTCGGCGCTTCCTCGACACGGACGTACCGGCCAGGCGATACCTGGACCCAGGCGACGGCAGGCCGCACTGCGACGGGATTCCGCGCCCGTCTTTTTCGTCCGCGCTGAACGGGCACCTTGCTCCGGCTGGCCGCCTCGTCGGAGGGAGCCGCCGGGTCGCTCGAAACGAGACCGTCCGCTCCGTCCTCCATCGAGAGGCCTGGAGCCACCAGTTCCTCCGGCACATCAGCCTGGTTCACCCGTGCTCCACCGCGCGCCGCCTCACGACTCACCGATCGGTCTTCGGCCACCGGTTCACGCCCCGCCGAGGCCGTTACCACCGGCGTCGAGGAAAGCGCCCACGTGAGAACCGGCCTGATCCTGTGCCGCGACGCAAGCAGTGTGATCGTCACGAACAGAACCGCGAGCAGCCAATACACGTCACGCGCCAGCGCCGCAACGAGCAGGAACAGGAACGACGTAAGGGCGGCGGCCAAGAGCTGCCGACGCGCCGGGAAACTCGAAGTACTGGAATCGGTTTTTGCAGAACCGGCAAGTCGATTCACGCCGCGTTGCTCCTAATCCATTGCGAGCCGACGGCGACCGGTACTGCGGGTTCGCCGACCGTTTCTCTTCGGCAGAGTGCGCCAGCCGGCTCCAGCGGCGCAGAGACCACACACGCAGAACGTGCGCGGCCCGCCCGGGAATGTCGGAATAGGCCGTCTCGCCGGTCTCGCCGTTGGGCAGTCTCCTTCGTAAACACACACGAACAGTGAACCTAAGACCACTATTTCAGCGGGTCCGGCACTGGTCCCTGTAAGTCGCGGCGGGTTCCGTCAACGATCGTATCGGACCTCGCGTTTCATCCGGGGGACTGAAGCGGGGCCATGGGATGGCAACGTCAGCCACGCGATCGCCCAACGATCGGCCCAGGCCTGCACGGCTGCACGAACCGTAGCGCCCGCACGACGTTCCGTTTTCCGAGTGCGCAGGATGACTGCAAAATCGCACAGGAAGCCTTCAGCGTCGCGGCACGCCCCGAGTCATCGGCGGGAGTGTCATCCCGATCGGTCCCAAATCGACTTTGCAATCATCCTGACCGGATGGCACTGCCGCTTGACCGGGTCGCCTAGGGCCTGTCCAATAAAGGTTCAGCGTGAAAGGATGAGCGCCGGGCGGACGGGACGTCGCCTTCGTGCGCAGCGAACCCTGTGAGACCGAGGCGCGATTGCGGCAGACCCGAGACGGCGATACCGGAGCGGGAGAGGGCAAGCTGAGATGAACCTTCCGAACCGAATCGGGCTGTGGATCGTTGCGGTGGCTCTCCCACTGATCGTCGGCTCGGGGATCGACGCGAACCCGGCCCGGGCCGACGAGCCATCCTCCTCCGACACGGCCGCGGAGCGGTTCTTTCGCGACCAGGCGCTGCCCGTCTTGAGGCAATACTGCTTCGAATGTCACAGCCACGCCACAAAGAAGGCTAAGGGCGGGTTGGTACTCGACTCGCGGAGCGGATGGGAGCAGGGGGGCGAGTCCGGACCGGCGATCGTGCCCGGCAAGCCGGAGGAGAGCTTGCTGATCCAGGCCGTGCGTTACGGCGACTTGGAGATGCCCCCGAAGGGCAAGCTGCCAGCCGCGGCGATCGCCACGCTCGAACGCTGGGTAAAGGACGGGGCGGCCGATCCCCGCGTGCCGGAGCCCAGCGCGTCGCAGGCCGGGGGCGCTGGCGAAACAGGTCGAAATCACTGGGCGTTTCAGCCGATCCGCCCTGAGTCGCCCCCGCCGCGCGTGCACGATTCCGCGTGGCCGCTCGACGACGTCGATCGCTACGTCCTCGCTCGGCTCGAAGAACGCGCACTACGGCCGGCGGCCGACGCCGACCGCTACACCTGGCTCCGGCGCGTGAGCCTCGACCTCACCGGTCTACCGCCGACGCCGCAGGAAATCGCGGCATTCCGCGACGATTCCTCGCCGAGGGCTCATGAGCATGTCGTCGATCGCCTGCTGGGCTCGCGGGCCTTCGGCGAACGCTGGGGGCGGCACTGGCTGGACCTCGTGGGCTACGCCGATCAGATCGGGACCGCCAACGACATCTTCGCCGAGCATGCCTGGCGCTACCGCGATTACGTGATCGACGCCTTCAACGCCGATGTGCCCTACGATCGCTTCATCCACGAGCAAATCGCTGGCGATCTGCTCCCGCACGGATCGGCCGAGCAGCGTGCGAGGCAGCTCGTGGCGACTGGGTTCCTGCTGCTTGGCGACCTCGCGGTCGTCGAGGCGGACAAGGCCAAGCTGCGGATCGACGTCGTGGATCAGCAGGTCGACAAGGTGGGACGCGCTTTCCTCGGCATGACGATCGCGTGCGCTCGGTGCCACGACCACAAGTTCGACCCGATCCCCCAGCGCGACTATTACGCGCTGGCGGGCATCTTCCATAGCACCGACTCGGTCCGGAAAGCCGAGTGGGGTGTCTGGAGCTGGCCGGCGCTGGCCGACCTGCCCGAGACCGAAGCGCAGCAGACCGAACGCGAAGCGCGTGAGGAACGGCATCGACAACGCGTCGACGCGCTCAAAGCCGATCGCGAACATCTCCGCGAGCAGAAAAAAGGAGTCGACGCCGCGCTGGCCAAGCCCGCGAACGCCCCCGGCGACGATTCCGCACGGACGGCGCTGGTGCACGTCCAGAACGACCTGGCCGCGCAGTTGGCGAAGCTCGATAGCACGATCCTGCATGCCGAGTTCTTCGCCCCGGCGCGACCGAGGGCCTTCGTCGTGCGCGACCTCGCTCACCCCGCAGACATGAAGATCACCATTCGCGGCAATGCCCACGCGCTCGGCGCCCTCGTCCCGCGCGGGTACTTGCGGGCGGCGAGCGTGGGGCCCGCCCCCTCGATCCCCCCGGCAGAGAGCGGCCGTCGGCAACTGGCCGGCTGGATTGCCAGTCCCGCCAACCCGTTAACCGCACGTGTTGCGGTGAATCGCATCTGGCAAAAGTTGTTCGGCGAAGGGATCGTGCGCTCGGTCGACTACTTCGGCCTGCGCGGCGAGGCGCCGTCGCACCCGGAGCTGCTCGATCATCTCGCGCGCCGCTTCGTCTCCGGCGGCTGGTCGCAAAAAGGGCTGATCCGTTCGCTCGTCCTCAGCCGGACCTATCGCCAGAGCAGCCGGAGCGATGCAAGAACGTCCGCGGCCGATCCCGACAACCGGCTCTTCGGGCGGATGAACCGTCGCCGGCTCGACGCCGAGGCGCTCCGCGACGCGCTCCTGGCCGTCTCGGGGAGGCTGATCGCGTGCTCAGGTGGCCCGTCGCTGCCGCTGGAATATCGCGAGAACACCGGCAACCTCGAAAAGGGGGCAGTGAACCCGCCGAGCTTTCGCCTCGGCCGGTTCCGTCCCGAGCAGGAGTTCGTCAGGACGGTCTATCTCCCGGTGATCCGCTCTGCGCCCCAGGCCGGTCCGGCCGAGCTGCGGAACGTGTTCGACTTCACGCAGCCGGCCGAGTTCGCCGGTCAGCGGAGCATCACCGCCGTGCCGACGCAGGCGCTTTTCCTGATGAATTCGAAGTTCATGAAGGACCGCGCCGTCGACCTCGCCCGGCGCGTCGTTCAAGGCCCCAACGAGGAGAAGGCGCGTCTCGAAGCCCTCTGGCTCCGCGCGTTCAACCGACCGATCACCGACGCCGAAACAAGCGACGCCCGCACGTTCCTGAGCGAGCTGCGGACCGAGCTCGCCGGCGAGAAGAACCCCGAGCCCGAGCTGCGCTCCTGGGTCGAGCTGTGTCATTCGCTGCTGGCCAGCAACGAGTTCCTGATGCGACTGTAACGAACCGGATTCCCAAAAACGCCCCAAAGGCCTGGGCGCATGCACGTGAGCCGCCGGATCGTCTGCAAAGGTGGCGATGCCCTGGGCCAAAGGATCCCTCCCATGAACCCGACCCGGCTCTCACGACGCCAACTCCTTCAACGTTCCGCTTGCGGCTTCGGAGCAGTCGCTCTGGGTGGCATCATCTCAGAGCTTGCGCGGGCCGGAACGGGTCCGCTCGCGGACCGGCAGCCCCATTTCCGCCCGCGGGCGAAGCGAGTGATCTTCCTGTTCATGTCCGGGGGACCGTCGCAGCCGGACCTGTTCGACCCCAAGCCCCTGATTTACAAGAAGCACGGCGAAAGGATCAGTCCGCCTGTCGACGGCCACGAGGTGTCGATCGGCGTCGACAAGTACCTGGCGCTCGCACCCGACGTCCCGATCCGGCCCCGTGGCGAGTGCGGCATGTTGATCTCCGACCTCATGCCGAACCTGGCGAGGGTCGCCGACGATCTCTGCATGCTCCGCGCCGTTCATGCCGACAACGAGGCGCACGCCCCCGCGACGCTGCAACTTTACACGGGGGCATCGGTCGACGTGCGGCCGTCGATGGGGGCGTGGGTCAGCTATGGCCTCGGCACCGAAAACCAGAACCTGCCGAGCTTCATCGCGATTCATCCGTTCTCCGACGTGCGCACCTACGGTTCGGGCTTCCTGCCGGCCGCACATCAAGGCACGCCGGTCGTCGTTCCCAGGACGGGGACGGACTCGCCGATCAAGTATCTGCTCGACCCCGAATCCAGCGCAGGTCGTCAGCGCAGGCGGCTCGACATGGTGCAGCGGCTGAACCGGGGGCTGTCGGAGCGGGTCGACGCCGACCGGCAGATGGACGGCATGATCGAGTCATTTGAGCTGGCGTTTCGCATGCAGGCGGAGACGCCGAAGCTGGTCGACCTATCAGGCGAAACGAATCTGGTGCATCAACTCTACGGCATCGGCGAGCCCGCGACCGACCACAACGGCCGCGCGTGCCTGCTGGCTCGCCGGCTGAGCGAGGCGGGCGTGCGCTTCGTGCAGGTGACGATGGGCGGCTGGGACCATCATGGCAACATCCGCGGCGAGTTGCCGAAGACCTGCGCGGCGTCCGACAAGCCGGTCGCTGGTTTGATCCAGGACCTGAAAGCGCGTGGCCTGCTCGACGAGACGCTGGTCGTCTGGAGCGGCGAGTTCGGCCGTACCCCCTGGAGCCAGGACCTCTCGGGCACCTCGCCGATCGCCACACACGGCCGCGAACACCAGCCCGATAGCTTCTGCACGATCCTGGCCGGCGGTGGCGTGAAGGCGGGACTCTCTTACGGCGAAACCGACGACTTCGGTTTCCGTCCGATCGCGGGCAAAGTCCACCTGCACGACCTGCACGCGACGATGCTGCACCTCCTGGGTCTCGATCATCAGCGGTTGACGTTCCGCCAACATGGGCGTGACTACCGCCTGACCGACGTCTACGGAAATGTCGTCAAGGAGATCCTTGCCTAGTTGTTTTCCAGATTGGTAGGACGATTGCAAAGTTGACTGAGGACCGACCGGGCGTGCCACCCAACGCGCGGAAGACCCTTGCGATGCGACTTTGCAATCGTCCTGGCCGAATTGGCCGGGATCTTGACACACCTTGATTCGTTTCGTACCGTAACTAACGCTTGCTCGCGAGGGGCAACACAAGATGGCTGCGATGGCCCGGCGGTGCGATAGGTCGCATCGGCGGGTTTTTTTGTGGCCCTTTCCTCCGATGGCCGGATGATCGGGAAATTCTCCGCCCAACGTCTCGCGGTTACGGCTGCCGCTCCCAGCGTTCCGACCGGGGGGCTTCCCGGCGCAGGACCTCGGAGATGGTGCGATGCAACGCGATTTCCCCGCACGGCCTGAACGTCCGCCTTCTCGCACTCCGTCGGCGCGGCTCCGGGACGGACGCGTGGCGGAAGCCGTGCTCCGGTGCGCCGCGCCGCTCGTGCGCGTCCCGCTGCCCGAGTTTCCCGCGACCGTCGAAGCCCGGGCCCCCAGGGGGGCGTGACGACCCGATCGAGGGACAATCCCGAGGATTATCATGTCCACCAGCGAGCCGTCAGCGCGATCGCAGGTCGAGAACTCCGCCGCAGAGGCGCTGCGACGGCATGCACTCGCGCGGGGAAAGGTGCAGCTCCTGCCCAAGTGCGCCATTCGCGACTTCCGCGACTTCGCCGTCTGGTATACCCCCGGCGTGGCCGCGCCGTGCCGGGCCATCCAGGCCGAGCCGGACATGGCGTATGAGTACACGAACAAGGGAAACTCCATCGCCATCATCTCCGACGGCACGCGGGTCCTGGGCCTGGGCGACATCGGCCCCGCGGCCGCCCTGCCGGTGATGGAGGGAAAGGCCCTACTTTTCAAGTACCTGGGAGGCGTGGATGCCGTGCCACTTTGCCTGGGAACGAAGGACCCGGCGGAATTCGTCCGCACGGTCAGGCTCCTGGCCCCGTCTTTCGGCGGAATCAACCTCGAAGACATCGCCCAGCCCAAGTGCTTCCGCATCCTCGAAGCCTTGCGCTCGGAGCTCGACATCCCCGTCTGGCACGACGATCAGCAGGGCTCGGCCATGGTGGTCCTCGCCGGCCTCCTGGGTGCACTTCGGATCGCGGATAAATCGATCCGTCGCGTGAAGATCGCGCTCGTCGGCGTCGGAGCCGCGGGCGTGGCCACCTTCCGCCTGCTCAGGGCCGCCGGGGCCGATCCGGCAAGGATGGTCGCCTGCGACAGCAAGGGAACGCTGCACCGACACCGACACGACATCGACGCGCAGCAGCACGAGTTCGCCGAGAAGTGGCGGATCTGCGTCGAGACGAATGCAGAGGCCCTCGAAGGAGGGATCGCCGAGGCATTGCGGGAGGCCGATGTGTGTATTGCTTTCGCGAAGTCCGACCCGAATGTGATCAAGCCCGAATGGATTTCGAGCATGGCTGGCAACGCCATCGTCTTCGCGTGCGCCAACCCGATCCCCGAGATCTGGCCTGACGTCGCCAGGAGCGCTGGGGCCCGAATCGTGGGCACGGGACGGAGCGACTTCCCCAATCAGGTGAATAACACGCTGGCGTTCCCCGGCGTCTTCCGCGGCGCTCTCGACGTACGGGCGAGCGCAATCACCGATGAGATGACGCTCGCGGCCGCTTACGAGCTAGCGAACTACGCGGCCGAACGCGGGCTCACGGAAGAAGCGATCCTACCGAGGATGGACGATCCGGAGGTCGTCGCGCGGGTGGCGACGGCGATGAAGGCCCAGGAACAAGGCATCGCCAAACTTGCGAGGACGCGCGCCCAACTCCGCCAGGCGGCGGCGAAGGCCGTCGACAACGTCCGCCGCGCAACCCGCCTGCTCATGCAGGCGGAGCTTATTCCGACGGAGCTGCATTCGACCGCCCCGGGTCAGGAGCCGGTGCCTCAACTCTCCGACGGCACTTCCGAGGAGCCGAGACGATGCCCGACGTGATCACGAAAGCGCGGAACCTCGCCTCGATGGACGTCTTGAACTTCGCGGTTGTGCTGCACAAGCCGTCCGGCGTGGCGATTCCCCAGTCAGACCATCCAAAGCCGGTAACTGTTGACGGCAATGGCAGGCATTTCGAGGCAATATAAGATTCTGCATCGACGTGATGGGAGTTAGACGGATTCCCCAATGGCGGCGCGGGGAACCGCAGGTGAACCGAGTCGCCGAAAATCGTGAGCGAGAGACGATCATGAAAATCCCCCTGCAGGTCACCTTCCACAACATGGACCACTCGGACGAGATCGAGGACAAGGTCCGCACCGAGGCCGAGCGGCTGGAAGACTTCTCCGACCGGATCATGAGCGGCCGCGTGGTCGTCGACCTCCCGCACCGGCACCACAAGGAGGGTAACTTGTATCAGGTGCGCATTGACCTGAAGGTTCCCGGCCAGGAGATCGTCGTCAAGCGCGAGCCGGGCGACGACGCTGACTACCGTGACATCGGCATCGCGATTCGCGATGCGTTCGACGAGGCGCGACGGCAGTTAGAGGACTTCGTACGGCTGCAGCGTGGTCACGTGAAGGCCCACGAGCCGCAACCCCACGGCCGCGTCGCCCGGCTCTTCCCGGAGGCCGGGTACGGGTTCCTCGAAACGCCCGACGGCCGCGAGGTCTACTTCCACCAGAACAGCGTTCTGGACGGCGGCTTCAAACAGCTCGCGGTCGGGGTCGAGGTCGCTTTCGTGGAAGAAGAAGGGGACAAGGGCCCGCAGGCGAGCACCGTCCGGCCCGTGGGACGGCACGGCCACATCGGGTAGGACCGACCGGCTGCACCGGAGCTCGGAGCGCGATGCCCCTGCACAACGCCGACATTGCGGCGGTCTTCAACGAGGCCGCCGACTTGCTGGAGCTCGAGGAGGCCAACCCGTTCCGCGTGCGGGCGTACCGCACCGCCGCGCGCGTCGTGAGCGATCTGCGCAAGGACGTCGGGACCATGATCCAGGCCGGCGAGGACCTCGCCGAGCTGCCCGGCATCGGCGAGGATCTCGCGGGCAAGATCCGCGAGATCGCACAGACCGGAAGCTGCTCGCTCCTGCGCGCGTTGCGCACGCACACCTCGCCGGCCCTCGTCAAACTGATGACCGTCCCGGGACTTGGTCCGAAACGGGTCCGAACGCTGAATCGTGAGTTGAACATCCGCACGATCGACCAACTGGCACGTGCTGCGCGGGGCGGGCGGATCCGGCGGCTGGCCGGGTTCGGCGAGAAGACCGAGCAGAACATCCTCCAGGCCCTTGCCGCCAAGGCGCGCAGCGGAACGCGACTGTCGCTGGCCATCGCCGCGCAATATGCCGAGCCGCTGGTGGCCTACCTCCAAGCCACGCCTGGTGTCGACGCGGTGGTGGTAGCCGGCAGCTATCGCCGCTGCAAGGAAACGGTCGGCGACATCGACATTCTGGCCACCGCCGTTCCCAGCAGTCCGGTGATTGAGCGCTTCGCGTCCTACGATGAGATCGCGCGCGTCCTCGCGCGCGGCACCACCCGCGCCACGGTCGTGCTCCGCTCCGGGCTCCAGGTCGACCTGCGCGTGGTGAGAAAGGCGAGCTACGGGGCCGCCCTTCATTATTTTACCGGCAGCAAGCCGCACAACATCGCCATCCGCCAGCTCGGCCAGCAGGCGGGCCTCAAGATCAACGAGTACGGCGTGTTCCGCGACGGGCAACGAATCGCGGGGACAACCGAGGAATCGGTCTTCGCGAGCGTCGGGCTGCCCTGGATCCCCCCCGAACTCCGCGAGGACCGTGGCGAGGTCGTAGCCGCGCAGGCCGGCCGGCTCCCGCGACTGGTCGAGCTGGCCGACCTCCGGGGCGACCTGCATAGCCACACCACGGCCACCGACGGCCGCAATACCCTGCGCGAGATGGCCACGGAGGCCCAACGGCGGGGTTTTGAATACCTCGCGGTGACCGATCACTCCCAGCGCGTCCGCATGGTGCACGGCCTCGACCCTGAACGGCTCCTGGCGCAAGTCGACGAGATCGATCGCCTGAATCGGGAGCTCGAAGGTCTGACCGTGCTGAAAGGGATCGAAGTGGACATCCTGGAGGACGGCCGCCTCGACTTGCCCGACGAGGTGCTCGCGCGGCTTGATCTGGTGATCGGCTCGATTCACAGCCACTTCGGCCTGTCCAAACAGAGGCAGACGACTCGCCTGCTCAAGGCGATGGACCGGCCTCATTTCAGCATCCTGGGCCATCCCACCGGCCGCCTGATCCCGACGCGCGAGCCGTACGACGTCGACCTTCCCCAGGTGTTGCGCCACGCGCGAAAGCGAGGATGTTTCGTGGAGCTTGACGCTCACCCCGAGCGGCTGGACCTGAACGACCTGCATTGCCGGATGGCCAAGGACGAGGGCGTGCTCGTGAGCATCGACTCGGATGCCCACAGTATCCACGACCTCGACAACCTGCGGTTCGGCATCGGCCAGGCCCGCCGAGGCTGGCTGGAAAAAACCGATGTCCTGAACACCCGGCCGCTGAGCGAGCTGCGCCGATTGCTCGCATCGGGGACGGGGGGGAGCTCCTGAGTTCTTTCTGACGTCCACCCGCGGTCGACGCCGCCAGATCGGCTCATCCGCGCTCGCGCGTCTCTTGCATCGCGCGGTGCGCCCACTCGATCAGATTCGTCCACAATGCGATTGCCTCACCGATTTACTCGAGTGCTCGCCTGAAAACGACAAGAGCCTTTAGATCCCATAACTTGCACAACCAGGCAGGGCAAATAATAGGTGACTGCCGAGGTTGTGACGTTTGGGTCAAAGCCGCACCGTTCAATTTGAGTTTTCACTTCAGCCAGAAAGTCAGACGTCGTCCAGATGGATGGGCGTCCTTGGCCCGGGGAGCTATCGGCGCGGGGCGGCGTTGCCGTACCATAAAGCACGGCCGACGTGCTGGGCGAAATGCCCTATCGACGGGTATCGAGGGTGTGCAACGATGCGACCGACCACCCGCGACGACCTGTGCCCGATCGAGGACCACCGCGATTACCTCTTGCTGCTGGTCCGGCTCCAGGTGGGCGGCCGCCTGCGCGCGAAGCTGGACGCCTCCGACGTTGTCCAGCAGGCGATCTTGCAGGCCCACGAGAGGCAGGACCAGTTTCGGGGCCGGACCGAAAGCGAGCGGCTGGCCTGGCTCCGCGCCATCCTCGCGAACACGCTGGCGGCCGCGGCCCGACGATTTGACGCGCAGGCGCGCGATGCCGGGCGGGAACAATCCCTCGAGGCCGAGCTGGAGCGATCGGCGTACCGGCTCGATGCCCTGCTCGCGGCCGACCAGACCTCTCCGAGCGAGCGGGCTGTCCGCGGCGAGGAGTTCCTGCGGCTCGCCCAGGCTCTCGCCGGACTGCCGGAGGACCAGCGGCGGGTCGTGGAGCTGCACTACCTGGAGGGGCTCGCGGTCGCCGAGGTTGCCGAGATCATCGGCCGCACGCGCCCGGCCGCCGTCGGCCTCCTCTTCCGCGGGCTGAAGCGGCTTCGCGAGTTGCTCCGCGACCCGGGGGAGTCGGTCGATGGCACATGACCCGAACGACGACCCCGACCATGAGGACCAGCGGAATCGGGTCCTCCTGGCCTACGTCGAAGCGCTCGAGCAGGGGTGCGAACCCGACCGCGCCCAGCTCTTGGCGGCGCACCCCGACCTCCGGCCCGACCTGGAGGCGTTCCTCAACGGCCACGACGAGGTGGCCCGCCTCACTGCGCCCCACCGCGCTGCGAGACGGAGCGACGCTCACAGCCCGATCGGCACGTCCCGTGAGACACCAGAAGATCCCCCCGCGGGCCTCGGCGAGCTGGGCGACTTTCGCCTCCTGCGCGAGGTGGGCCGGGGCGGGATGGGGGTCGTCTACGAGGCCGAGCAGATCTCGTTGCGAAGGCGCGTCGCGCTGAAGGTCCTCCCGTTCGCCGCGGCCATCGACTCTCGGCGCCTCCAGCGCTTCAAAACGGAGGCCCTCGCGGCGGCCCACGTGCAGCACGAGAAGATCGTGCCGGTGCACGCGGTCGGCTGCGAGCGGGGCGTCCACTATTACGCGATGCAGTTCATCGACGGGCAAAGCCTCGCCGCACTGATCGGAGAATTGCGGGGTCTTCGCGAGGAGCAGCGAGACCGCGCGGATATCACCGAGGCAGCACCCGCATGCGCCGAGGGGCAGCCTAGGGGCGCAGCAACATCCGCCGCCACGACGATTTCCCGCGAGCGATCCGCGGACCGCCGGCGGTACTTCGAGCGGGTGGCCGGGCTGGGCCGACAGGCGGCGCTCGCACTCGAGCACGCCCATCAGGCCGGGATCGTGCATCGCGACGTCAAGCCGGGGAACCTGCTGCTGGACCTCCGCGGGCAGCTCTGGGTCACCGACTTCGGCCTGGCCCAGGTCACGGGGGACACCGGGCTCACGATCACGGGCGAGATGCTCGGCACGCTGCGCTACGCCAGCCCCGAGCAGGCCCTCGCCCGGCGCGGGATCGTCGATCACCGTAGCGACATCTATTCGCTCGGCGCCACGCTCTACGAGTTGCTCACGCTCCGCCCCCCCTTCGACGGGCACGATCGAAACACCTTGATCCGGCAGATCGCGGACGAGGAGCCCGCGTCCCCCCGTTCCCTGGAGCCGTCGATCCCGGCAGAGTTGGAGACCATCGTCCTGAAGGCGCTCCGCAAGGAACCGGCCGACCGCTACGCGGCGGCGCAAGAAATGGCCGACGACCTACAGCGGTTTCTCGACGGACGGCCGATCCTGGCCCGGCCGCCGACCGCAACGGAACGGTTGCGGGCCTGGTCGCGCCGGCACCCATCGTTCGTGCGGGCCGGCGCCGTCGCGCTCATCTTCCTCTCAGCCGCCTCGCTGGTCAGCACCGCCCTCGTCCGCCGCGAGCAGGGGAAGACGCTCGTGGAGCAGCGGAGGGCGGAATCGGCGTACCTGCGGGAACGCCAGCGCGCAGAGGAAGCCGAGGCGCGATTCCGCCTCGCCCGCCGCGCTGTCGACGAGCTGATCCGGGTCAGCGAGGAGGAGCTCGCCCACCGGCCGGGGATGGAAGGTCTCCGCAAGCGACTCCTCGCGTCGGCGCTTACCTACTACCGTGAGTTCATCGACCAGCGCCGGAGCGACCCCGACGCACAGGCCGAATTGCGGGACACCACGCGACGCGTCGAAACGATCCTCGCTGACCTGGCGGTGCTTCGCGCCGCGGGCGAGCTCTACCTGCTGGTCCAGCCCACCGCGCTCGATGACCTGCGGCTCGACGAAGGCCAGCGGGCGAAGGTGGCCGAACTCTCGGCCCGCGCCGGGAAGCGGTGGATGGAGACCTTCGGCAATCCCAGCCGGCTGCCTCCCCCCGCCCGCCGCGTGAAGCTGGCCCTGGAGCAGGCCCGCGCCAACGAGGCAGAGGTCGACGCGATTCTCACGCCGCCGCAGCGACTCCGGCTGCGGCAGCTCGCCCTCCAGTCGGAAGGTGTGGGGGCCTTCCGCGAGCCGGACGTGGTGGAGGCCCTGGGGCTTGCACCCGAGCAGCGCGAGCGCATCCGCGCCATCGAAGAGGAGATTCTCTTCGGCCAACTGCGAGAGATGCAATCGGGGAAAGCCCCCGAGGGCGCAGGTAAGCCGGGGAGCTCAGAGGCCATAGACCGCATCCTCTCGATCCTCTCGGTGGAGCAAGCGCGACGCTGGAGGGAGATGGCCGGCGAGCCGATCCGGGGACCACTCAGCGCCTTCCCCACGCGGTTCGGGACGCAACGCGACCCGAGGCGAGCGCCTCGCTGACCGCCAGGTTGGGAGGCACGCCGACGGTCGCGTCGCGGCAGCCCGCCGAAAAAATTCGGCGCGGCCGCGCGACATAAACCGTCGCATCGCATCTCTTCAGATAGGGTGTGTCGACGGCCGCAGAGTCGCGCCGCGGTGCGTCACGGCCCTCCGGAAGACCCAGCGCTCGTTCCATCGCTTGACCTTGTGAGGTAACACCATGCGTCGAAGAGCCCTGGCCGTAGCGGCAACGTTCGCCTGCTCCGCGATGCTTCTCGCCGGTCCGACGGCTCGGACCACATGCGCCGCGAAGGACGGACTCGCGGGGGGAGAGGCGACCCGTGAGGATCTTTTCGGCCTGACCAAGGTCGTGACCCTGGACATTGAGATCACAGCGGAAGAATACCAGGCCATGCAACCGCCGATGCCCGCGGGCGGCCCGGGTGGCCCACCGGCCGCGCCTCGGCCGAAGCGGCCGGGTGAGCGAGAGAGCGAGCGCAATCTGTTCGGCGTCGAGTTCCCCTGGGTGCGCGGGGCGTTGAGGTCGGGCGGCAAGACGTCCAGGACGGTGGGCCTCCGCTACTCGGGAAACGCCTCCTACATGGCGTCCGCCGGCGGCCTGAAGCGCTCCCTGAAAGTCGATCTGAACCGGTTCGACCCCAACGATTTCCACGGCCTCCGCGCGCTCGAGCTCCAGGCCGGCGCCCTCGACCCGACCAAGGCCCGCGAGGCCCTCGCTTTCGCCCTCTTTCGGGAAGCGGGCGTGCCCGCGCCGCGCACGGCGTTCGCACAGGTGACCCTCACGGTCCCCGGCCGGTACGACAAGGCCTATCTCGGACTGTATACCCTCGTCGAGCCTGTGGATCGGGTGTTCCTCGCCGATCGCTTCCGTACCGACCAAGGTTTGCTCCTGAGGCCCCAGGGCCTCCGCGGCGTCGACTTCCTCGGCGATGACTGGGACAAGTATCGGGGTCCGTACCAGTCCCTGGCCGAGCCAACGCCTGACCAGGCGAAGCGCCTCATCGCGTTCGCCCGCCTGATCCAGCAGAGCGACGACAGACGGTTCCGGGAGGAGATCTCCTCCTATCTCGACACCGACAAATTCCTGCGGTTCATGGCCGTCCAGGCGCTCGTCGCGAACGCCGACGGCTTCTTCACGCTGGCGTACAACTACTCGCTCTTCCTGGACCCCGGCACGAACCGGTTCATCTTCATCCCCGGCGATCAGGAGCTGGCCTTCGCGAATTTCCTGATGATGGGGAGCGCCGATCAGCTCATGGACATGAGCCTTTCTCGCCCCTACGGCGGGGAGAACCGGTTGGCCGACCGACTGCTCGCCATCGAGGACGTCCGTACCTCCTATCGCAAGATCGTCGAAGAGCTCTCGTCGACCGTCTTTCGCAAGGACCGCCTCCTGGCCGACTCGGCGGCCATCGAGGGCGCGACACGAGCGCCCCTCGCGCGGGAGGCCGCCGCGCGGGCGGAGCGGGCGGAACCACCCGTCGGCTTCGGTCCCCCCGGTGCACCGTCGGCCCCCGACCTGAAGACATTCGCGGAGCGGCGGTCGAGTTCCATCGCCGATCAACTCGCGGGCAAGAAGGAGGGTTATCGCCCGAGGTTCAACTTCGGGCCGCCGCGCGGGGGTCCCCCGCCCAAACCGGTGGACGACCAGACGATCAGCGAGGTCGTCAAAGCGCCACCGGGGTTCAAAGTGAGCCTCTTCGCGGCGCCGCCGAGGGTCGGCTACCCGGTGGCCGTGTCCGTCGCGCCGGACGGCGCGGTGTACGTGGCCGTCGACGAGCAGGGTTCGCTCGGCCGAACCCCCGGGGGCGGCCGTGTCGTGCGCTGCCTCGATGACGACGGCGACGGCAAGGCCGACCGCGTGAACGTCTTCGCCAAGATGGAGCACCCGCGTGGCGTGATCGCTCAGGACGGGATGGTCTGGGTCCTGCATCCGCCGTTCCTCAGCGTCTTCCGCGACGAAGACGGCGACGGCACTTCCGATCGACAGGACGTGCTGGTCTACGGGCTGACGACGAGCCTGATCGACGAGCGTGGCGGCGACCACACGACCAACGGGATCCGCATGGGGATCGACGGCTGGATCTACATCGCCGTCGGCGATTACGGGTTCCACGGCGCGAAAGGAAAGGACGGCACAACGCTCTCCCAGCGCGGGGGCGGCATCCTCCGCGTGCGGCCCAACGGCAGCGAGCTGGAGGTCTACGCCATCGGCCTGCGCAACCCGTTCGCGATTGCGATCGACCCCTTCCTGAACCTTTTCACGCGCGACAACACCAACGACGGAGCCGGCTGGGACGTGCGCGTGAGCCACTTGATCCAGACCGCCGATTACGGCTACTCGCAGCGGTTCGCCAACTTCCCTGACGAGATCATGCCGCCCCTCGGCGCCTACGGCCAGGGAGGCGGGACCGGCGCGCTGTCGCTGCACGACGAGCGCTGGCCCGAAGCCTATCGCGGCGCCCTCCTCACGGGTGACTGGGGCCGGAGCGAGGTCTACCGGCACGAATTGAAGCCGGCCGGGGCGAGCTTCCGCGCCGATCAGACCGTCTTCCTGACCATTCCCCGGCCGACCGGCATGGACATCGGCGCAGACGGCCGGCTCTACGTGGCAAGCTGGCGCGGGGGCGAGGCGGCCGTCTACGTCGGCCCCCAGGTCGGCTTCCTCGCGTGCGTCGCGCCCCCTGGCTGGAGCCCGGCCTCACCCGGTGATCCAAAGAGACTCGCGCCGGCCGAATTGATCGACGGCTTATGCGGCGCCAATGCGGCCGCGCGCTTCCACTGTCAGCGCGAGATCCTGCGCCGCGGTCCGTCGCCGGAGACGACCCGAGCCCTCACGGGTCTCGCATCGGACGTCTCCAAGCCCCTCTACGGGCGAGTCGCGGCCCTGTTCGCGTTGAAGCAGATCGACGGCAGCGGATCGCACGGCGTGCTGCGCAAGCTCGCGGGCGACGAGGCGGTGCGCGAGTTCGCGCTCCGGGCGCTGGCCGACCGCAAGACGGAGCGAGACGGCGTCGAGGCCGCGCCGTTCCGCGCAGCGCTGGCCGATCCCTCGCCCCGCGTCCGGGCGCAGGCTTTGATCGCCCTCGGGCGCTTGGGAGACGTCGGGGCGGCCCCCGGAATCATCCCCTTGACCGCACGCCCCGAGGGCTCGCCAATGCCGACGACGAGCCCGGTGAACGCCCAGCCCGACCCGGACCGGGCCGTGCCGCACCTGGCCCTGCGGGCCCTGGTCTCGCTCCGCGCGATCGACGCGTGCCTCGACGCGGTCGACGGACCGCATCGCGACGGAGCCCTCCGCGCCCTGCGGTCGATGCACGATCCGAAGGCCGTCGAGGGGGTCATCAAGAAGCTGTCCACGGCGCGTTCCCCCCAGGCACGCCGCGACATCCTGGCCACGCTGGTGCGTCTCTATCACCGCGAGGCCGATTACGACGGAAGCTGGTGGGGCATCCGGCCCGACACAACCGGGCCGTACTTCGACCCGCGGGAATGGGAGAGCAGCGGGCGGATCGCCTCGGTCCTCAAGGCCGCCGTCCTCGACGGCGACGCCGAGACTACAACGTTTCTCCGCGGTGAAATGGCCCGGCGGCGTGTCCGCCTGAAGGGACTACCGGCCGACGCAATGGCCGACCGTGCGAAGGCCGAGGAGGAGGTTCGCGTCATCATCGCGAAAGCCGACCCGAAGAACGCGGACCAGATCGGCAACATGCCCTACGAGGCCGCTGCGAGGCGAGTGCTCCAGGCAAAAGGGAGCGCGGAGCGCGGCAAATCGCTCTTCGCCGGGCAATCGTGCCGCGCCTGCCACACCGACGCCGACGGCCAGACGCCCAAGGGGCCGCACCTGGTGGACATCGGCAAGCGCTACAGCCCCGCCGAGCTCGTGGAGTCGATGCTGAGGCCCAGCGTGAAGATCGCCCAGGGGTACGAGGCCTACAGCTTCGCGATGGCGGACGGCCGGGTCTTCACGGGCTTCGTCGTCAGCGAGGGGGCCTCGACCGTGCAGGTCCGCGAGTCGTCGGGCGCCTTGCGCGAGCTGAAGCGGTCGGACATCGAGGAGCGGCGGAGGCAGGAGACGTCGGTCATGCCGGAAGGGATCGTCGCGAACCTGACTCCCGAGGGGCTGGCCGACCTCGTGGCTTACCTTCGGTCTTTGGATCCCAGCAGGGAGATCCGAACCGATCGATGACGGCACGCCGTCCCTCGCCACCCGCGCGGGAGATTTCCGTTCCGTCAGCCGCCGGAGGTTGCGAATCCCATGAGATTTCTCGAATCGATGTCCGATGCGATCCTCAACCGCTCGCCGGAAGAACTGATCGGGGCACTGCTGATCGTGGCGGTGACCGCCATCGTCATGGCGGGTCTCTACGCGCTCGGCCGCACGAAGTGGAGTCCCTCGCCGACATTCGTCGGCGGCCTGGCCCTCGCCGCGGGCGCCTTGTGCATGGCTGTAGGCGCGGGCTACATCGAGTACACGGCAACGCACCAGACTTACGGATCGGCGGTGAATCCTCTTGCATTTGCGAGACGGCCCTCAGGCGGCCCGGGTCGGGGCACACTGCCGCCACCTTGGAGTTTTCCCGGCGCCGGCTGGTCGTCGGGCTTCCACGTCGTCGTCGCGGCCGACGAGAATCGCGACGGCCACCTCACGCCGGACGAGGCGGCCCGGCTGGTGCGCAAGGCCGACACGGACGGAGACGGGTCGGTCGACTTCCGCGACATCGACCGGCTGATCGCGAGCCGCTTCCGGCCTCCCTCTCAGTCATCCGGCTCCACCGCCGCCGGACCGAACGATCGGGGAGGAGGCGATGGACCGCATGACACCGGCGGCGGCGCCGAGTCGTCAGACGATGAGAAATCCTCGGGGAATTCCGATGAGTGACCCGCCCCCGGACCGGCACGACCCCTCTTCGCAGGGTGCATGAAACGTAGCATCCCCGGTTGTACCCACAAGATGGTGGATTTCATGCAATCTATGACGAATTGATTGAGTGAGGAGTCCTCTGATGACGGGATTCTCTGCGCGAATGCTGCCGGTAGTCATACTGCTCCTGGCGGCCCCATCGCAGGCTCAGACGCAGGCCCAGCGGTTCCCGGCCTTCGACCCCGAGCGGATCTTCATGCTGGGCGATGCCGACCTCGACGGCCGGCTCTCGCTCGACGAGTACCGCGAATTCCTGCGCAGCGCGCCTCGCATGAAGAATGCGGCAGCAACGATCGAGCCGATGTTCCGCCGGCTCGACGCGGATCGCGACGGGTTCCTCTCGCTGGCGGAATACCGCAAGTCGTTTCCGCAGCGGCCCGGCGGCGCCCCCGCCAAGCCGGACGCACGCCACGGGAAGCCGCCGGGCGCGGCGCCTCCCGATGTCGCCATCACCCCCGAGCAGGAGCAATTCTTCGAGACGAAGATACGGCCCGTGCTGGTCACCCACTGCGGCAAGTGCCACGCGAGCAACGCCGAGAAGCTGCGGGGTGGGCTCCAGCTCGACACCCGCGACGGACTCCGCCTCGGCGGCGACTCCGGCCCCGCGATCGTGCCCGGCCAACCTGACGAGAGCCGGCTCCTCCGCGCGATCCGCTACCGCGACGACGAACTCCGGATGCCTCCCAAGGCCAAGCTCCCGGACGCAGTCGTCGCCGACTTCGAGGCCTGGATCACGATGGGCGCGCCCGACCCGCGGACTGGGCCGGCCGCCTCCGCGGCACGTCCTTCGATCGATGTCGCGAAAGGGCGGGAGTTCTGGTCGTTCCGGCCGCCGAAAGCGTCTGCCCCCCCCTCGGTCAGGAGGACGGACTGGCCGCGAGGCGACATCGACCGTTTCCTCCTCGCCGCGCTCGAAGCCCGGGGGCTCGCCCCGGTCGCCGACGCCGATCGTGCGAGGCTCCTCCGCCGGGTGACGCTCGACCTCATCGGCCTCCCGCCCACGCCGGAGGAGCTGGACGCCTTCCTCGCGAACGACTCGCCCGACGCGCTTTCGAAGCTCGTCGACCGCCTGCTTGCCTCGCCCCGCTTCGGCGAGCGCTGGGGGAGGCACTGGCTCGACGTGGCCCGCTACGCCGAGTCGAGCGGCAAGACGAACTTTACGTACCCCCAGGCCTGGCGCTATCGCGACTGGACGATCGCTGCATTCAACGCCGACAAGTCGTACGACCAGTTCGTCCGCGAGCAGGTCGCGGGTGATCTCCTCCCCGCCGCCGACGACCGCCAGCGGGCCGATCAGATCATCGCGACCGGGTTCCTCGCCCTTGGCAGCAAGGCCCACGACGGCGAGAACCGCGGGCAGTTCGTCCTCGATGTTATCGATGAGCAGATTGAAGCGACCACGCGCGCCTTCCTCGGCCTCACGGTCGCGTGCGCCCGCTGCCACGATCACAAAATGGACCCGATTCCCCAGCGTGACTATTACGCCCTCTCGGGCATCTTCCGCAGCACGCAGACCTGCTCCGGCACGCTGGCGGGGGTCTTCCCGAACTTCAACGCGTCGCCCCTGATCGAGCTTCCCGCCGGCGCGAAGCTTCCCTCGGCGGTCCCCGCACTCACGTCCGAGCAGAGGGCCGCGATGGAGGAGCGCCTCGCCAGCCTGGTCCGCGAGCGCGATGCAATTCCCCCCGGCGAGGCGAATCGGGACCGTCTACGGCGAGCCAACTCGATGCTGGCGACGCTCCGCTATCGCCTGCTCCTCGACCGCCCCGGCGGCCCACCCCGCGCGTTCGCGATGGGGGTCCGCGAGCGTGACGAGACGATCGACAGCCCGCTCTACGTGCGCGGGGAACTCGACCAGCCCGGCGCGGTCGTGCCCCGAGCGCTCTTTCGAGTGATTTGTGAAGAAGGAACCGCGCCAATTGCCGAGGGGAGCGGCCGTCGCGAACTGGCGGACCGGCTCGCCTCGCTCTCGAACCCGCTGACCGCCCGAGTGATGGTCAACCGGGTCTGGCTGCACCTCTTCGGCCGAGGACTCGTACCGACGCCGGACAACTTCGGCGCCGCCGGCGCACGGCCGAGTCACCCGGAGCTCCTCGACACCTTGGCCGTCGATTTCATGAATGACGGCTGGTCGACGAAGCGGCTCATCCGCCGGATCGTGCTCAGCCGGGCCTACGGGCTCGACTCGGCCCACGATCCCCGGAACTTCGAGGCGGACCCCGACAACGCCCTCGTCTGGCGGATGAGCAAGCGCCGCCTGGACGCCGAGGCCGTGCGCGATGCCCTCCTGTTCGTGGGGGGCCGGCTCGCGATCGAGCCGCCGATCGGGTCGGCGGTGGCACGTGTGGGGGAGGGACTCGCGTTCTTCGTCCGCGTCGAAGGTTTGGACGCCTCGGATCCACACCGCTCGGTCTACTTGCCCGTCGTCCGCGATCAGGTGCTCGAGTCGCTTGCCCTCTTCGATTTCGCCGACCCGAGCCTCGTGACGGGCGAACGCGCCACGACGACCGGCCCAGCGCAGGCACTCTACTTCCTGAATGGACCGCTCGTGATCCGTCAGGCCGAGGCACTCGCCGATCGGGTCCGCGCCAGCGAGGCTGACCAGTCCCACCGGGTCGATTGGGCATACCGGATCGCCCTCTCGCGGGGGCCGACGGCCGCGGAGCGGGACCGCGCCCTCACCTTCCTCCGCGAGTTCGCCGCACGCGTGGAAGGAACGGACCCGGCACGCGGGGCCTGGGCGGCGTTCTGCCAGACTCTCCTCGCCGGCGCCGAATTCCGCTATCGGGATTGACTGACCGCGAGCCTACCCGACCACCTTGGAGGATCGATCCGATGAATGCCCGCGGGCTCTCACGTCGCGACCTGTTGAGGGGAGTCTCGTCCGGTTTCGGCTACCTTGCGTTCGCCGGCCTGTCGTCGATGGCGGCAGGTGCCGGTTCGAAGGACTCGCCGCTCGCCCCCAAGGCGCCCCACTTCCCGGCTCGCGCCAGCCGAGTGATCTTCCTCTGCATGAGCGGGGCACCATCGCACGTCGATACGTTCGACTACAAGCCCGAGCTCGCCTCGGCCGACGGCAAGGCCTCAGACCGGCCGGGCCGCATCCCGGGCGCCAAGCTGAAGGGCTCGCCCTGGAAGTTCCAGAGACGCGGCGAGAGCGGGCTGTGGGTCTCCGAGCTGTTCCCCGAGGTCGGCGCACACGCCGACGAGTTGTGTGTGATCCGCAGCATGTACACCGACCTTCCGGCCCACCCCGAAGCCTATCTGATGCTGCACACAGGCAGCTCGCAGTTCATCCGGCCCTCGCTCGGGGCGTGGACCCTCTACGGCCTCGGAACCGAGAGCGCCGACCTCCCCGGCTTCATCGCGATCAAGCCAACCGGGCGCAACGGCGGCGCCCAGAACTACGGCAGTGCGTTCCTCCCTGCGGCTTGCCAGGCGACCCGCATCGGCAACGAAGGACAGCCCATCGCTCAGGCTCGGATCGGCAATATCAAGAACCCGAGGCTCAACGCCGAGGCCCAGCGGCTTCAGCTTGACCTCATCCAGGCAAACAACCGCGACATGATTGAACGCGAGCGCGTCCACCCCGGCGTCGAGGGAGTCATCGAGTCCTACGAGCTCGCCTTCCGCATGCAGGGCAAGGTCCCGGGCGTCATGGACCTCGCGGGGGAGTCGGCCGCGACGAAGAGTCTGTACGGCCTCGACGACCCATCGACCGCCGACTTCGGCCGCCAGTGCTTGCTCGCGCGGCGCTTCGTCGAAGCCGGCGTCCGCTTCGTCGAGCTGACGCACGGCGACTGGGATCAGCACCGGGGCCTGAAGGCCGGGCACACCCGCAATGCGCGGGCCGTCGACCGGCCGATCGCCGGCCTGCTGACCGACCTTCGAGAGCGCGGACTCCTCGACGACACGCTCGTGATCTGGGGCGGCGAGTTCGGCCGCACGCCGCATGGGCAGAACGCCGACGGCCGCGACCACAACAACAAGGGGTTCACCCTCTGGCTGGCCGGCGGCGGCGTGAAGCCCGGGATCGCGTATGGGCAGACCGACGAACTCGGCTACGAGGCGGTCGAGCACCCGATGCACGTCCACGACCTGCACGCCACGATCCTCCACCTCCTCGGGCTCGATCACCAGCGCCTGACCTACCGTTACGCCGGGCGCGACATGCGGTTGACCGATGTCAAGGGAACCGTCCACAAGGCGATCCTGGCCTGATGCCCTCCGACGCACAAGAGGGCCGAGCGTTTCGCCCGCGAGCCGTATATGCTCCCTACTACCCCACGTTCTCCTCACCGTCCCAGGGGTCTCTCCCATGACCAGGTTAATCCTCGCCGCCTCGCTGTCCGCGCTCGCAATGCCCGTAGCCGCCCAGGAGACGAACGCAACCGACCCCGCCCCGCTTCAACTGACGGCCCAGCAGGACCACAAGCTGATGATGGAGGCGCTCGGGATCAAGTCGCTCCGCGAGGGCGCGAACGGCATGAACCGCAACGCGCCCAACGCCGCAAACTATGATGAATCGAAGGCGAACCCCTACCCGAACCTCCCCGACCCACTGACGCTCAAGAACGGTGAGAAGGTCACGAGCCCCGAGCAATGGTGGGCCAAGCGTCGCCCGGAAATCGTCGAGGACTTCGACCGCGAGGTCTACGGCCGCGTCCCCAGGGACGTGCCCAAGGTCAGTTGGGAGGTCACCGGCACGACCGAGGAGAAGGTCGGCGAGGTGCCGGTCATCACCAAGAGGCTGCTCGGCCACGTCGAGAATTCGCGGTGCCCGCAGATCAAGGTCGACATCCAACTCACGCTGACGACGCCGGCCGGCGCCAAGGGGCCGGGGCCGGTGATGATGGAGTTTGGCTTCGGCTTCGGCGGTTTCGGGCCGCGACCGGGCGGCCCCTCGGGCAAGGGGTTCACGCCCAAGGGCGGCCCCCCGGGGGGCTTCGGCGGCGGAGGGCCGTCTTGGCAGCAACAGGTCCTCGCGAAGGGCTGGGGCTACGCGATCATCGTCCCCAACAGCATCCAGGCCGACAACGGCGCGGGGCTGACCAAGGGCATCATCGGCCTCTGCAACAAGGGCCAAACCCGCAAGCCGGACGATTGGGGTGCCTTACGCGCCTGGGCCTGGGGCGCCAGCCGCGCGCTCGATTACTTCGAGACCGACAAGGCCGTTGACGCCAAGCATGTCGGCATCGAAGGACTTTCCCGCTATGGCAAGGCAGCGCTGGTCGCGATGGCGTACGACCCGCGCTTCGCGATCGCCTTCATCGGCTCCTCGGGCGAGGGCGGGGCCAAGCTGCACCGCCGGAATTTCGGCGAAGCTGTCGAGAATCTGACCGGGTCGGGCGAATACCATTGGATGGCCGGCAATTTTCTGAAGTATGGCGCTGCGGAGTCGGCCTTTGCCAGCAAGAATGCGGGAG